>DHTF01000072.1:0-1013 GCA_002411515.1 Proteiniphilum sp. UBA5267 | reverse complement strand
TCCTCCAAAAGGTATGGTTTGTCCGCATTTGGCATCGAATGTCTCCATCTACATAGTCGTAAATGGCAAATATCAAGGCCTAATTTTAGCCGTAATTAAACCTTTACTTCGCCGGATATTTTCGAAGTATATCCGACTTATATTCGAAGCATATCCGAAGCATATCCGAAGGAGTTACGGCGAATCAAGCATGCACAAGCAATTCAAGCATGCACATAGAAAGAAAAAAACGGTTCACGCATACAGCTTTTCAATAAGAAATGGCGTAATTTTCGAAGCAAGGGGGATTTAATTGATGCCGTATTGTGTCAATATACTTCTAACCGGTTCTTCGATTGAGCGGTACCACAATGAATAACCATAATTATCGGGATGAGTTCCGTCGACCGATGTTTCATGGTTATCAGACGCATTGGGTGTAATCAGATAGACATCTTTGTATTTGGCTTTGTCTTTGCCGTTTTTTATTTCGTAGAACATCTCCTCCACTGCCTCCGCTTTTGCAGATTCCCTCTTTTCCACCGCCGTGTCCAGATTCCTTCTTTCCCGATAGATGGTCCGTTGGAAGATGAGCGGTTTGCCCGGATGTGCTTTAATGAGCCGCTCGATGAAGGGCAACAACCGTTCACGGATCATATCTGCATCGGGATTGGAGAAAGTGTCGAACAGGAAGGCATCTGCCTCGATTGCCTCGAGGACGGTGGTGTAATAGGGCTGCATCAGGCATCGCCCGCTTGCCCCTAACGAAACAATCTGTAAACCGGTGTGGCGCATGAACTGCATGGGCCAGCTCATACCGGCACGACTGGTGCTTACTCCCTGGGTGTACGACGAGCCGTATACAGCAATGCGATGTCGGAAATTCGATTCTAACGGCTCTATGGAAGCATTTTCATCAATTCCTATCTTGCAAGAGTAGATCTCGGAGTACATGGGCAAGTAAAGCATAAAATCATGTTCAGTGCCATCCATGTTATCGATGAGGGTAAATTTATCGCTCTTCTTATCCTGGG
>DHTF01000085.1:102153-107857 GCA_002411515.1 Proteiniphilum sp. UBA5267 | reverse complement strand
TCTTCACAGTTCGCGGAAAATAATGAAAAATCGAAGAAGTGTGCAGACTGCGGTTTTGTCTACTACTTCAATTCCTCTGCCGCCGTGGTGGCAGTGATTGAGAATGCAGCAGGTGAAATTCTGGTCGCCCGCAGGGCCAAAGACCCGGCGAAGGGCACCCTCGACCTTCCCGGCGGTTTCATCGACATGCACGAGACAGCCGAAGAAGCCGTCCGCCGGGAAGTCGGGGAAGAAACGACCCTGCGTGTTACTTCATCCGAATATCTTTTTTCCATTCCGAATATTTACGTATATTCGGGCTTTGAAGTGCAAACCGTGGATCTCTTTTTCCGCTGCTTCGTGCATGATTTTCAAGGTTTGCATCCACAAGACGATGTATCTGAGCTGCAGTTTATTCCCCCCGACAAACTCTCTCCGGCAGATTTCGGACTTACATCGATCAAACAAGGAGTGGAAAAATTACTCCGCGAGTATCAACATACAAAAAAGCTACACAGAAATACAATCAAAGAGGAATCATAAAAATCCAGAATATGAAGAAAATCATCTTATTGCTTATCCTTGCCCTTATCGCCCAGATTTCACCAGCTCAGAAGACCACTTACCACGCCGGGCATGAGAATCTGTATAATCTCGGCAAAGAGATGTTTCTCGAAGGAAATTACACCGGAGCACAGGATATCCTGGCAGAATTTATGCATGTAAGTTCCGATGCAACGCTGAAAGAAGAGGCCGCTTACATGATGGCAGTATCATCCTTCCATCGTGGTCACGAAAAGAGCGGCGAAGAACTGAAAGATTTCCTTGCAACACATCCTGAGACAATGCATCGCAACGAAATAACCTTCCTTGTCGGCTCGTTTCATTTCGACCGAAAAGAATGGGACTCTGCAAAAATGTGGTTCAACCAATCCGATCTGGATTACCTCACCCTTTCAGAACAGGAAGATTACAGCTTTCGCAAAGGTTATACCGAACTGCAGCTGGACAACAAGGAGGAAGCCACCCGCTACTTCGGACTGCTCTCGCTAAACAGCACCAAATACCAGGATGCGGCTGATTTTTATCTGGGCTACATCGATTATTCGAATAAAAACTACCAGACAGCACTGCAACGATTCCAGCGACTGAAAGATCATCCCGAATATCAGGAGGAGGTGGCTTTTTATACGGCACAGGCAGCTTTTTTTGATGGAAAACCGGATGAAGCCATCCGTCTCTCAAATTCGTTTCTGACACGCTTTCCACAAAGCAGTCACCTCACGGAAATAAACAGGGTACTCGGAAACAGTCACTATCGTCTGGGACAACCCTCACGGGCAATTCCATACTATGAATACTATCTCGTACATGTGGAGAGGCCGTTGCGCGGCGATGCCTATTTCCTGGGATTGTCTTATTTCGAGACAGGCAAATTCAACGAAGCGGCAGCCATGTTTCAGCGGGCCGTAGGAGAAGCGGATGCCCTCACCCAGAATGCACAACTTCAGCTCGGGCAGACCTTTTTGAAACTCAACCAGAAACAGCAGGCACAGATGTCTTTCGAAGCGGCTACCCGACACAACTTCAATCCCCAGGTCAGGGAGACAGCCATGTTCAACTATGCTTTGCTGGCACACCAGACCAACTTCTCGGTATTCAGTGAATCGATCACCCTATTCGAGAATTTCCTCCGGGAGTATCCCAATTCACCCTACACCAATCAGGTAAACGATATTCTCGCTGAGACGTTTCTCACGACCAAAGACTATCAGGCTGCACTGAAAGCCATTGAACGGATCAACAATCCCGGCCGGCGCATTCTGGAAGCCAAACAGATGGTATTCTTTCAGTTGGGTGCCCAGGAGTTCATCAATGGGAACATGAACGAAGCGGTGCAATATTTTAACAACAGTATCGGCATGGGCAACTACGATGCCAAGGCACGCAACAATGCATACTACTGGCGCGGGGAATCATGGTACCGGATCGGGAATTATATCAATGCTGCAACCGACTTTCGGCAGTTTACGCAAAATGCCGCCACGGCAGATGAGAATTATGCCTCCGGATGGTATAACCTCGGATACGCACTCTTTAAACAGCAACAGTACGGACAGGCCGTGACCGCCTTTGAGCGTTACCTTTCGGCAGAAACAAACCGCAAAAAGAACGAATATGCCGATGCGCTGAATCGTGTGGGCGACAGCTATTACTTTAACCGCAGTTTCAGTGAGGCAGAACGATATTATTCGCAGGCAGCCGAAGTGAATCCTGGCGCTGCCGACTATGCCGCCTATCAGCGTGCTTTCGTAATGGGCCTTCAGCGCAACTATCAGGGTAAAATTGCTGCACTCGACAACCTGATGCGTCAATATCCCAATTCACAGTATTTCGACGATGCACTCTACGAAAAAAGCAGGGCTCTCACCATGCTTGGCAGTGAAAATGAAGCCATTACCGTATTGCAGCGTCTTGTAAACGATTACCCCGGAAGCCCACTCGCCTCCCAGGGCGGCGTGCAGTTGGGCCAATTGTATTACAATACAGGTAATTATCAGCAGAGCATCGCTGCCTATAAAAATGTGATCACCCGCTTCCCTGGTTCGGATGACGCACGCAATGCACTTGCTTCCATGGAGACTGTTTATAGCGACATGAACGACGTGCAGGGCTATGTAAATTACGCCAACTCACTTCCCGGTGGTATGCGCATTACGGTGTCGCGGCAGGATTCCCTTACCTACCTGGCTGCCGAAAGCGTCTTTATGCGTGGTAACCGCACCGATGCAGCGTCGTCAATGAACCGTTACCTGCAGACTTATCCCAACGGAGCCTACAGCAGTGATGCCCATTACTATCTGGGCCTGATTGCCGAGGAGAAAAAAGATGAACAGCAGGCACTGTCTCATTTCCGGAAGGTGATTGAAGCAAGCAATGGAAAGTATCTCGACTATTCCCTTCTCTATACAGCACGCGTGGAGTATAAAAACGGCAATTACAGACAAGCGCTGGCCGACTATTCCCGACTGGCCACTTCAGCCCGGAACACGGTCAACCAACAGACCGGACAGTTGGGCGTTGTACGCGCGCAAACAGCATTGGGAGGTAATCACGAAGCAGCGAGAGCAGCCACGGAATTACTGGCCGGCAACAACCTGTCGCCCGAAACAGTGACCGAAGCCCGGTACCTGCGGGGCAAGGCTTACCTGCAGGTAAACGAGAATGACAATGCCCTGGCCGATTTCCAGTTCCTGGCCAACGATACCCGCAGCATCTACGGTGCCGAAGCACAGTTCATCCTCGCCGATACCTATTACCGGTGGAAATCATATGACCGGGCCGAGGCACAGGTGAAAGAGTTTATGCAAAAAGGAACACCTCACCAGTACTGGATGGCCCGTGCACTCATCGTACTTTCGGACACTTATCAGGCAAAAGGCGACGAATTTCAGGCCCGCCAATACCTGGAAAGTCTGAAAAACAATTACAAAGGCGGCGAAGCAGACATTCAGCAAATGATCAATGAACGTCTTCGCTAAAAAATAACATGCGAAGTACAAATAACGCGAACACAGTGAACAACAAACGGCGCAGCCGAAAAACACGAAGCGAAGCGAGCAATTACGGTGAGGCCGAATAACGTGAAGCAAATTAAGTGAACAAAATAGCGAATATAAACTGTATGAAGAAGATATATATTGTAATGGCAGCCATGGCACTTTCTGCCAGTTTATTTGCCCAGACGCAGGACTCGTTGTTGCGTAGACAGCTGGAAGTGGAACGCGATTTCAACCCCACCCTGCTCGATGCCGACAAGATCAACTCACTTCCGGCACTGCGGGAGCCGGTGGTACAAAAGGCCAACACCAACTATTCCACCTGGGCGGGGCGCATAACCCCACCGCTGGAGATAGCTTTGCCTCGCCCCGCCGACATCATGACAGATATTCCGTTCAGCCTGAAAAAAGGGTACCTTTCTTTTCATGCCGGCAATTATGCCAACATCGACGGCGCCTTCGGGTATCGCCTGGTGGACCAGCCGAAGCATAACCTCGCATTTACCTTCCTGCACAACTCCACCAATGGAGACATAAACTACGTGCAGGAGAATTCGGATCCTGCAGGAAACACGGCATATTTCATGGATAACCTGGGCAAGCTGACCTACAAATACGATGCCAACGCCATGCTGCTCAACATGCATCTCTCTTACCTCAACTCCGGCTTTAACTATTACGGAAACAGCTTCGAACATCCACGCTATTTCGACAACGAGAACCAACGTCTGGGCGTGTTGAATGTGCACCTGGGTTTGACCTCGAAAGAGTCGGATAGGCTGAACTACAGGGGATCGCTCGATTTCAGCAATTTCTCAACCAAATTCGGTTACGATCTCAATGGTGACCCCATCAAGGGGAATCAACTGAAGGCAACTGCCGGATTCGACAAGCCCTTCAGGGATATCAACACCAAGGTGGGCGTAGATGGGAGCCTGCTTACCACCATGTACGGCAACGACTTCGAGAACTATTTTCTGATCAACGCCGCCCCCTACATTCTCTTCGGAGGATTAAACCGAAGCGCCCGCCTGGGTGTGGATGTGCTTTTTCAGGATGCCGATAAGATAAGGGTCCGTGTGGTTCCGAATGTGAAACTGCATCTGGGGCTGACCGATAAGACATCGCTTTATGCCAACATCCATGGTGGATTCCAACACAACACCTTCCTCGATATGATGAACGAATCGCGATACTTCCTGCATTATGCTTCTGTAAAACCGGCTTTCTCCATTGTGGACATCGATGGCGGCGTAAAAATTGGTGAAGCCAACGGGTTCCGCATCGATCTGTTTGGCGGTTTCCGGAAGACAGACGATGCGCATTTCCTCATACACCACGGTCAGGAAATTATTGGTGGAGACGGTCTGGGAGCAATTAGGGAAGTTTTGTATCCTGTTTACGGCAACCTGGCCCATTCACATATCGGCGGATTGATCCAGTCGAACATCTGGTCCCCGCTGGATGTGTCACTCCGACTGAAGAAGAACTTCTACGATGTCACCGATATGACCATCGGCGGTGTGGCCGTCTCAGATCCCAAGGCCTATAACCAACCAGGGTTTGAAGTCGATTTGCGTGCTTCTCTCAACATCATAGAAGATCTGAAGCTTACCCTCAATTATTATTTTGCCGGAGACCGGTGGAGTAACTACCAGGGCGTTGAACAGGAAATGGATGCCATCAACGACCTGAACCTGGGCGGTGTGTATGAGATAAATGATGCTTTCTCATTGAGTTTGCGGGTAAACAACCTGCTGTCACAAAAACAGGATATCTGGTACGGACATCCCTCACAGGGTCTGAACGCCTCTGGGGGCTTCTCTTTTAAGTTTTAAAAGGCGCTGTGCGTCAATTTGGTGAAACTGAGAAGGAAACTATTTTTAATACTTCTTCCTTCTTGTTTCCAATGGTTTTATGTAATTTTGCCGGTCATATCTAATCAGTTTACACGGCTAAAAGCCATTATATTCACGTATGGGCAAGAAAAAAAAGACACTCCGCAAGGGATCAGCAAAAAACAACACGGGCAAGTATGACATTGTAAAGGCTATGTGGGGTATCTTCGGACTCATCATAGCCGGTATAGTGTTTTTTTTCACACTTGTATCAGTCGGAGCGCTCGGATACCTGCCCGATATCAATGAGCTGGAAAACCCGATCGA
>DHTF01000085.1:95677-102010 GCA_002411515.1 Proteiniphilum sp. UBA5267 | reverse complement strand
AATGAGCTGGAAAACCCGATCGACAAATATGCCTCCCAGGTAATCTCTTCCGATAACGATCTGCTCTTTACCTATTCTGAGAGCGACGACAACCGCATCATGATCGATTACTCCGAGCTGTCGCCTCATCTCATCAATGCCCTTATTTCCACAGAGGACATCCGGTATTATACCCATTCGGGCATCGACATCATCGGGCTGGGCAGGGCCATATTTAAGACAATCATTCTCAGCCAGTCGGAAAGTGGTGGTGGCAGTACCATCACCCAGCAGCTGGCCAAATTGCTCTATTCCCCCCGTGCAAACAACAAACTTCAACGCATTTTTCAGAAGCCGGTGGAATGGGTAATTGCCGCAAAGTTGGAGCGATACTATACAAAAGACGAGATCGTCAATCTCTACTTGAACAAATATGATTTCAACTACAATGCCATAGGAATTGAACTGGCGGCGCGCACCTATTTCAACAAGAGACCTGGTGATCTCAAAGTGGAAGAAGCAGCCACGCTGATCGGCATGTTGAAAAATTCATCGCTGTATAATCCCGTCCGCCGTGCCGACCTTACCCGTGACCGGCGAAACGTGGTACTATCGCAAATGCAGAAGGCAGATCATCTTACCCGGCAGGAAGCCGATTCATTGAAGCTACTGCCCCTGGAAATTGATTTCAACCGTTCCGATCATGTGGATATTGCCGCTCCCTATTACCGGCAGCACCTGGCAAAGATGATGATGGCGGGCAAGCCCAACCGGAAGAATTATGCTTCCTGGCAACGGCAACAGTTTACGGAAGATTCACTCGCCTGGGTGGAAAATCCGCTGTATGGTTGGTGCAAAAAAAACAAGAAAGCAGATGGTTCCAATTACGACATTTATACCGACGGACTCAAGATCTATTCCACCATCAACAAGCGGATGCAGCGTCATGCAGAGGCAGCCGTGAGAGAACATCTGGGAGGTTACCTCCAGGATCAGTTCTTTCGCGAAAAAGCCGGAAAGAAGTATGCACCCTACTCCAGCGAAGTGAGTGACCAGGTGGAGCAACTGATGACGGTCGCCATGAAACAGACCGACCGGTATCGGATACTAAAAAAAGCCGGTTTCAGTGAAGCCGACATCCTCAAAGATTTCAAGGAAAAACCGGTGGAGATGAAAGTCTTTTCCTGGCATCAAAGGGAAGTGGATACCGTGATGACCCCCTGGGACTCCATCCGCTATCACAAGAACTTTCTCCGTGCCGGTTTCATGGCCATGGATCCATTGACAGGCCATGTGAAAGCCTATGTGGGCGGTCCCGATTTCAAGTACTTCAAGTACGACATGGTCACCACAGGCAAACGTCAGATCGGGTCAACCATCAAACCCTACCTCTACACGCTGGCCATGGAAGAAGGCATGAGCCCTTGCGATGGCATGATCCACGGTCCTGTGACCCTGATCACGGAAACCGGAGAAGAATGGGCTCCCCGCAACTCACGTGGGGCAACCGGTGAGTTTGTCTCCATCAAATGGGGTTTACAAAACTCCGATAACTGGGTTACTGCCTACCTGATGAAGCAATTCTCGCCATACGCCTTTGCACGCATGTTGCAGTCGTTCGGCCTGAAGACGCCTGCCGATCCGGTCGTATCACTGGCTTTGGGACCCAACGACGCATCGGTGTATGAGATGGTGGGTGCCTACTCCTCCTTCATCAACCGGGGTATCCGTGTGGAACCCATGTTTGTGACCCGCATCGAGGACTCTTATGGCAACGAAGTAGCCTCCTTTGTACCGGAGATGAAAGAGATATTCAGCGAAACCACCTCCTATGAGATGCTCGATATGCTCAAAGGTGTCGTTGATGGCGGTACAGGAGGCCGCCTGCGCAGAGTTTATAACCTCAAGGGGCAGATGGGCGCAAAAACAGGTACGACAAACAACAACTCCGACGGCTGGTTCATGTCGTTTACACCCTCCTTGGTTGCAGGCTGCTGGGTAGGTGGTGAGGAACCCTCCATCCATTTCGACAGGATGGCATACGGACAGGGTGCCAGCATGGCACTGCCCATACAGGGTATCTTCTACCAGAAGATATACGCCGATTCTGAGCTAAATTATACCGACGACGGCGTATTTGAAATGCCTGCCGGTTTCGACCCTTGCCACGACAAGCAACGCTATTCTCCCGATTTCTATCGCAGCAACGATCCGGTAGTGAACAACGAGGGAATCGATGATATATTCAATTGATGCATCCGGCTCACTTCTTCCTTTGATCGAAGAAGCGGTCTCTTTGTAGCTCCGCCACCCGTTGGGCGGCCATGATATAAAACAGCTCAGTCCTGGAAAGTTTTTCCAGCTCTCCCGAGGAAATAGCATCTGCATGGATGTCCAGTTTCTCGGGTGCCGTCTTTAAAAAACGGTTGTAATAATCCAGCGCACTATTCCACTCCTCCATCTCATCGTAAATGATCGCCATGTTGTATAGGATGGAATAGGTCTGGGGGCGCTTCCTGAATGCCGACCCGTAATAATCAACCGCTTTTGAGAGCAATTTCGATCGGTGATGCGCATCGGCAAGCGAAACCTCATAATCGAAAAGCATCTCTTTTATTTTTTCAATCTTGCCGACTCCCTCGTCGAGTACCGCTATTCCCTTTTTCCGGTCAAATGTTCTGGAGAGAGAGGTCCCGTAGTAATAAAGAAGATTGACATCGGGCTCCGGCGTCGCCTTTCCGTAAGCGATCTCCAACCACTTCGTGGCATCAAAATAGAGACTGGATGCATAATAACTCATTCCCAGAAAGTAGGTCGTGGTATAGCTGGAGTCTCTCAATTCCACATTTCGCCGCAGGCGTTCAATTGCTTTCCGGTATTTTCCGGATGAGTAGAGAGCCATCCCGTTCAGTTGTCCAATGGATTTGTGATCGGGGTCAATCTCTGAAAGGTACCGGTCGGTGAGCGTGACAACGGTATCATACAACTGTATGGAATAGTAGAAATCGCACAGGTTCCGCAGCGCCAGAGGGTCGGCAGGATCCTTTTCAATCGCTTTCATATAATAGACCAGACCTACACCGTCATTCAGGTTGATGTGGGCATCTCCAACCATGCGCAACAGCATGGGAATAGAATCCTGTTTAAACACCTCATCCGAGGCCAGGATGGCACCCTGCCAGTCTCCTGCCCGGTAGTACGCCACGGCCAACCGAGTCTGCAAGAAAAGATTATCGGGTGAAAGCGCATTTACTTTTTGCCAGTATGCAAGGGCGAGGTCAGGATTTCCGCTCTGTTGGGCACACTCTGCCCCCGCCATCAGGATGTCCCTGTTTTGGGGATAACAAACCGAAAGAGAATCGTAGATTCGCAACGCCGGATTGTAATCGTTGACTTGCTGATAGCAATCGGCCATCAGCAACAGGTTATCGATACGTTGTGGAGACCCTTCGAGCAGGTTGATCGCTTCCCGGTAACGATAATTTTCAATCAATTCCGTTACCTGACCGGTCTGGGCATATCCGCACAAGGTATGGGATACAAGAAGAATAAAGATGCATAGCCTGATTTTCATTGAACCGTTGATTAAAGTGAAAAGGAGGCACGATACGCTCGCAACCTCCCTCCATTGTCTGTAAGATTTCCAACCTAAATTACCTTACTGCCCAAAAGAGCAGGGGGTCGATTTTGTGGGATTATATCCTTCTTTCGTCTACTTAATGGCATATCCCACAACGACAATTGCATTTTCTGGAGTCGCCACCGAACCCGAAGACGTTTCTGGCACGTCACTTCCCTGGAGCCTAAAAACGATGGGTATCCGCATTGTGATGTCACCTCCCGCTGTGGGGAAGCTTGAGACGGGAACCTCCTTCGTTTTATATCCGACAAAAGAGATGGTCAGGATACCACCGTCTGCAGGAACCTTCAATTGAAAACCACCCTTGGCGTCGGTGATCGTTCCGCTATTGGTTCCTTTTATAGCGACAGCCGCGCCTTCCAATGGCTTTGAATCAGAATCTTTTACGCTGCCCGACACCAATAAGGCATCATCCTTTACCCATGCAGGCATCTGTTGAAACACCCGCAATACCTCCTGGCCCAAGATGGCCATATCACCAGCATTTGGTTCAGCCTCGATGGCAGATATTTTACCTGCATCACTCACCTTGAATGTCGCATTGACCACTCCTTGCAGTGCTTTCTTCTGTGCCTCGACAGGGTATTTGATTTTTTGAGAAACAAAACGGAACATCTCTTTCTGACCTCCCGGGAACATGATATTGGGACGAACCAGCGTTTCTACGAACATCTTTTCCTCAACACTTGAGAGTTCGTTGATCTCGATCTTTGACTCTTTTTTTGCAAGACTGAAAACCACCGGCAGCGTATACCGCACATTGACAGCCTTTCCATGCTGGGTTCCCGGTTTCCAGTCGGGCATCAATTTCAATACGCGAACAGCCTCTGCATCGATCACCGGATCAACGCCGCGGACAATCTGCACGTCACTCACGCTACCATCTTTCATGACCACGAAGTTGCAGATTACACGTCCCTGTATTCCATTCTCCACCGCTATTTTCGGATATCGGATACTGTCCGCCAGAAATTTCATCATGGCTGCTTGTCCTCCCGGAAATTCCGGTTGGTTTTCTACCACCACAAAGATCGCTTCCTCCGTTCCCTCCTTCTTTACAGGCGGGGGATCCTGTGCAAGGGTCGCTTTATCCAATTCGTTTGCAGGGATCGGCGGGACCGGCGGGACCGGCGGAGTCGGCGGGATCTGCTTAACTATTCCTGCAGCCTCAGTATAAATAGGTTCCTGCTGTGCTGCAAAGAGGCTGTTGGCGGTCACCAACAGAAGGACAAGGGGCAGTATCAGCAGATATTTGGCCAACTGCAACGTAGAAGATTTGGTTTTATTCATCATCATAATTCTCTGTTTTAATTGTGATACATTAAAGTTATTTACTATCTGAACTGCAGTTTCATGATAAGTCAGTCTGAGCAGGTGGTATTGATAATCCTTGCTGTCCACGCCTTCGCGAAGCACTTCGTTATCGGCAAGATACTCAAGGTTCATTGCCATCTCGCGCTTCAGCAGCCAGACAAAAGGATTCCACCATGAAAAAAGCAAGATGATTTCTATGAGCATTACATCCAGAGAATGTTTTTCTCTTACGTGCGTATGTTCATGGATAATTATCTGCGCAAGTTCCTTCTCCGAATGCATTTCGGAGTTGATAAATATCATCCCCAGGAACGAGAAAGGGGTCAGATTATTTTTCAGGTCATACACCTCAATTCCCGAAACAATGATTTTCTTGCTTTTCAAGCGTATCCGGAAAATTGATGCCAGTTGCCACAAAAAACGGAATATAAAAAAGAGGGTTACAACCATATAAACGATGCCCAATAGTGCTCTCCAGGGAATATGGAATGGTTCGGCCTCTTCGGCCTGTTCCTCCGCGACCATTGCAAAAGTCGGCTCCTCAATAAAAACAGCGGTCCCCACTGCTGAAGGCTCTTCTACGCTGAAACGCAAGACATCCGTTAAACCGGGTACGACAAAGCATGGATAAACCAGAGAAAAAACAATGGACGAAATAAAATAAAAACGTCGGATAGTCAAAAATGTATCGCTCTTAAGTACCGTCGCATATAAGAGATAGAACAGCACCAATGCGCAATTTACCTGAATGATATAAATAAAAATTGGATGCATGATCAATGAATTTTTGGGTGACTGAATAACTACTGCTGACTTTTTTCAATTAAGCGCACAATCTCGTTCAGATCTTCGGCACTCACCTTTTGCTCCTTTGCAAAGAAAGAGACCAGTTCTTTATAAGAGTTATCGAAATAACTTTTCACTACATCCGACAGGAAATGTCTCTTGTATGCAGGTTCGGTAATCTTTGGCTTATAAACTTTCACGTTGCCGAACCTCCGTTTTATCAGATATCCCTTTTTCTCCAGATTATTGAAAATAGATGCGATGGTCGTGTATGGCTGCCTGGGCTCCTCCATTCTGTCAAATACATCTTTAATTGCACATTCGTTCAGTTGCCACACGTGCAGCATCACATTCTCTTCCTGTGGTGTTAATCGCTCCATGATTATTTTATTTGATTGTTATCTTCTTCTTTTCAAAATTATAACGTCACAAATATACGACTTTTTCGTAACAGTCAAATGATTTCGTACATATTTACCGTTAAATAAACATAAACAACTTTCCGCTTACATATCTTATATGTATCCGGTTTAAAATTTTATTTCAGTCGTGGCAGGACCTTATATTCTTCTAAAATATTAGGAGTATATTCGAAGAAGATCCGAAGAAGATCC
>DHTF01000085.1:78393-95506 GCA_002411515.1 Proteiniphilum sp. UBA5267 | reverse complement strand
GAAGATCCGAAGAAGATCCGAAGGTGTCTCGTCCTGAAAATAGGTTTACAGCAATTGAAAATTAAAAGCAGGACGGTACAGATTCATGCGGTCGATTTAAAGTAGCTAAAAAAAAGAGGTGAGATTTATTGCGAAATCCCACCTCTCTAGATATGTATAAAAATTTAGTTTTGCTTTTCAAAATCCTGCATGCATTGAATCAGCGCCTCCACAGCTTCCCGTGGGCAGGCGTTGTAGATGGATGCACGGAACCCGCCAACAGAACGGTGTCCCTTGATACCCACCATGCCTCTCTCCTTTGCAAATTCGAGGAATGCAGCTTCCTTGTCTTTGTATTCTTCGTTCATCACGAAGCAGACGTTCATGATGGAACGGTCTTCTTTGGCAGCGGTACCCACGAAGAGTTTGTTGCGGTCTATTTCGCTGTAGAGCAGTTCCGCCTTCTCCTTGTTCATTTTGTACATCGCTTCCAAACCACCCAGTTCTTTCACCCATTTCAAGGTTTCGTGCATGACGAAAATAGAAAAAACAGGAGGCGTATTGAACATGGAGCGATCTTTTTCGGCAGCCCCGATGTGGGTGCGGTAGTCCACCATGGTCTGCAGCGGGCGATCGAGCTTGCCGAGAATATCTTCTCTGACAATCACAAAGGCAACGCCGGCAGGACCCACATTTTTCTGTGCACCTCCGTAGATGATGCCATATTTGGAGACATCTACCGGACGGCTCATGATATCGGAAGACATATCGGCTACCAGGGGTATGGGGCTATCGATATCTTCGTGCAGTTCCGTTCCGTAAATGGTGTTGTTGGTGGTGATGTGAAAATAATCGGCATCGGCCGGGATGGTATATCCTTTCGGAATATAGGAATAGTTTTTATCTTCCGAAGAAGCCACAACTTCTACTTCCCCGTAAAACTTGGCCTCTTTGATGGCCTTCTTGGCCCAGACGCCGGTCTGCAGGTAGGCAGCCTTCTTTTGCATGAGGTTGGCAGGAACTTCAAAAAACTGGGTGCTGGCACCACCGCCCAAAAGGAGTACCCGGTAATTGTCGGGGATATTGAGCAGTTCCTTCCATAAGTCGGCAGTCTCTTTCATGATTCGTTCCCAGCCCGGCGTACGGTGGGAAATTTCGAGGATACCAATGCCGGTATTGTCGAAATCGCGTATTGCTTCAATGGCTGATTCTACTGCGGGGCGGGGCAACACACACGGCCCTGCATTGAAATTGTACTTCTTCATATTGATTATAATTAAATTCTGATTTCCAACGTCGTTGTGCACTTAATTCACCCTGTAGCACTCGTCGCCGTTATTGAAGAAGGCGACAATTTGTTTTGCGGCAGCCAAACCTGAATTGATATTGGCATCGGTTGTCTGTGCACCTGATTTTTTGGGTGTTGTAAAATAACGTTTCGGGAATCTGGCCAGGAACTCTTCGTGCCTGTCCGGCTTTACATCGGTGGCATATTGAAATTGGGGACGTTCCTCCATGATACGGATCAAATCTTCCTCAACCAGCAGCTCCTTGCGTGCAGTATTGATGAGCACGCCATCTTCAGGCATGTATGAGAGAAGTTCGTAATTCACGCAATCACGTGTGTCATCGAGTAACGGCATGTGTAACGACATGATGTCACTACTCTGAAATAACTCGATGTTGCTATATGCGGCAATTACCCCATACTCACCTTCCTTTCGCAGGTCGTCGTGCGTGAGCGTGGGAGAATAGGCACATACCGACATGTCAAAACCTCGCGCAATTTTAGCGACCATTTTTGCGACATTTCCAAAGGCATACAGACCAAGTCGCCGGTTTTTGATCTCACGGCCCACCGAACCATCAAACTGATTCCGTTGCATATAAATGATCATTCCAAAAACCAGCTCAGCTACAGCATTGGCATTTTGGCCAGGGGTATTCATTACGCAGACATTGTGCGCTGTAGCTGCTTCGAGATCCACATTGTCGTAGCCTGCGCCTGCTCTGACCACTATTTTCAGGCTGGTAGCGGCTTCCATCACTTCCTGATCGATCAGATCACTCCGGATGATGACCGCATCCACATCTTTTACTGCTTCAAGTAACTGGGCCTTATCAGTATAATTTTCCAGTTTGGTGAATGTATGACCCGCTGATTCAATGATTTTCTGTATTTTCTGTACAGCCTGTACGGCAAATGGTTTACTTGTCGCTAAAAGTACCTTCATATCTTTCCTTATTTTTTAAATTTCACCAAAATTTATAGGGTCACAAAATTACAAACTTATCTCCAACTAAACACGAAATCGATGTAAAAAAATGGCAATTGATTTTAATTTATATCTGAAACGCAGCAGAATCTTTAAATGCCAAAGCAACTGTCGAGTCACTACCATGACCCTGTAAAAGAATTTGTCGGGTAAATCGATTCATCGTATCTTTGTATACGAGCAGGCACTGCGCCCTGCTTTCATTCTTTCTTTGCGCAGTAGAATAATTTTACACGATGAACAGTCCCTATCCATCGACGTTACTTGAAAATGCGGTAAACGAGTTTGCCAGGCTGCCGGGAATAGGTAGAAAGTCGGCTCTGCGACTGGTATTGCACTTGCTGCGCCAGGAAGAAGGAGATGTGGCACGCTTCACCGAGAGTCTGATGAAACTGAAGCAGGAAGTACAATACTGTGCCTGCTGCCACAACATCTCCGACACGGAAATATGTGCCATTTGTGCCGATCCTGCACGCGACAGCGGTGTGCTCTGCGTGGTGGAGAACATCAAGGAAGTGATGGCCATTGAAAAAACCGTACAGTTTAGCGGCCAGTATCATGTGCTGGGCGGCATCATCTCTCCCATCGACGGCATCGGCCCCTCCGATCTGGAAATTGCCAGCCTGGTGGAGCGGGTGAAAGCCGGTGGCATCAGAGAGGTCATTCTGGCACTGAGTGCCACCATGGAAGGTGACACCACCAACTTTTACATCTTCCGCAAATTGCAACCTTTTCAAGTGAAAGTGAGCATCATTGCCCGGGGCGTTTCCATTGGCGACGAGATTGAATATGCCGATGAGGTGACGCTGGGACGCTCCATTCTGAATAGAACCCCTTTTGATGAATCGTATAAATTGCTTTCGAAATGAATGAAACCGCTGCCAACAAGGTCATCACTCTATTAAAGAGACATTACTACGCAACGTTCCTGCTCCTTGCCGGGCTTTTCCTATTGGTGCTGCTGCGCTTGATTCCTTTTCCGGAAGGACTTTTATCTGGGGGTGTTATTCTGGAGCGTTATGCCATCATGATCACCATCATTGTCATCCCCATGGCACTGAAGTTGTTTGCCGACAAGTTGAAAAAGATGCAGCGTCCGTTAGATCTGTCGGAGGCAGAGAGAAAGTATAAAAAACTATTCTACCTGCGCTTGTATGCAATTGCCGGTGTTACACTCATGAACATCCTGTTGTATGGATTTTCCCGCAACAGCAATTTCATGTGGCTCACGGTGGTGCTGTTCATCATCTTTTTGTTCTGTAAACCCTCTGTCGTCGAATTGACAAATCTCTCCGAACCGCCCATGGTGGAGAAGCAACTGCCTGAAGAACCCAAAAAACCGTTAGAAAATGAATAAATTGCTTGAAAACAAACTCATCAGGCTGCGTGCAACCGAGCCGGAAGATCTGGAACATCTTTATAAGTGGGAGAACGATACCAGTTTGTGGGAACAAGGGAATGCCAATGCCCCCTACTCCCGTTTCAGTCTCAAGCAGTATCTTGTTGAATCGAAACAGGATCTGTTTGCCGACAAACAAATGCGACTCATGGTGGTTTTGAAGAGATCGGAAGTGGTGATCGGCATGGTCGACTTGTATGATTTCGATCCTTTACACCGGCGTGCCGGGGTGGGTATTCTGATTGATGAAGACTACCGAAAACAGGGGTATGCTTTGCAGGTACTGAAGCTTCTGGAGACCTATGCATTCAGTTTCATCTCGCTACATCAGCTTTATGCCTTTGTGCCTATGAATAACGATGCCAGCATGTGGTTATTCAGAAAGGCCGGATACTATGCTGCCGCCACGTTGAACCATTGGCTTTTAAGAGGAGAGAAATACGAAGATGTACGGGTATGGCAAAAAATTCAAAACTTCAAACCGCCTGTTTACTAAAAGAGTTTGAACAACATGAGACAGAGCTAATCGCTGGTTGATGTAAGGGTTACTCAATACATATTACTTGAAAAAATTTGAATAAAAATATGCAGGAGGAAATCAAAAAAGCATGTGACGTGATGCGACGAGGCGGAATCATTCTCTATCCCACCGACACCATCTGGGGAATTGGCTGTGACGCCACGAACGAAGAAGCTGTGCAACGCGTGTATGAACTGAAACAACGCGACGACAGCAAGTCGATGCTGGTGTTGCTCGACAACCCGGCCAAGTTGCAAACCTATGTGCAGGATGTCCCTGACATCGCGTGGGATCTGATCGAGCTGACCGACAAGCCGCTCACCATCATCTATGAGGGTGCCAAAAACCTGGCGACCAACTTGATCGCCGCGGATGGCACCATCGGGATACGAATTACCAATGAGATTTTTTCCAGGGAGTTGTGCCGGCAATTTCGCAAGCCCATCGTCTCCACTTCAGCCAACCTGAGTGGAGAACCTGCCCCGGAAAGGTTTGCCCATATCACGGACAAGATAAAAGAAGCGGTCGACTATGTTGTCACCTACCGTCAGCAGGAGTCAACCCGTGCGAAAGCCTCCGGCATTGTGAAGCTCGGGAAAGATGGAACCATTCACATCATACGCAAGTAAAGAATATGGTTATCTTTGTCTGCTGAACGCGTTATTATTCCTTTGATGCAAATGAATGAACTATATAACCGGTTTCTGCTATGGCGTGATGCGCACATCAAAGAGCGACATTTCCTGTTGTTCGTCTGTTTCCTTGTGGGAATACTCACTGCCCTGGCGGCCTATGTACTGAAGACATCCATCCATTTTTTTCAGGTCTTTTTCACCGAAAGCTTCAGTCGCGCTAATCTCAATTTCTCCTACCTTCTTTTACCCATTGCAGGCATCCTCATTGCCGGGTTGTATGTGAGATACATAGTAAAAGACGACATCAGCCACGGCGTGACCAAGATTCTTTTTTCCATTTCACAGCGCAAGAGCCGCATCAAACCCCACAACATGCACTCATCGCTCGTGGCCAGTTCCGTCACCATCGGGTTTGGCGGTTCCGTGGGAGCTGAGGCACCCATCGTGCTCACCGGCTCTGCCATCGGCTCCAACCTGGGGAGATTCTTTAAACTGGAGCAACACAGCCTGATGATTCTGGTGGGTTGCGGTGCAGCAGGTGCCATTGCCGGCATATTCAAGGCTCCTATAGCCGGTATTCTCTTTGTGATTGAAGTGCTGCTACTCGACCTCACCATGTCGTCCATCCTGCCTCTGCTGGTGACGGCTGTAACAGCTACCACCGTGTCGTATTTACTCAATGGCATGGATGCCATGTTCGCGTTCTCGCAGGTGGAACCCTTTACGCTCAATCGCATTCCCTATGTGATTTTACTGGGCATCCTCTGCGGATTTATTTCCTTGTATGTAATCCGTACCATGAGCTGGTGCGAAGATATATTCCACAGCTTGTCGAACTGGAAGCGATTTGTGCTGGGAGGAGTGATACTCAGTCTATTGATTTTCTTCTTCCCGCCGCTTTTCGGCGAAGGATACAACACCATTGAGACATTGCTCGCCGGGGGCGACTCTTTTCGTTCGCTCACCAACGAAAGTTTCTTTTACAACCTCGAAAGCCGCTGGACGATTATCGTCTTTCTCACACTGGTGCTTCTGTTCAAAGTGTTTGCCACCAGCGCCACCAACGGCGGAGGCGGTACGGGCGGGGTATTTGCCCCTACCCTGTTCTTGGGTTGCATTGTCGGGTTTATCTTTTCCTATACGCTCAACCAACTGGGTTACAGCACCTATCTTCCCCAGGAAAACTTTGCGCTGATGGGGATGGCCGGCGTGATGGCCGGTGTGATGCACGCTCCGCTAACCGGCACGTTTCTCATTGCCGAGCTTACCGGCGGGTATGAGTTGTTTCTGCCACTGATGATTGTGTCGCTGGTATCTTACGGAACCATCCTGATTTTTGAGAAGCATAGCATCTACGCAATACGGCTTGCCAAGAAGGGAGAACTGATCACACACCACAAGGACAAGGCCGTGCTCACCTTTCTGAAAATTGAAGAGTTGCTGGAAAAAGACATTCCTACCGTGCAGCCCTGGATGACGCTGGGAGATGTGGTGAAGATCATCTCCAACTCCAATCGCAATATTTTTCCGGTGGTAAACAACGAAGGGGTACTCCTCGGCCTGGTCATGATGAACGACATTCGCAACATCATGTTCCGCCCGGAATTGTATGACCGCTTCACCGTGGATAAATTCATGGTGGGAGCACCAGCAAAGGTGCCCATTGACTCCACCATGGAAGAGGCGATGGATCAATTCGAAAATACCAAAGCCTGGAATCTGCCGGTAGTGAATGAGAAAGGAATTTATATGGGTATTTTATCCCAATCATCGGTATTCAACTCCTACAGGGAGGTGCTGGTAGAAAACTACTCCGACACCGATGAATAAATCAATTTCAAAAATGGAAAAAAATAATTTGCGTATCCTGTTCATGGGTACACCCGAATTTGCAGTTGAGTCGCTGAGAGCTTTAGTGGAAAACGGATACAATGTGGTGGGAGTCATCACCATGCCCGACAAGCCGGCTGGAAGAGGCTATAAGCTACAACCTTCGGCCGTGAAACAGTATGCCGTGCAGCAGGGATTAAAGGTGCTGCAACCAGAGAAGCTGAAGGACGAAAAATTTCTCGCAGAGCTGCAACAGATGGAAGTCGATCTGCAGGTGGTGGTGGCATTTCGCATGCTGCCCGAAGTGGTGTGGGCCATGCCCCCCCGGGGAACATTCAATCTGCACGCCTCCCTCCTGCCTCAATACCGGGGTGCTGCACCCATCAACTGGGCCCTCATCAACGGAGAAAAGGAGACAGGTGTAACCACCTTCTTCCTTTCCCATGAGATTGACACCGGTCAAATAATCTTCCGCGAAAAAACAGCTATAGAGGAGGGAGACAATGCCGGCACGCTGCACGACAGGCTGATGGAAATGGGCGCTAAACTGGTACTGAAGACTGTCGACGCCATCATCGACGAGAGCCTGGTGCCCATACCACAACAAGAATTGATTTCCCCGGACTCTCTTTTGAAGCCTGCGCCCAAGTTACACAAAGATACGTGCCAGGTTAACTGGGATCAAACGGCAGTGGAGGTGTTCAATTTTATACGGGGTCTTTCTCCTTATCCCACGGCCTGGTCAGAGATGCGTGTTGATGATGGCTCGGAGCCACTTCGTTTCAAGTGGTATGCCAGTGAAGTTGTGGCAGATAAAAATATCACGCTCACACCGGGTACCCTGGTTACAGATCACAAATCATTTATAGATATCGCGACAAAGGATGGTTTTGTCCGAATAACCGACATACAGTTGTCGGGTAAAAAGAGGATGGAAACAACCGAGTTCCTCCGAGGGTATACTTTCCCCGAAAAAGTCATTTTCAGTTGAGAGGAATTACCACCTGTAGTTCAGACCAAAACTGAGTGTCTGATTAATCTGAAAGTATTTCAGATCGGGATCGGGCGGCACATCGTCATCAAATCGCATGTTCACATAAATACGTGTGGAGAAAGCGTTACTCAGTGACATGTTCAGACTGTTTTCAAATTCCGACATCACCTTCTTGTAACTGGTAAAGTAGGTCAGACGTGAATCCCAGGATATATAACGCGTGAAGTCGTATTTCATGATGGAGGTTATGGTAGAACCAATATCGGTAACCGATTTCTTGCCTTCGGGTATACCAAAACGTTTTCCATCCACCAAATCGTTCCCCACAAATTTGTAGTTCAGGGAGACAGGCGCGATGGAGAGATCCCACCTGAAATTGCGATGCCGTACTTTCTTCGAAGGTTTATTGAGGTTGAACTTCAATCCCACACCGGCATTCACATACAATGGCGCCACAAAGGCTGAGAGAAGAACTTTAGAATTCGCAGGATAGGCATTGAACAACTGCGATTTCGCCTCCATGTTCATCGAGTAGGACCATCCTTTTAAAAATGCATCCACACCAAAATCACCGTAATAGCGAATCAGGTCGCTACCGATGCGGTACGTCCGCACGGTATCATCGGGCGCATTGAAAACCGATAAGCGCCACTCGAGAGTATTGTTAAACCTTACTTTCGCCTTGTTGTAGTTTGCCCTAAGGACATGATAACTATTAAAGTTCAGGTTGTTCGTACCTCCCCTGTGCCAGTTTTTAGAGAAGTAATTCTGGGCAAACTGAAAGGAATGCTCTCCCGAGCGTATCCAATACTTTCGATCGATGGTTGTCACTTCCACACCGGGTTTTTCGAGGGAATAGGCAGTCTCGCTCTTTAATAATTCGCGGAACGGATTGTAGGTCTCCCGCACAATTTCGTCACTACTGGCAACACTGGGGAGGTTCTTGAAGTCAAATATCGAATATGTTATCCGGTCGGGATATTGCTTATAATAATCTTTACGTACTTGTTGTATAAAATCGGCGTGGGCCAGTGCAGCGGCAAACGTTTGGTCGGGCGGGAGAAGCGAGTTCCCTACTGTATCTACTTTGAGAGGATAAAACGACAGAGCACGAGGCAGCATCTTGCCGTTGAAGATCATGGGCAAAAACAGGGGGTTATAGAAGAGTGTATCGCTGAAGGTGAAGTCACGCATCTCATCAAAGTCATGAAAACGGACGGGCAACTGCAGCGTACCATTTTCACTTCTGAAATAAAGCGAATCTAGCGGATTCCTGTATGCCGTGGAATCCAATGCTGGCAAATGCGGTTTAACCTTTACTTTCTCAGGTAACAGGTTGTCCTGATTCTGAGGAACAATAACAGGCTGCTGCAGATTCATATCTTGCAAGGAGTCTGACGACAGGGTTCGCTTTTCAATTTGCCTGCTGATATCGGTTAAATCCCGGAAAAGCTCCAATGAGTCGGGATCCTGAAGCGTCACTGTCGAGAGATAGACAACATTGCCCGTCGCTGAACCGACAGCTACAAAAAAAGAAAATGTCAAAACTAGAGGGAGGAGTCTTTTCATACTGATTTTTTCTTCTTGTGGAAAATTAAATAAACCACACCTTTCATTCTTCCTAACGACAAAGATATAAAAAATGTTTTACTTATCGGAAATGAGAAGAAATGATCCCTCATTTCAATTGTCAATAATGCTCCCGGTTCAAAGAAAATAGCGTATCTTCGCTATAAAATGTAATGAACAATAAAATTATCACACGATGAAAAAAATCTCATCCATTTTACTGCTGATAATCGGAGTAACTGCGCTCACCAGCTGCCAGGGCTACAATAATATGGTAGAAAAGCAGGAAGCCGTTACGGCTCAGTGGGGCAACGTACAGAATGCATATCAGAGACGGGCCGATTTGATTCCCAACCTGGTCAACACAGTGAAGGGATATGCCACACACGAGCAGGAAACTTTTACACAAGTCACCGAGGCCAGGGCAAAAGCCACACAGACTACCATCAGCCCGGAAAACCTCACTGCCGAAAGCCTGCAGGACTATCAACAGGCACAGAATCAACTGAGCCAGGCACTGGGGCGACTGTTGCTGATTCAGGAAAACTATCCCGAGCTGAAGGCGAATCAAAATTTCCTCGCGTTACAGGACGAGCTGGCCGGTACGGAAAATCGCATTTCCGTGGAACGCAATAAATTTAACCAGATAGCACAGGACTACAATGCCTACATCCGCAAGTTCCCGCAGGTGATTTATGCAAAATGGTTTAAATTTGAGGCAAAGGCCTACTTTGAAGCAACCCCCGAATCACAAACCGCACCCGAAGTGGTTTTTTAAAATATGAAGTTGCAAAAAGAGGAACTGAACCATATATCCGCATCAATCCGAAACGCCGAAAGTCACACCTCCGGTGAAATAAGGGTGTGTGTGGCCAGACAATGCAAAGGAGACCCCCTGGATGCGGCATGGAAGAAATTTAAGAAGTTGAAGATGGAAGAAACGCAGCGCCGCAATGGCGTCCTTATTTTTGTGTCGCCGGACGACCACAAAGCAGCCATCGTGGGTGACAAAGGTATACACGATGCTGCACAGGACAACTTCTGGGAAGATGCGCTGGCAGAGATGCTCTCCCTCTTCAGGAAAGGACTTATTGCCGAGGGTATCTCAAAAGGTGTGGAAAAAGTGGGTGAACTGATCAAGACGCAGTTTCCTACCATGGAAAACGATGTAAATGAACTGGGTGATGAAGTTATTCTGGAAGAGTAAAGTACTGTTTATTGTTTTGTTCCTGCTTTCTATGGTAGGCGGGAAGGCACAGGACATCCCTGCTCCCATGATGCCCTTCCGTCTGGTGAACGACTTTGCCGGTCTTTTTTCGGCTGCCGAGACTGCATCGCTCGAGCAAAAGCTGCTGGCATACAACGATTCTACCTCTACACAAATCTATGTGGTCACTGTAAACGACCTGGGAGGCTACCCTGCATCGGACTATACTTTCCGGCTGGGCGAAGCATGGGGCATTGGACAGAAAAGTAAAAACAACGGTGCCGTAATACTTGTCAAACCCAAAGTGGGGAACAGTCGGGGTCAGGCTTTTATTGCCACCGGTTATGGCCTTGAGGCACGCATCAACGATGCTTTTGCCGGACGCATTGTCCGCAATGAGATGATTCCTTATTTCGTGGAAGAAGATTATTTTGGCGGTGTGAATGCCGCAGTGGATACCATGATTGCCCGCCTGTCGGGAGAGTTCGCGGCAGAGGAAAAGGAAGAAGGAGGCACTCCGGTTATTGCAATCATCATCTTGATCATCGTATTTGTGTTGTTTTTCATCCTATTCAGGGGTGGCGGTGACCAGCATATTGACAGCGACGGACACCGCAGGAGCACAGTTCCTCCCTTGTTTTTTCCACCCATAATGGGTAGCGGCCACAGAGGCGGTGGCTTCGGCGGCGGGTTCGGTGGAGGAGGCTTCGGCGGAGAAGGCTTCGGCGGGGGCGGCGGCGGAAGCTTCGGTGGCGGAGGTGCAGGTGGCAGCTGGTAAAGATATGCAGAGTAAGTTAATCACCATAGTTGGTCCCACAGCATCCGGCAAAACCTCTTTCGCTGTCCGGCTTGCCCAAGTGCTGGACGGCGAAATAATCAGTGCCGATTCACGACAGATTTACCGGGGTATGGACATCGGCACGGGAAAAGATATCTCCGAATATCAGGTCGGGGAAAAAAACATCCCCTATCATTTGATCGATATCCGTGCAGCAGGCGAAAAATATACGCTTTTCGATTACCAGCATGATTTTCACGCAGTGCTACAGGATATCCTTTCACGCAACAGAAGACCCATTTTGTGTGGCGGTACGGGACTTTACGTCGAGTCGGTACTGAAAGGTTATCATTTACCCGATGTACCGATCAACGCAACATTGCGAAAATCGCTCGAAGGTAAATCATTACAGGAACTGACACAGATCCTTCAAAGCTACCGGAGTCTGCACAACACCACCGATACCGACACGGCACAAAGAGCGGTGCGAGCCATTGAAATTGCGAAATATCAGGCCGACCAGTCAATCTCGGAGACTCGATTTCCACCCCTTGAAAGTTGTGTACTGGGGCTCATGATCGACCGCGATTTACGGCGTGCGAAAATCACAGCACGGCTGAAAAGACGTTTACAGGAGGGCATGATCGATGAAATAAAAGGACTCCTCGATGCGGGTGTCTCGGCCGACGACCTGATCTATTACGGACTGGAATACAAGTATGTGACGTTGCATCTACTGGGCACACTCAGTTATGAGGAGATGTACAGGCTGCTCGAGATAGCCATCCATCAGTTTGCAAAAAGGCAAATGACCTGGTTCCGTGGAATGGAGCGTCGCGGCATTCCCATCCATTGGATCGATGCCGCGCTTCCGGAGGATCAAAAGATAGCCGCTGCACTTTCTTACCTGAACAGATGAGATATTCTCCAAAAAAATCGTAATTTTGCCCCGGTGTCCCTATGGTTTTCCAGGTGGATCATCTTCTTATTTATTACAAAAAAATTACACCCCATGATAAAAGGTATCTTCCCGACTGAAAAGTTTAAATATATCGAAACGCCCTTTTACTGGTACGATATGGACTTGCTGCGGCAAACCCTCGACGTCATCCGCAACGAATGCAACCACAAACCATTCCATGTGCATTACGCCATCAAAGCAAACGCCAACCCTGTCATCCTGAAGGAGATCGCCTCCTACGGGTTTGGCGCAGACTGTGTAAGTGGCAATGAGATATTGCTGGCCTTGGAATGCGGCTTCAAACCCGATCAGATTGCGTTTGCCGGCGTAGGGAAAACCGACAGGGAAATAGGAATAGGTCTCGATCACGATATTTTCTGCTTTAATGTGGAGTCGATACCCGAGCTTGCTGTGCTCAGTTCACTAGCTGCGGACCGCAAAAAGAAAGCCCGGGTGGCGCTGCGCATCAATCCCAATGTGGATGCCCATACCCACAAATATATCACCACCGGATTGAACGAGAACAAGTTTGGTATCAATGAACAGGATCTACCTGAGATATTGAAAATGTTCCAGGATTCACCACAAATTGAGCTGATTGGTATGCACTTTCACATTGGCTCCCAGATCACCGATCTGTCTTCTTTTGAAGATCTCTGCGTGAAGGCTGCCACGCTGCAGCAGTGGTTCAACGAACAGGGTGTTACCCTGCCGATGATCAATGTAGGGGGCGGTCTGGGCATCAATTACCAGCACCCTAATCATTGTCCCATAGCCGATTTTGAATCCTACTTCCGGCTTTTTGAGAAGTACCTCAGGCTGCAGGAGAACCAGACACTCCATTTTGAACTCGGTCGTTCCATGGTTGCTCCTTGTGGCTCACTAATTACCCGAGTGATCTACGTGAAAGAAGGATTGGAGAAGAAATTTCTGATAGTGGATGCTGGCATGACGGATTTGATCCGCCCCGCGCTGTATCAGGCTTTTCATCACATCGAAAACATCAGCTCCGATATGGATTACCTACCCTACGACGTGGTGGGCCCCATTTGCGAGTCGAGCGATGTTTTCGGCCGTGAGCGGATGCTGAATAAATCCTCGCGGGGTGATCTCATCGCTATCCGCTCCGCGGGAGCCTATGGCGAAACCATGGTCTCACAATATAATTGCCGTGAGAAACCAGCCTCCTACTTCTCCGATCATATTTAAATGGTATTGTACACAATGAACATGCTGACAACTTACGTTGAATCACTCTCACTCATCGACTGGATTCTGGGAGGGACCCTTCTTTTTTTCTTTCTCATCCAGCTGTTCTTTTATCTTTTTTTCTACAGAAAGCCCGCTGCATACGAAAAAAAACGAAAAGAGACCCCTGTTCCCACAGAAGAGCTCCCGGGTATCTCCGTGATCATCACATCTAAAAACAACTCGGAAGAGCTCGAAAAGAATCTCCCTTTTATTCTTGAACAGGATTATCCCCTTTTTGAAGTGGTCGTGGTGAACTGCGGTTCAACCGACGAAACGGACATGGTACTGAAAGCTGCCGGAATAAAATATCCGCACCTCTATCATACGTTTGTGCCCGAAGAGGCTGACAGCATCAACGAAAAGAAGCTGGCGCTCACATTGGGAATAAAAGCTGCCAAATATGATCGGCTACTCTTCACCGAAGCTTTTTGCAAGCCTTGTACTCCCCAATGGATCAAAGCATATGGGAGAGAATTCGCCAACGGACGCGACATTATATTGGGATTCAATAAAATAAATATCCCAAAGAAAGTACCTTCACGCAAGTTCATCCTCTACGACAACCTGATCCACCATCTGAAATTTTTATCGACAGCCATCTGGCACAAACCGTTCATGGGAATCGGACGCAACATGGCCTACAAAAAGGAACTTTTTTTCACCAACAAAGGTTTCTCCTCAATTTTGCATATCGACGGAGGAGAAGATGATCTGTACGTGAACCGGATTGCACCCGGAACGAATACCGGTGTTCTGCTTTCTCCTGATAGCCTGACAGAAACGTCGGGAGTGACCAATTTCTTTATATGGAGGTCATTGAAATCGAAACACCTTTACACCAAACAATTTTATAAAGGTTTCTCTGCACATCTCTTTGTTTGGGAATCATTTTCAAAGTATTGCTTCTATGCTACCCTGACAGGTTGCGCGGTTCGGGGCATCGCCACACCCGTGTACCCGCTGCTTGCAGTGACGTTGCTGTTGTTCGTGGTTCGCTACGTAATTCAATTCAGGGTGATCAATCGCAATAGCAGGCTGTTCGACGGGATTATTTATCACCTCCATCTGATTCCGTTCGACCTATTCCAGCCTTTCAATAACCTCCGCTTCCGTCGTTATGCGAACAAAAGAAACAACCTTCGGAGGTGAAAAGTGAGAAGGGTAACGGACATTTTGTCCGATTCAATGCGGTGAAAAAGAGGGGATGGGGTTAAATGGGGTTAATCGTCGTGTCGTTCCGTTAAAAGTGTTAAAAAGCAACCAAACAGCCCGAACAGGTGCACGTTTTTTGCCATATATTTGTCATATTTAGTCAGATAAACTAAAACGAAAAGTATGAATACAAGTAAACTAAAAAACATTCTCTTCATCGTACTGGTAGCGGTATTGAGTTCTGTTGTTACCATGTTGGGTTACGATGTCATCAGTAAGAACGGGAAAATAATAAGTAAAACAAAGTCTCCAAATGTATCACAGGAGATGGGTACCTATGCCAACTCATTTGATCAGGACAAAAATGTGGTGCTGACCAACCTCACCACAGCCGAGGGATATCCCGATTTCACAGAGGCGGCATCAAAATCGGTCGATGGTGTTGTACACGTAAAGACCAAAACCATCAGCCAGCAACAGTATATGAATCCTTTTGATTTCTTCTTCGGATTTGGAGACCGTACACCGCAACCCCGGGAACAGGTGGGATTCGGATCAGGGGTAATTATTTCAAAAGATGGGTATATCATTACCAACAACCATGTGGTGGAAAACGCGACGGAGGTATCAGTCTCTCTGAACGATAACCGCGAATTTACGGCCAAAGTGGTAGGTTCAGACAAATTGAGCGACATTGCCCTGCTAAAAATCGATGGCGACGACTTTCCCTACCTCACATTTGGCAACTCCGATGCTTTGCAGGTAGGAGAGTGGGTTCTGGCCGTAGGCAACCCCTTTAATCTGACCTCAACCGTCACTGCCGGTATTGTGAGCGCCAAGAACAGGGGCAACGTAATGGGAGAAGGCCTTGGCATTCAGTCCTTCATTCAAATAGATGCAGCTGTAAATCCGGGCAACAGCGGTGGAGCGCTGGTTAATACCCGGGGAGAACTTGTGGGCATCAATACTGCCATCTATTCGCAAACAGGCAATTTTGCCGGATACGCTTTTGCCGTTCCCATCTCCATTGCCGGTAAGGTTGCAGCCGATTTGAAGGAATTCGGAACAGTACAACGTGCAGTACTGGGTATTCAAGTACCCAACATCGAGAATATCCGCCGAGAGAATCCCGAAAAGGCCCGTGAACTTTCACAAATAAAAGGGGTAGTAGTGGAGGATTTTGCCGATCGCAGTGCTGCCCGCGCAGCAGGTGTGCAGAAAGGTGACGTTCTTACAGCCATCAACAATGTGCCCATCCGCAATTTTGCCGAACTGCAAAGCCAGCTCAACAGATACCGCCCCGGTGACAAGATCAGTGTAACGGTAGACCGCGATGGCAAGAGCCGTACCTTTAACGTGGAACTGAAGAACGACGAAGGGAACACCGAAATCACACGCAGTACAGATGCGATGAGTAAACTGGGTGCAACCTTCCGCCCCGTGAATGACGACACGAAAAGCAGACTGGGCATTTCAAGCGGTCTTGAAGTGGAAAGCATAGACAACAACGGTCTTTTCAAGAAGAATGGCATAAACAAGGGATTTATCATCATGCGAATCAACAATACGCCCGTCAACAGCGAGGATGATATAGCCAAAATAGTGACTTCCACAAACAGTCGTCAGGATAAAGTGCTATTGGTAGCAGGCTTCTACCCGAACGGCAGAACACAGTACATTGCGATTGACCTTACTACTGACTGACGACACTTAGTTAAGTAAAGTTAATTAGTCTTTTTTTAGTAACAAAAAAGACCATCAGAGTGTTTTTATAGCAAAGGAATTAGGCATAATGCCAGATTCCTTTGCTATATCTTTGACAGAAAGTCAATATTTCATCTGCATAACGATTTTTTTTGTACTTTTGCAGCCCTGATGAGATGAGATGAACAATATTCAGCAGAATTATATAGAGTAAATGAGACAACTTAAAATTACAAAATCGATCACCAACAGGGAAAGTGCTTCCTTGGACAAGTACCTCCAGGAGATAGGTCGCGAAGACCTGATCACTGTGGAAGAGGAAGTAGAGTTAGCACAAGCCATCAAAAAAGGTGATCGCCAGGCACTGGAAAAACTCACCAGAGCCAACCTCCGATTTGTCGTGTCGGTAGCCAAACAGTATCAAAACCAGGGATTGAGCCTGCCCGACCTGATCAACGAAGGCAACCTGGGACTGATAAAAGCTGCCGAGAAATTCGATGAGACAAGGGGTTTTAAATTTATCAGCTATGCTGTTTGGTGGATTCGCCAATCTATCCTCCAGGCGCTGGCAGAGCAGTCGCGAATTGTGCGGTTGCCATTGAATCAGGTTGGTTCACTCAACAAGATCAGCAAAGCTTTTCAGAAATTTGAACAGGAGAATGAGCGCAGGCCGTCGGCCGAGGAACTAGCGAACGAATTGGATATTTCAGTGGACAAAGTGACAGATTCACTGAAAGTTTCCGGTCGGCACATCTCCATGGATGCCCCCTTTGTGGAAGGAGAGGACAACAGCTTGCTCGACGTGCTGGTAAACGACGATGCGCCAATTGCCGACCGGACACTCATCAATGAATCCCT
>DHTF01000085.1:72772-78131 GCA_002411515.1 Proteiniphilum sp. UBA5267 | reverse complement strand
ATGACACTCGAAGAGATCGGCGACAAGTTCCAGCTGACCCGTGAGCGTGTGCGTCAGATTAAAGAAAAAGCCATCCGCAGATTGAGACAGGATTCCCGCAGCAAGCTTTTGAAGAGCTACCTAGGCTGATTTAACGGGAAAAGTGCTTCTTTTATCCAAAAAGATGAAAAAAAATACCCCTAACGGGATGAGATAGGGTTATTTTTACGTTAAAAATGTGTTTATGTGAAATTTAAGCTTTACATTTGTAAATAAATAGTTATACGTTAAGTATAAATGTAAAATCGCTTTTTGTAGCGGGGGCACGTTTTATCGCAATTTATTCGAACATTTTTAAAACGGATGTGTTATACATACAATTAAAAACGTTGTAAAAACATTACACAAAAAAATAATTATCGAGTTATTGTAACAAAGAATGTTTAATTAGAATTTAAATTTATGAAAAAGTTTAGTTTACTTTTATTTACTGCTCTTCTTGCGTTTAGCATAAGTGCACAAGAAGTACAAAACGTTTCTCATGGTACGGTGTATCTGAAAAACAAGGCAAGTGACAACTGGTATATAGGACTTGGTGGTGGAACCAATCTGTACATGACAACAGGTGAAAGCGATGCAGACGCCGCTTTCGGTGATCGTCTTGGATGGATGGGACAAGTTGAAATAGGACGTTGGAATTCTCCCATCTGGGGTACTCGTCTGGTGATCGACGGTGGACACATCAAGCATGTTGCAGACGGGATTGATCCCGAACAAAACTGGCTTGGAGGACATGTTGATTTGATGTACAACGTCATCAATGCCTGGGGTTCTTACAATCCCGAAAGAGTATACAGCCTGATTCCTTACTTGGGTATCGGTTACATGTACGGTCTGGATGAAGACTGGAAAAAGCCTAATCCTGACAATTCCCTGTTCAAAAGCCAGAACCAAACGCTTACCTATAACGTAGGTTTGATCAACAACTTCCAGCTTTCAAGCAACGTGGCTCTCTTCCTTGAATTGGGATGGAGAGTAATGCAGGAAACTTTTGACGGAAGTGGACTGGGTGGAAATTATGAATATGACAGCATGTTTACCGGTACAGCAGGTATCAAATTCGGCTTAGGCGGAAAACAATCATTCACTCCTGCCGAACTGATGGACTACAACCTGATCAACGACCTGAACAGCCAGATCAACAGACTGCGCGCTGAAAACGAAGAACTGAGACTCAGACCCGAATCATGCCCGGAATGTCCTGAAGTACAGCCTACCGTAGTAGCTGAAAGTGTATATATTCCCAACGTAGTTTTCTTCCGCATCAACTCATCGAAGATCGACAAGGGTCAGCAAGTAAGTGTTTACAATACAGCCGAATACATGAAGGCCAATGAAAACGCAAAAGTAAACATCGTAGCTTACGCCGACAAACAGACCGGTACTCCCGAATACAACTTCGCACTTTCTGAAAGACGTGCAAGAGCGGTTGCCGACGCGTTGACCAACGAATACGGAATCAGCAGCGATCGTATCTCCATCGACTGGAAGGGTGATACCGAACAGCCTTATGCTGAAAACGACTTTAACCGTGTTGCTATCTTCTTCGTTGATTAAGACAGCAAACCCTGAAATAATAAAAAAAACCCGATTCTGATGAATCGGGTTTTTTTTATTATTACTCTTTGATATACACTTGGCCGCTTTTCCGTAATTATCGGAACCCAAAAGTTTTTTTATTATTATTCTTTGATGTACACCCGTTTTACACGGGGAGAGACGGAAGTGAGAATTTCATAGGGAATGGTTCCAATGGCATCGGCCAAATCGGTCACCGGCAGTTCTTCTCCAAACAAGAGGACAACATCACCTTCTTTCGCCGGAATATCGGTTACGTCCACCATACAAAGATCCATGCATACATTTCCCACAATGGGGGCATAGTGTCCATTGATCATCACCTTTCCTTTTCTGTTTCCAAACTGCCTGTCGAGACCGTCGGCGTATCCGAAACGAATGGTGGCAATGCGGGTGTCACGGTTTAGCTTCTCTTTCCGTCCATAACCCACAGTTTCGTTTGAGCGTATATCTTTTATTTGCAAGATCGTGGTTTTAAGTGTACAGACATTTTTCAGGCCCTGCAGTCCACTGGCGCTCACACCATAGAGACCGATGCCCAGTCGGGACATATCCCAGTGCATCTCGGGGAAGCGTTCCATTCCGGCTGAATTGAGAATATGTTTGTAGACCTTGTGTTGAAGAACAGCTTCTATTTCTTCGGCTGCACGCTTAAAAGTGTCCATCTGTTGATGGGTAAATTCATCGAATAACCAGCTTTCACTGGCCGAGAGATGAGAGAAGACCGAGTGCACTTTCAAACCCTTTTGTTCTTTCAATATGTGTGTCAGCTCTCCGATTTCTTCCGGAAGAAAGCCAAGGCGGTGCATACCCGAATCAATTTTAATGTGCACGGGGTAATGGGTAATTCCTCGTCGTTCTGCCTCCCGGATAAAAGCACCGAGAATACGGAAATTGTAAACCTCTGGCTCCAGATCGTGTGAAAAAAGTTCTTCGAATCCGTTTACCTCAGGATTGAGTACGATAATCGGCAGGGAAATGCCCTCTTTACGAAGCTGTATGCCCTCTTCGGCCACTGCTACGGCAAGATAGTCACACCGGTGATACTGTAGTGTTTTGGCTATTTCTGTGGCACCGGCACCATAGGCGTTGGCCTTTACCATGCAGACCATTTTCATCTGGGGGCTGATTCTCGATTTATAGAAGTTGAAATTGTGTACAACAGCGTCCAGATCTACTTCGAGCACAGTTTCGTGTATCCGCTCCTCCAGCAAGGCAGTGATCTGTTCGAAATGATACTTGCGGGCACCTTTTACCAGGATCAGCTCCTCGCGCATTTTCCTCCATTGGTTTGAAAGGATGAACTCATCGATCGAATGGTAGAACGCACGTTCAGCAACGTGGAATGCACTGGCGTTGGCCGAAATATCCTGCCCGATACCGATCATTTTCTCGATACCGCTCTGCTCTACCATATCGGCCACTCTCCTGTAGAGCACGCGCGGAGGTAATCCCGTCTGCAGAATATCCGAGAGGATGATTGTCTTCTTCAGTGGCCGGTCCATCCGGCGTTGCTGCTGGAAGTCGAGCGCTATCTTAATGGAGTTGATGTCGGAATTGTAGGTATCGTTGATGATCAGGCAATCGTTCTTTCCCGTGCGCACATCCAGACGCATGGCCACGGGCTCGAGTTGCCTCATTCGTTCAGAGATTTCCATGGGCGGTACATGCAGGTAGAGTGCCACCGCCAGACAATTGATGGCATTCTCAATGGAAGCTTCGTCGGTAAAGGGGATGACGAAGGAGTAATCGAAATCGAGAAACGAATAGGATATGGCGGTTGCCTCCTCCATTTTCTCAATGCGGGAGATAAAGAGATGGGCATCTCTGTTTTTCCGCGACCAAGTGAAAGCCTTTTGAGCCAGCACCATTCTATCTACTGCGCGGGATACCAGATCGTTGTCTTCGTCGTAAATGAAGACGCTACAATTGACAAATAGCTCCAGCTTCTCCAAACATTTCTGCTGCAATGAGCTGAAATTTTCTTGATGCGCTTCTCCGATTTTGGTCAGCAAGCCAATAGTAGGTCTGATGATCGGCTCCAAGTTTTCCATCTCATCGGGCATCGAGATGCCGGCTTCGAATATGCCCAGTTCCGCCTGCTCATCTAGCTGCCATACCGATAAGGGTACACCAATTTGAGAATTGTAGCTGCGGGGGGAACGCACGATATTAAAATCTTTTTCGAGGAGCTGGTAAAGCCACTCCTTGACGATGGTTTTGCCGTTGCTACCGGTGATGCCGATTACTGGAATGTCAAATCTACTGCGGTGAGCAGCCGCGATCTTCTGCAAAGTCGAAAGGCTGTTCTTTACTTTCAGGAAGTTAACCTGACTGTATTGCGCCCATTCGGGCAGGATGCGGGTAACCACAAAATTGCGCACCCCCTTATTATAGAGATCGCTCACAAAGGCATGCGCATCGTTATTTTTTGTTTCGAGTGCAAAGAAAAGTGTCCCTTCGGGGTGTATCAGTTTGCGGCTGTCGATGAGTAAAGTGCTAATTTGGGCAGGATATGCCTGTTCAGTCCTGATTCCCAGGATAGATGCTATCTGCTGAATGGAATATGTCATGATTCTCTATGATTTTTTTTGAAGAAGTTCTCTTTCTACTTCGCATGAAATGCTGGGATAGTTTGCCATGAAGCGTTCTAGTTTCTGCGAAAGCTGTGTGAGGAATTCACGATGTGTTGCCGTGCCAGGATGCAGGGGACGGTGTGCCATTCCACTGTTGATTACTGCCCACTCCTTCATTATCCGGATTGTATCTTCCGGAAAGAAAGTTTCCGTGAAGCGCTCCCAAATGTATGTCACGGCTGTGGATGAGGGATGCATCATGTCACTGGCATAAAAACGGTAATCGCGTAACTCATCCATCATCAGTTCATAAGCTGGGAAATAACGCACCTTCTCAGGGAAAAGACGCTGTAAAGCATCGATAGCTAAATGAAGGATTGATTTGCTAAGCTGGTTTTCTCGTGCTCCATCCTTCCAGTGTCGTATAGGGCTTACAGTAAACAGAAACAGAGCCTGGGGATTTACCTGGCAGACGGATTGGATTATCCCGTGCCATTCCGCCACAATTTCATCCACCGACACACGAGCTGGAGTAAACCTGTCGGCAGGAATCTGGTGACAATTACCGACAATCTCTCCGGTCTCGTTCCACCGGTATACACCAGCTGTACCAAAGGTAACGAGAATGTGTGTGGCTTGGCGAATCGCAGTGGTGGCATGTACAAAACGTTCATTTATTTTTTGAAGACATTTGCTTTTTTGAATATCCGAAAATTCCCCATGATGCATGAGACTGTGATACATTCCATTGTGATACAGGAGCTCAGATTCAGCAAAAGGAACAGCCAAGATCAACCTGCTTAAAGAGCGGGAAATGGAAAAGGGATTGTATAGGATACCAAAGGGATTCGCCTCCACGTTAAATTTGTACTGCAGAAGCTGGCGTCCTATGTGCTCTGAGAAGCAGGAGCCCAAAAGCAGGATCCTGGAGGAGTGGGTTATCGGTATATCCGATCGAGGTATCTGTATGGCTGTACGAAATTCCATTTTTTTTCCATTTCAACACAAAAATAACAATAAACCTGCCATTAGCCACAATGCAACCCATTATAATTTGTGAAAATAAAAAGAGGAAATCGGTCAAGCACACCGACAGCAAGGATAGAAAGGAAGAGACAAATGCAAGGTATTTAAAAAAGGAAAGGTTGTCTCACGACAACCAATCT
>DHTF01000085.1:52646-72631 GCA_002411515.1 Proteiniphilum sp. UBA5267 | reverse complement strand
GGTTGTCTCACGACAACCAATCTTCATTGTTAACCTTAAATCTAATACCATGAAAAACACGTTGCAAATATAATGGATTTTGTGTTATAAAACATAACTTATGAGCAGAAAAATTCAACAATTTAGCCAATTTAACCAAATGAGAGTCCCTTTAAACAGTTTTAAACATGTTTCTGGTTTATTCCACCTGCAGAACCAATCCTTTCAAGTATTCCCCTTCGGGATGATATATATTGACCGGGTGATCGGCAGGTTGTGTCAGCTGATGCAGGATTCTAACTTGTCGTCCCGATATGGCAGCAGCGCTGAAGACAGCCAGTCGGAACTGTTCCTTTGTGATAGCCTGCGAGCAGGAGAAGGTGAAAAGGATACCGCCTGGAGCCAGCTTCTCCAGTGCGGAAAGATTCAGCTTCTTGTAACCCTGCAGCGCATTGTTGATGGCACCGCGGTGCTTGGCAAAGGCCGGCGGATCGAGCACAATCAGGTCATACTTTCCTTGGGGCACCTGCTTGAGAAACTTAAAAGCATCATCTGCCACAGCCTTGTGCCTCGGTTCATCCCCATAGTTCAGGGTCACATTCCTCTCGGTCAACGACACAGCTTTGGAGGAACTGTCAACAGAATCGACCGATGCTGCTCCTCCCCGCAAAGCATAAACGGAGAAACCTCCCGTGTAACAGAACATGTTCAACACATGTCGGCCTGCGGAATACTTTTCAAGCAGGCTGCGATTTTCACGCTGATCGACAAAAAAACCTGTTTTCTGTCCTTTGAGCCAGTCGATGTAAAACTGTAATCCGTTTTCCAGTGCCACTTCGTCCACCTGATCACCTCCCATGAGGTATGTATCCACGGCGTTGACCTCCGCCTTATATGGCAATGTACCTTCCGATTTATAAAAAATATGCTGTAACCTATCGGCGGGCAGCACCTGTTTCAGGCCATTTACGATAAGGGAGAGATCTCTGTGCATCCCCACAGAATGAGCCTGCACTACGGCGGTATTGCCATATATATCAATGATCAACCCCGGCAAGTGATCACCTTCTCCGTGAAGCAGCCTGAAAGTGTTGTTATCGGGGCGCAGGAGTTGCAATGTTTGCCGTAGCCGATAGGCCTGCTCAATTCGTCTGATATAAAATGAAATATCAATCGCCTCATTTTGGAAAGAGAGAATACGCACGGCAATACTCCCAATCTGATAATGTCCTACACCCAGGAAGCTGCCGTCGGCCGCCAACACGCGCACCACCTCGCCTTCCTCAACGGAGTCGGGCTTGCGTGCAATGGCTCCTGAAAAGACCCAGGGATGAAACCGTTTCAAAGAATCCTCTTTGCCGGGACGTAACACAATTTCTTTCAACTCATTCATCTTTTCGTATTGGTTAAGTGATCATAAATGCGTAAGCATGCCCAAGCGTCAATTGCCGCATACGACTGTTGTGCCAGGGTAAGCTCGGGAGCCTCCCAATTTGAGAGGCGCTGGCTTTTTGATATTTTTTTGCCAAAAAGAATGGCATATATTTTCTGAAGGCTGTTGTCCTCGATGCCGAACTTATCGACAAATACCTGCAGATCGATAAAGTTTTCCGGTTTTCTGGCAGAACGTTTGTTGATGGCTGCAAAGTCGTCACGCAGAGAAAGGCCAATTTTGCGTATCGCCGGGTTCACCATGATAGCCTCCAGCTCATCGGGATAACCTATCTTGTTCAGCCGAAACAGAAAACAAGCTTCCTGCGTAGCCAGTTGCAGAAGAGCCACCTTATGAACCTGGCCGCGCTTGAATGCCGGCTTCGTCTCTGTATCAAAACCCAGTGCCTGTTGAACTGAAAGGTAATTCAGTGCATCGGCTATCTTCTCCTCATGATCTACCACCACGATCCTACCCATGAATTTCTCTACGGGTAACTCCGCTATTTGTTCCTTTGTTATTGTCAGTCCCACAAGTCCTCCCCGTTTAAATAATTTTCTTCGCCATCGGTTTCAGCGGTTTTCAACGCATGCAGCGGACGCAGTACATTCACTAGCTTCTGCCCCCAGAAGAGCCGGAAATTCTCTTTGCACACATGGATGGCATCTTGCATCTGGTCGGTAAGTTCAAACTGATAAACTGACACAAAATTGCGGACATCCTGGTATATGTCAGCGATATCTTCCGAGATAGTCGCTCTGACCGGTGTATCGCTGTATTTCATCTCATCGACAAACACATCCAGGTAGATATCTCCCTCACCCATGATGGCAGCCACCCGTGTAACTACCCTGATATAATCTTCTTCCCGCACGAAAGTGGCAGGCGGTTCATCGTTCACCGGAAAACTGTCGGGCAGGAGCGAAGCTTTCACGTACAACAGGGGAAGTATTTTCAATATCCGGTCGATCCATTCTTCGCGTGTAACAGATTCTTCCTTTTCAAGGAAGGATGAAAGTTCCACCGCAATGGTGACAAACTCAATCACCGCCGGCAGATAAATGGGTTCATCGTTATTTTTGTTTAACATACCTGTTTATTTATGCCTGCAAATGTACAGAATTTATTCGTACACAGAAAGCGTGCACGTCATGCATCTATAACAAAGGCATCAGTTTGCGAATGCCCCGATCTTGACAATAAAAACAGGACGAAAGTTTTTTGTTTCAAATTATTGCATTAACTTGCACAGTATATGCGACGTAAACTACCGCACAGCACCCCTTGGTTGTGCGGTATCATGGGCCTGCTCATGCAGGGATAAGGTGTTGCCGCTACAAAAAGAAGGGAATTACCCCCTATGTGGCAATGAAAGCTTGATAGAATGTTTTTTTGAAAAACAATGACCAATTACCGTTCACTCTCTGGTCTTTTTCGGCCCATTCATTTGTGGCCTCTCGTCCTTGTGGTTGTCGGCATTGGAGCATGCTTTGCCGGTGCAGTTGTTGCCGAGGCCTACTGGGAGCTTCTCGGATTGCTGCTCTTGCTCTCGCTGGCAGCGATGTTGTGCGGTCTGCTCACTGGTTTTCTCTTTGGAATACCCAGGCTGAACAGAAATTACGATTCCACAGAAAAAGAGAACAGTACTACCCGGTACATGCCCAATACTAATCTGGAGGATGTATCAGACTGGCTCACAAAGATCATCATTGGCGTTACACTGACTCAACTGACAAAAATACCCGGCTACCTGGATAGTATTGCCGACAATATTTTGATGTATAGCAACTGCGAGGAGATGAATTGCCACTATGCCGCTCCCATAATAATCTCTCTGTTGATCTACTTTTTTATTACAGGTTTTACTGGTGGTTATTATTACACCCGGTTATTCCTTCCCAATCTCTTTGTGATGATGGAAGATTACAGCATAAAAAGTGCCGAGATTGCCATCTGGAGAGCGGGTAGCCAAAAGATACAACAGGGCGACGGAGTAGTTGCATCTGTCCACGAAACCGCAAACCTAACGGAAGAAGAGAAGCAGGTACTGCAAAAGATTGCCGCACAAAACAATCTGCAGACTGGCTCCCAGCGGCTAAGTCACCGGGAAATTGCTGCCATAAACGTGTTGGTAGCCAAAGGTATTTTAAGGGAGACTCCTGACAGTTCTTCCAGAAGGATTGGTTCTCTTCTGATTGCAGACGAAGATATTTTGCGATCCTTGTTGTGACATTCATTGCCTTTTGGCAATAAGCTGTGGAAAAGTACATAACATGTTTGAATTAAGACAAAAACACAGAAATGAAACCACCTATTTTAGGACATAAAAGACAAGAGCCCGATCATTTCGTCGCACAGAAAGCTGCCGGTGTGTCGGGCCATCAGGCAGCAATGCAGGAGCAAACCGAGGTCCCCTTTTACACGGGGCGGCATCTGCTCATCCTCAAGGAAGGAAGCATCAATATGCTGAAAACCACAAAGATGCTTGAATCAAAATGGGGCCTCAGAGTGGCCAACACGGCCGATTTTGTAAAGGAAACCATCTCTGAGAGCAAGATTCAGAATGCAGATGTCCTGTTTTATAACGAACTGGGTATCGCCCTCCTGGCTGGCGATGAGGAAATGATGAAGCTGCTGCAGAAGTCCGATGCCGATTACTATATTGAACCGGAAAAAGTCGTCTACATTCCCGATGAAATATTGTCAGACGAGGCAACAAACAATACATGGGGTATCGAGGCCATCGCTGCTACGAAATCGCCTTATACCGGTGACAGAATAAAAATAGCGGTGCTCGATACCGGCTTCGACTTGCGTCATCCCGACTTTCAAGAAAGAAACCTGACTACCTTTTCGTTTGTGCCTGACGAAACCGTGGAGGACCGCCACGGACATGGTACCCATTGCATTGGCATAGCCTGCGGCTCTGCTGATTTGAACAGACTGCGCTACGGGGTAGCATCCGGTGCACATATTTATGCAGGCAAGGTGCTGAACAACAGCGGAAGCGGTGCACAGGCGTGGGTGCTGGATGGAATAACATGGGCGGCCAACCAGGGATGTCGGGTATTGTCCCTCTCACTGGGATCAAGAGTATTACCGGGGCAAAACTATGATATTGCTTACGAAAGAGCTGCACAATTTGCACAATCAAAAGGGACGCTCATTGTGGCCGCAGCAGGGAATGAAAGCAGACGCTCCGAAAACCGGTTCAGTCCGGTGGGAAGTCCTGCAGACTGTCCATCCATCCTTGCTGTAGGAGCTATTGATTCTTCCCTTCAGATAGCCGATTTCTCAAACCGGGCCATCAATGCAAACGGCTTGGTGGACATTGCTGCACCAGGCGTAGATATCTATTCTTCCTGGCTCATGCCTGCAAGATACCGCATTCTTTCGGGTACCAGCATGGCGACACCATATGTGGCGGGTATAGCTGCCCTTTTATGTGAAAAATATCCGGATGCCACGCCGGAAATGATCCGGAAGGAACTAATAGGATTGGCAAAAAGCCTGTCGTTGCCAGCGTGGGATGTAGGTGCTGGGCTTGCAATAGCACCCTGAAACAAAAAAGAATGCAGATGAAACAGATTATCATCACCATTTCGGCTTATTACCTCGACCGGCTCGATATTGTAGCGGATGACCTACGGAAGGAGGGTGTCAGCATTACCCGTCTTTATGCTTTTGGTGTAATCATCGGATATGCAGAGGAGGAAACCATCGACAAGATACGTCGCCATGCAGCCATTATCTCGCTGACCGACGAAAAAGAGGTGGGTATTCCTCCTCCCGATGCGGACTTGCAGTCGCTCCCCTGAGAATAAAACTGAAAAGAAAGAGCTAGCCAAAAAAACAACCAAACATTTTGTGAATCCGTTTGAAAATAATATCTTTGCATTCGAAAAGAGAGAGGGAAGCAGGAAACACCGCTTCCTTTTTTGTTCATGGTTGCATCAAAATGATCGAAAAAAAATTACTTACCGCCCTCACGGAAGACTTTCTGAAGGATTCGCCCAACTATCTGATCGATGTGATGGTGGGTGCCGACAATGCGATCACCGTGGAAATTGACAACGATGAGGGTGTGGATATTGATGACTGTGTGGCGTTGAGTCGCTACTTGGAGTCGCATCTCGACAGGGATACTGAAGATTTTGAGTTGACTGTGACATCTGCGGGACTCACCTCTCCCTTGAAGACGCAACGTCAGTACAGGAAGTATGAAGGAAAAGAGATGGAGGTGCTCAGTAAGCAAGGACAGAAAATGACAGGCTTGTTGAAGTCGTCCAACGAGGAAGGCTTCATCCTCACCGTCTCCAGAAAAATAAAGCCTGAAGGAGCCAAACGCAAAACTGAAGTCACAGAAGATATTCACTTTGCGTACGAAGAAGTAAAATATACAAAATATCTGATAAGATTTTAACAGCATATGGGCAAGAAGAAAGAAACAATAAGTCTCATAGATACATTTTCCGAATTCAATGAACTGAAAAACATCGATAAAGCGACGTTGATCAGTGTGCTCGAAGAGTCGTTCCGCAACGTCATCTCGAAGACCATTGGTACAGACGAGAATTACGACATCATCATCAATCCCGACAAGGGAGACCTGGAGATATGGCGTAACCGTACCATTGTGGAAGACGATCAGCTGGAAGACCCCAATCTGCAAATCACTCTTTCTGAAGCTTTGAAAATAGACGAAGACTTTGAAGTGGGCGAAGAGGTAACCGATGAGGTCTCGCTTGAGCATTTCGGACGCCGCACCATTCTGAACCTGCGTCAGACGCTGGCCTCCAAGATACTGGAGTTGGAGAAGGACAACCTTTACAACAAGTACAAGGAGAAAGTGGGTGAGATTGTGTCGGGTGAAGTATATCAGGTATGGAAAAAGGAGTTGCTTTTGCTCGATGACGAGCACAATGAACTTATTCTGCCCAAGACTGAACAGATACCCAGCGATTTCTTCCGCAAAGGGGAGCATGCCCGTGCCGTGGTTGCACGGGTAGAAAACAAAAATAACAACCCGCGGATTGTTCTTTCCCGTACATCACCGGTATTTCTGGAGCGGTTGTTCGAACAGGAGATTCCGGAGATTGCCGACGGACTCATCACCATTAAAGGGATAGCCCGCATTCCCGGCGAACGCGCCAAAGTGGCCGTGGAAGCTTATGACGACCGTATCGACCCGGTAGGTGCCTGTGTGGGCATGAAGGGTTTCCGCATTCATGGTATCGTACGGGAGTTGCGCAACGAAAATATCGATGTGATTAACTTCACCAATAACACCTCGCTTTTTATTCAGCGGGCATTGAGTCCCGCGAGGATCAACTCCATCACCGTAAAGGAGGAGGAGCATCGTGCCGAGGTCTTTTTGAACCCCGAAGAGGTGTCGCTTGCTATCGGAAAGGGAGGAGCCAACATCAAGCTGGCCTCCATGCTTACCGGGTATAATATTGAAGTTTTCCGTGACATTGATGATGTAGACGAAGAAGATATCTACCTCGATGAATTCCGTGATGAGATTGATGGCTGGGTCATCGACCAATTGAAAAAGATTGGATGTTCCACAGCCAAAAACGTACTCGCCACGAGCAGGGAGCGGCTTATCAGAGAAGCTGACCTGGAAGAAAGTACAGTGGATGAGATACTGTCTATCCTGCGCTTCGAGTTTGAAGAGGAGGAAGAAAACAACATCGCGGAACAGGAATACACCGCATCACAGAACAATCACGTGGAGCAGGAGGAGACAGAAGAGGAAGAAGAGAGACCCTAGCAGAAAGGAGCACCGGAGAATCACAACTGATCTGCGATAATAGACTGTTCACAACCATATAAAGAGAGAAAAGGATAAAAGAGTATATGCCTATCAGACTAATCAAAGTATCGAAAAATTTAAATGTAGGAATCAACAGCCTTGTTGAATTTCTACACAAGAAAGGTATCGAAATAGAAGCAAATCCTAACGCAAAAATAGAGGATGAACAGTACGACATACTGATCGCTGAATTCGGGAAAGATAAAAATATTCGCCGCGAAGCTACCGAAACAAGGGAGAAAATGCACCGCCGCGATGAAAAAAGGGAGACCGTGGCCATCGAAGGCTATGAACTGCCGGAAGAGACTTCCAAAAAGAAAGTGGAAAAAGAAATCATCGAAACCGAAATCCCCAAGGAACTGAAGCCTCGTTTCAACGTCGTGGGCAGCATTGATCTGGATAACCTTAACAAAAAGAAAACCGAACCAAAGCAGGAAGAAGTGGTTGTTGAGGTTACCCCTGAAGTAGAGATTGTTCCTGAACCAGAAATCGTTCCTGAACCGCTCATTTCCCCGAAACAGGCCGACACCACACCGGCACCGCAACTTCCTCAAGAGCAGGAAGAAATTCCGGAACCGATATCAACGCAAGAGTCTCCAGTAGTAAAGGTGGAAGAAGACACCCCGGTGATATCCAAAGAAGAGGAGATTATCACGACGCCCACGTTGGTGGAAGAGAACGTGGTAATGAACCCGACAGATTCGGAGATCGCGGATACAGAAATACAAACTCCGGTTGAAAAGGATGAAACCCCACACACAACAGAGGAGAAACCGGAAGACATAACCGCGGAGATCATTGAAGAACCCCTGGAGTCGCGAACTGATAAGGTGTTCCGCCTGAATAAAAACAAGCTGGAGTCGAATATTGTGGTAAAAGGATCCATCGATCTCGATGCCATCAACGACCGCACCCGCCCTCCCCGCAAATCAAGAGCCCAACGTAAGAAAGAACGTCTGGAGCGCGAACAGAAGGCCATTGACGGTAAGAAGCTGAAGGATGAAAAAGTGAAACTGTTGAAGAAAGAGGCCATCGAAGAGAAGAAAAAGCCGGTTTCTTCCGACACTGACGACGACAACAAGAAGAAGAAACGCACCCGCATACGTACCGCCAAGGTAAACATCGACAAACCGGGCGCAGTAAGCCAGTCCTCCCGCGGCGACAGGAAGCCTTCACTCAGAAAACCGCTCAAGGCAGCAGTGAGTGAGGAGGATGTACAAAAGCAAATCAAAGAGACTCTTGCCCGCCTCACCGAGAAGAGAGGTAAAAAGGGAGGTGCCAAATACCGGCGCGAAAAAAGGGAAGCAAGTGCCCATCGTCATCAGGAGGAACTCAAGCAGCAGGAAAGAGAAAGCCGCGTATTGCAGCTGACTGAGTTTGTGACAGCCAACGATCTGGCCAACATGATGAATGTGCCGGTAACCAACGTAATTTCCACCTGTATGAGTCTGGGTGTGATGGTAGCCATCAACCAGCGTCTCGATGCCGAGACCATCAACATCGTAGCGGAAGAATATGGATTCAAGACCCAGTATGTCAGTGCCGATGTGATTGAAGCGATTAACGAGGAGGAAGATGATCCCGAAGATTTGATTCCGCGTCCCCCCATTGTCACAGTGATGGGCCATGTGGATCATGGAAAGACCTCGCTGCTCGACAGCATCCGCAGTACCAACGTAATTGCAGGGGAAGCCGGAGGAATTACCCAGCATATTGGAGCCTACAACGTGAAGCTAAACGATGGCAGGAAAATTACCTTCCTTGACACCCCCGGTCACGAGGCCTTTACCGCCATGCGTGCCCGCGGAGCCAAGGTAACCGACGTGGCCATCATCATTGTAGCTGCCGACGACAATGTGATGCCGCAAACGGTGGAGGCTATCAACCATGCCGGTGCTGCCGGCGTACCCATCGTATTTGCCATCAATAAGATAGACAAACCTGGGGCTAACCCCGAAAAGATTAAAGAGCGACTTGCCGAGATGAACTACCTGGTGGAAGACTGGGGAGGCAAGTACCAGTCACAGGACATTTCCGCGAAGAAAGGCATCGGCATCCAGGAACTGCTGGAGAAGGTCGTCCTTGAGGCCGAGCTCCTCGATTTGAAAGCCAACCCCGATCGCAGGGCCACAGGCTCGATCATTGAGTCGGAACTCGACAAAGGACGCGGATACGTATCCACGGTGCTGGTAGAAAACGGCACCCTCCATCAGGGAGACATTGTTATTGCAGGAGCTTATTACGGCCGTGTGAAAGCGATGTTCAATGAGCGCAACCAGCGCATCGAAGAGGCCGCTCCCGCTGAACCTGCGCTGATACTCGGACTCAACGGCGCTCCACAGGCTGGCGACACATTCAACGTGATGGAAACCGAACAGGAGGCACGCTCCATCGCCAACCGCCGCGAGCAACTACAGCGTGAACAGTCGTTGCGTACCCAGAAAATGCTTACACTTGATGACATCGGTCGCAGAATTGCTATTGGCAACTTCCAACAGTTGAATATCATCGTGAAAGGTGACGTGGACGGCTCGGTGGAAGCACTCTCCGACTCACTCATTCAACTCTCTACTGAAGAGATTCAGGTGAATGTAATCCACAAGGCTGTGGGTCAGATATCGGAATCCGACGTAACGCTTGCCGCCGCGTCCGACGCTATCATCATCGGTTTCCAGGTACGTCCGTCATTGGGCGCACGCAAGGAAGCCGAGAAGGAAGGGGTCGACATCCGCCTTTACTCCATCATCTATGACACAATCGAAGAGGTGAAAGCGGCCATGGAAGGTATGCTCTCTCCCGATATCAAGGAAGATATCACCGGCAACGTGGAGGTACTCGATGTGTTCAAGATCACAAAAGTGGGAACCGTAGCCGGCTCCATGGTTCGCGACGGTAAGATCAAACGCTCAAGTCGCATCCGTCTGGTGCGAGATGGTATCGTCATCTTCACGGGCGAACTAGATTCGCTCAAGCGGTTCAAGGAAGATGTGAAAGAGGTCACTTCGGGTTACGAATGTGGAATTACAATCCGCAATTTCAACGACATCAAAGTGGGTGACGTGATTGAAGCTTACGAAGAAACTGAAATAAAGAAAACATTGTAGGACTGCCCTGCCTACATGGAACGATCCCGTGAAAACGGGATTAGGGGCATATTTTGTAAACCAGTTGACATTGTTATTTTTAATTCCTACCCTGACAGCGGCCGCACCCGCTTTCCTCGAATGCTGATGCGGCCGCAACACACAGGGAAGGACATTAAATCCGCAGGAAACTGGTGATACAATGGTCAGAAGTAGTTCCATTAAATTTGATGATTATGACAAAGAAACTCATTTTTACCTTTGGTCTGTTTATTTTGTTGACGGCTACCCCAACGTTTGCACAATCTGCAACACAGGTAACTGTGGCATTTGTGAATAGTGCCGAGTTACTGGAACTCTATCCGGAAAAAGAAGCCGCCGCGCAGCAACTGCTTGCTTTAAGCGACAATTACAAAAAAGAGCTTGAGCTGATGCAAAACGAGTATAACAAGAAGTATTCCGACTACATCACCTATCAGTCATCACTGGCTGAAAACATCAAGCTACGCCGAATGCAGGAACTCACGGAGTTAGAGAACAGGATGCAGCAGTTCATGGAACTGGCACAGGAAGACATTGAAAATCAGGAAAAGGTTCTTTTGGAACCACTCAAACAAAAAATCAAAGAGGCCATCCATGCTGTGGGTGTTGAGTACAATTACACTGTAATTTATGATCTTGCCAATCCCGGCATTGCATTCGTCTCTCCTTCTGCAGTAGATGCCAATCCCTATGTAAAGCAGAAGCTGGGCATTCGTTAAACAACTTTTGCCGTGGTGAAGAAACTTTCTCTCTCAGGTGCAGGAGCAATAGGCATATTCGATTCGGGTTACGGGGGACTTACCGTCCTGTCCGGGATAAAACAGGTGATGCCTGAATATGACTACATTTACTTGGGTGATAATGCCCGTGCACCTTATGGTAGCCGCTCTTTCGAGAGTGTTTATGAATTCACACTTGAGGCGGTAGAATGGTTTTTTACACAAGGGTGCCACTTGGTGATCCTAGCATGTAACACTGCTTCGGCAAAGGCATTGCGCACCATACAGCAGGTTAATCTGCCCGCAATTGATCCCCACAAAAGAGTACTGGGCGTGATTCGTCCCACTGTGGAATGCCTAACGGGACTATCGCAGACAAACCACATTGGTGTGCTTGGAACGGAAGGAACAATCCAGTCGCAATCATACGAGATAGAAATAAATAAACTTCACCCTGCACTCACCGTCACTGGTGAAGCCTGTCCCATGTGGGTGCCACTGGTGGAGAACAGAGAGTTCGACAAGCCTGGTGCCGATTACTTTGTAAAGCAACATATCGACCGTCTCCTCACGAAGGATCCGTTGATCGACACACTCTTATTGGGATGTACACATTACCCATTGTTGCTGCCCGTCATAAACAGGTTTTTGCCTGCACACATGAAGGTCATATCTCAGGGAAGCTATGTGGCTAACAGCCTAAAAGATTATCTTCATCGTCACCCGGAGATGGCGGAACGATGCACAAAAAATGGCACTGTCCGGTATTTCACCACTGAATCGCCAAAAAAATTCAAACAACAAGCATCCCTCTTTCTCAATGAAGCGGTGGATGCCGAAAGAACAACACTCACTAGAAAATAATGAACTGGTTCGATGTACTCGTTGGCATGCTGCTGTTGATTGCTTTTATCAACGGCTACCGCAAGGGGCTTATCATGCAGCTTGTGGGACTGGCCACCATTGTACTGGCAGCTATTTTCGGCGGCAGGATAGCAGAAAGGATCTTTCCAGAGATTATCCGACTGATAGACATTTCGCCGGCAAGCGCCAAAGTGCTTGCTTTTGTGCTTGCCTTCGCGCTGATCGCCATCCTCCTCTCATTGATAGGCAGGCTGATTCAAAAGTTCGTAGATGTGGTGATGCTGAGTTTCATCAACCGGCTACTGGGAAGTGTGATTTCCATGGGTACAATGATGTTTTTCCTGAGCATCCTCCTGAATCTGATACTTGTACTCGATAAGGATAAGAAGGAAGTTGTCATCAACAAGAAAACAAAACAGGAGTCCTTCTTTTTCGAACGGGTAGAAGCTGTGGTACCGGCCGTCATACCTTACATGAACAAAGAACTTTGGGAAGAATATATCCCCCGTCCCTACATCGAGGAGCTCGAAAAGAAATCCGACAGCACATACCGTGATTTACCCGAAGGAGCACTCATCGATTCCGTATACCAGCAAAAACATTTCAACGTAGATTAATGGAAAAAAAATTTCAAATACACAAAGAGGGGAAGACGCCTTTAGCCAGAATATTCTCTGTGCTGGTATTCATAAACCTGATCAACTTCATCTTTCTTACCGACACATACTTCACGACTATTTTCTTTTTTATATCGGTGCTGTTCTTTGCGATGACACTAAACTTTTACAGAAGTCCCGATCGCACCTACAAAGGTGATCTGCATGGGCTGGTGAATGCACCCACAGACGGACGTATTGTCACCATCGAGAAAGTGACCGAGAAGGAATTTCTGCACGACGAACGCATCAAGATATCTATTTTCATGTCGTTATTCAACGCCCATGCCAACTGGGTACCTGTAACCGGAAAGATTGTGCACCAGTCCCATGTGGATGGTAATTTCCATGCTGCCTACCTGCCCAAATCGAGCAGCGAGAACGAACACACCAACATTCTGATTGAGACGCCCGAATATGGGCTAATCCTCACCAAACAAATTGCAGGAGCCATGGCGCGACGCATCATCACATACGTAAAGGAAGGTGAAGAAGTTCATATAGGTTCACCGCTGGGTTTTATCAAACTGGGCTCCCGCATGGATATATATCTACCCCCTGATAGCGATATTCTGGTGGATATCGGCGAAGAAGTGCGTGCCAACGTCACGTTTCTGGCACGTCTGAGCAAACAGGTGCAAGAATAAACCGGTAGCAACCCATTTCCAATGCATCGTAGCATTTTTGTCAATAGACCCCGATAAACAAGATTACAATTATGCGGAAACATATACCCAACATCATCACATTGGCCAACCTCTTTGCGGGGTGTGTTGCCATCGCCATGGCCTTCGAAGGGAATTTCACCGCTGTAGCAGTATGGGTGACCCTGGCAGCACTCTTTGACTTTCTCGATGGCGTCTTTGCCCGCCTGCTGAAAGCCTACTCCGACATTGGCAAGGAACTCGACTCGTTGGCCGACGTGGTCAGCTTTGGCGTGGCTCCTGCAGCGGCACTGTTCGTCTTGTTACGTGACCACACTCTCCTTCCCGGCTTCACTGAGCCACTACAAATATATATTCCCTATCTGGCTTTTATGATTCCGTTGTTTTCGGCGCTGCGCCTGGCCAAATTTAACATCGATGAGAGGCAGACAACTTCCTTCAGGGGACTGCCCACACCCGCCAATGGTCTTTTCTGGGTAAGCTTCAGCGTGGCCGTTTCCGATATAGCAGGCAGCAGCTATATTGTTTTCCCAGCGATCTTTATCCTGGTCGCTTTGCTCTCCTGGTTGATGGTATCGGAGATACCGATGTTTTCCCTTAAAATTAAAAAAATCAGTTGGAAGGGATATGAGCGGCAATGGCTTTTGGCAGTGATGATGGTTGTTCTGGTAGCGATATGGGGCATAGCCGGCATTGCCTGGGGTATACTCTCCTACATCCTGCTCTCGGTGATTACGCCCTCCGCAAATCGTTAAATTATACAAACCGCTTCTGTGGATCAACCAATTCATTATATCTTTACTTGTAATAAATTTTTATACACCATATGGGATTTCTAATTAAATTTCTCCTCTTCTTTACGATCGTTTACCTAGCAATGAAAGCATTTGTCCGCTTTTTAACAGGAAAAAGAAATACACAGGCTCCACCTCGTCAGCAGCAACAGACATACACAAGACAGCCTGAAAAACAGGAGGATCGCATCATCGAATATCAGAAAAAAAACTTTGAAAAGAGCGATGTGGAGGATGTAGATTTTGTGGAAATCAAAAGCAAGGACGGAGAAAAATAAGCATCTTAGCCGGCAGGGGAGTACAATCAAAAAAATACAAGCACTGATTATGACAGATATTTTTGAGAGACTACAAAACGTCAATGGGCCACTGGAACAATATCGCCAAAAAGCGGAGGGGTATTTTATGTTTCCGGAGCTGGAAGGTGAAATAGGACCCCGCATGAAATTTCATGGCAAGGAAGTAATCACCTGGAGTCTGAACAATTACCTGGGGTTGGCCAACCACCCCGAAGTGCGCGCTGCCGATGCGAAAGCTGCAGCCGACTGGGGCATGGCTTACCCCATGGGTGCCCGTATGATGTCGGGTCAGACAAAGTACCACAAGGAGCTGGAAGAGAAGCTGGCCCGTTTTGAGAAGAAGGAAGCAGCCTACCTGCTTAACTACGGCTATCAGGGAATGGTATCCATTCTCGATTCACTTGTGTCGCGCAACGATGTCATCGTCTACGATTCAGAGTCACATGCCTGTATCATGGATGGTATTTTTCTGCACAAGGCCAAGGGTGGCAAGAGCTTCGTCTATCCGCACAACGACATGGAACGGTGCGACAAAATGCTCAGTTTTGCCACCCGCAAGGCAGAAGAAACCGGTGGTGGCATTCTGGTCATTACCGAAGGGGTCTTCGGCATGTCGGGCGATTTAGGCAACCTCCCCGGTATTGTGAAGCTGCGTGAAAAGTACAGTTTCCGTCTAATGATTGACGATGCGCATGGTTTTGGCACCATGGGTGAGAGTGGCGCAGGTGCCAGCGAACACTTTGGACTAATGGACGAAGTGGATATCTATTTTGCCACCTTCGCCAAATCAATGGCCGGTATAGGCGCTTTTGTAGCTTCTAAAAAGGCAATCGTGGATTCACTGAAGTACAACATGCGTTCGCAGATTTTTGCCAAATCGCTTCCCATGCCGATGGTTATTGGTGCACTGAAGCGGCTGGAGATTCTGCAAACACAACCCCAGCACAGGGAAAAGCTCTGGAGCGTAGTCCGGTCGCTCCAGGAAGGGTTGGTTGCCGAAGGTTTCAATATCGGCAACACCCAATCGCCCGTCACTCCAGTTTACGTAAAGGGGAACGTCGCTGAGGGAACCAACGTCGTAGTCGATCTGCGTGAAAATCATGGCATCTTCTGCTCCATCGTTGCTTATCCTGTCGTTCCAAAAGATGTGTTGATGCTCCGGTTAATTCCCACCGCTGCCCACACACAGAAGGAGGTGGATGAGACCATCGCCGTATTTAAAAAGATCAAAGTAAATCTCGAAGCCGGTGCATACAAAGCAGAAGAGATGCAGTCGATGTCGACTGAATAACCTGATCCGCAATCCATGTTACGTGTCAAGATACAGCACAAGTACCACCTGACCTGCACTCAGTGCGGCTATGTGACGCCCAACTTCTGGACCTGGTTCGACCAGAACCAGCAATGTCCCCAATGCGGGAGTAAACATTCTGAGGTGTGGTACAACAGACGTTACCAGCGTCTGCCACGCATCCTCAAACGCAAGCCGGACAGCTTCTGGCATTATTTTCCTTTTCTTCCACTGCTTAGGCGGAGGCACATCATCTCCAAAGGTGAAGGGGCTATTCCTGTAGAGCGATGGACATTTTTGGAAGAGTTCGCCAGGAAAGAGTTTGATCTCAATCTCAGGGTACATGTCTACCGCAATGATCTGAACGGTGGCACGGGCACCTTCAAGGATATTGCTGCCTCCATGGCTGCCAGTCTATTCAACGAGCTGGGAATCAATCAGTATTGCATTGCTTCCACCGGCAACTCCGCGACAGCCTATGCCAGGTATCTCTCTATGGCCAATGTGAACTGCTCCGTCTTTATGCCCGAGGATGCCATCAAAACTTCCGAGGCCACCATCAGTTCATACGGGCAGCAGGTCTTCCGGGTGATGGGTGATTATGCCAAAGCCAAAGAGATTGCGGCCGGCTATGCAAAAATATACAATATACCCATGTCCACGGGCAACATCGATCCCATTCGGGTGGAAGCCAAGAAAACCATGGTCTTCGAATGGTTGCGGCAGATGGAGACATTTCCCGATGTTTACATTCAGGCGGTGAGTGGTGGCACAGGACCCATTGCCATCGACAAAGGAATACGAGAAATCAAGCATGTGTATCCTGAACTGAAGAACCCCCGCTTCCTGTTGGTGCAGACTGACAAATGTGATCCCATGGTACAGGCTTGGGAGAAAGCCGAAGCGGCTGGTTTCCCTGAAAGCTATGAGAAGGAATACCCAATAATTGATAACCCACAGACCGAAGTACCCACGCTGGCTACCGGTAATCCTGCCACCTACCCCATTGTAGCAAAGCTGGTAAAAGCATCCGGCGGCGCCTTCCTGCGCATGCGGGAATCGAAACTGTTGTCGATGGGAAAGCTGATGGCCTACGAGAAAAAGGTGATCCCAGGTCCCGCTTCCGCAGTGGCCATGGCCGGATTCTTCATCGCCCTGCGCAAGAACCTCATCAAAAACGGCGAGACGGTACTGATCAACCTCGGCGAAGGCCCCAACCGGGCACCTTACTATCTGGAACAGATGGTCTATACCTCCCGCAACGTGAACAATGTAGATGAATGTGCGCCCCACTCCATCGACGACTTCCGTAGCCAGCTCTGGAAGGAATTATTGGAAGACTGATCGCTAAAAACATGCCAGCCAACAAAACTATATGGATCACGGGGGCCTCGTCGGGTATCGGCGAAGCATGTGCCCATCAGTTTGCCCGTGAGAAGGCAAACCTCATCCTTACCGCTACGCGGGCCGAAAGGCTGGCTGAGGTACAGCAGGAGTGCATCCAGCTGGGAGCTCAATGCAAGGTACTCCCATTTGATCTCTCCAACCTGGCAGACATCGATGCGCTGACCGACCAAGCACTGGCTGCGTTCGGCTCCATTGACATCGCCTTTCTCAATGCCGGCATCAGTCAGCGTGGGAAGATGGCAGAAACCGATTTTGCTGTAGACCGGAAGATCATGGATGTGAACTTCTTTGCCCCCGTAAAGATCACCAAACGGCTGTTGCCTGCAATGATTGAAAACGGTGGAGGAACCATTGCTGTCACCAGCAGCATTTCCGGCAAGTTCGGCTTTCCGCTTCGCTCAGCCTACGCCTCATCCAAATTTGCCCTCTACGGCTTTTTTGAGACCGTGCATGCCGAGTATTACGATGACAACATCCGTGTGGTAATGGTCTGTCCGGGGCAAGTAAAAACAAATATATCATACAATGCCCTGGAGAGCGACGGCAGCAAACACGGGCTTTTGGATGAAGGACAGGCAAATGGGATCTCCCCAGCACAGGCAGCCCATAAAATTGTGCGGGCCATCCACAAACAAAAACCCGAGGTACTGGTCGGTGGAAAAGAACTGTTGATGGTTTACATCAAACGATTTTTTCCGAGGCTCTCCCGCCGGATGGTACGGAAAATAAAAAACAGCTGATCCAGAGAGTAATCCACGAAACCTCCTTAAAAGATGACGCATATGGAAAATGAATACATCATTGCCGGCATACAGCAGATCGGCATTGGCGTGGAAAACTTCGCCGAAGCGTGGAAATATTACATCGACGTTTTCAACATGGACATCCGCATCCTCGAGGATGACAAGGTGGCGGAGTTGATGTTGCCCTACACCGGTGGGAAACCACAGAAGCGCCGTGCAGCCATAGCCCTGAACTTGCAGGGAGGAGGTGGCTTCGAGATCTGGCAGTACGCCGAACGCAAGCCGCAACCTGTTGGTTTTGAGATTCAGGCAGGTGATCTGGGTGTGTTTGCAGCCAGGATTAAAAGCCGCGATGTGGTAAAAACATACGAACTGTTCAGCAGAAAAAAAAATATCCTTATTCTGGGCAGGCTCACCGATGGCATCGACGGACACCCGACTTTTTTCATGAAAGATCCCTTTGGCAATATCTTTCAGATCATTCACGAGCCTTCGGTCTATCGTGATGAGAAACGGCTTACCGGCGGTATTGCCGGCGCCCTGATTGGGGTGACCGATATAGACAAAGCCATGCCCATCTACCGTGACATCCTTGGCTATGATGTGGTTCTTGCCGACAAAACTGGCACATTCGACGATCTGAAGGCTCTCCCCTCGGGAGAGGGCACGTTTCGGCGACGACTGCTCACACACAGTAAACCGCGCAAGGGAAGCTTCAGTGAGTTATTCGGTCAGTCCTATATCGAGCTGGTACAAGCCCTCGACCACACACCGCGCAAGATCTACGAGGGGCGCTACTGGGGCGACCCCGGCTTTATCCAAATCTGCTTCGATATACGCAATACCGATGCACTACGCAGAAAATGCGAAGAGATGGGCTATCTCTTCACTGTCGACAGTTCACGAAGATTCAAAGAGGGACAATCTTTCGATATGGGCGAGGCAGCCGGCCAGTTTGCGTACATAGAAGACCCCGACGGCACACTGATTGAACTTGTGGAAGCGCACAAGATTCCACTGATGAAGAATATGAACCTATATCTCGACCTCCGCAAACGCGATCCCGAAAAGCCTCTGCCCAAATGGATGCTCGGCATGCTCCGCTTTATGCGTGTGAAGCCGGAAAGTTTGCAGTAAACACAATTTTTCCACTCTTTTTCCCGTTGTTGTTACAATGGGAAAAAGGCGATTCTCTTTCATATCTCTTTCGCTGCTCTGCTGCATCTTGCCGATGCAAGCACAGTGGGATGTACCGTTCAGTCACTATTGGGCGGTGAGGAGTTTCTATAACCCTGCTTTTGCCGGTTCCACGGAGCAGATACACACTGCAGCAGCCTACCGCTATGAGTGGGCTGGCGTAGAAAATGCACCGCAAAAATTGGTTCTTACTGCCGATCTGCCGATAGAATTTCTCCGCAAGAGACAGGGCGCTGGCATCGTTGTCTACGGCGAACAGAGGGGATCGCTCCGCAACAGACTCCTTGCCGGACAGTACAGCTATCGCTGGGAAATGCCTAATGGTGCCCTGCAGCTAGGAATGCAGGCAGGTATCTACAGTTTGCAATTCGATGCAGGGAGCTGGGAAACCATTTCCGGAGAAGGCTACGGGAAGCCTCTACTGCGGGTGAATTTAGTGGACAAACAACTGCCCGATCTACATGCCGGCATTGCTTGGATCGGAGCGAAGGAATTCATCGGCCTCTCGGTGCGACACATTACCCAACCGCAGTTTTATGCTTTCAGCGATTCTGTGACCACTGACCTTCAGAGCGACTCGGCGCGCGCCTCCATCCCCCGCTCCATAAATTTCATGGCAGGATACAATATTGCGCTATTTTATCCGTTGGTATTACAACCCATGGTGTGGGTACAGTCCGATTTCAGTGAGACGGTGATACAGACAACACTGCGTCTGGAATACAATAAACAGTTCTCAGGCGGCTTTAGCTGGTCGCCGGGCGACGGGTATGTCATTTTTGGCGGTGCTACTTTTCAAGGTCTGGAAATGGGATATGCATACAACAAACACACAAGCGGTCCGGGAGACATAAGCAAAGGCAGCCACGAGTTTTATCTACGGTATGATTTTCCGCTTGATTATTTCAAGCCGAAACTGCCACCCCAAAAAAGCATCCGGTTGCTGTGAGATGAATGTGAGAATGTGCTAATGTGCCAATATGCTAATGTGCCAAT
>DHTF01000085.1:41800-52484 GCA_002411515.1 Proteiniphilum sp. UBA5267 | reverse complement strand
AATGTGCCAATTACTTTCGAACCGCCGTATGTACAAGATTGCCACTGAAGAGCTGACAGCTAAAAATATAAAACCAATGAAACAATATCTGATCATCATCCTGATACTGGGCGCCGCCCTCTCCTGTGGCCGGCGCGGCATCGGGAGCAGTGTGGGCGGAGAGCTCACCGGCATTTCTGTCGGCAGGGTATGGGATGAACCCACACCCTACAATATGGTGCTTGTGACCCGCGGCTCCATCACCATGGGCCCCGGGGAGACAGACTCGCTCTGGGGCATCACCATCCCCACCCGCGGCATATCGGTCGACAACTTCTGGATGGACGAAACCGAAATCACCAACTCGCAGTACAAGCAGTTTGTCTACTGGGTGCGCGACTCCATCATCCGGGAAAGAATGGCGGACCCACGCTATGCAGGCGACGACTTCTATAAGATCACCGAAGATGCATACGGTGACCCCGTCACACCACACCTCAACTGGTCGGTACCCATTCCATGGACCCGCAACACCGAAGAGGAGGAGGCTGCCATCAATAGCCTCTACAAGACTCATCCCATTACCGGCGTGAAGATGCTCGATGCCACCCAGCTCAACTTTCGCTACGAGTGGTTCGATGAAGCCATGGCAGCCCGGAATGAATACCGTCCCTTCCTGGAAGGCACCGCTACCAATGCGCCATTGATATCAAAAGATACCGCCTTCGTCACCCCCGACGGACAGGTTGTCAACCAAACCCTCACCCGTCCCCTGAGCAGCCTCTACGATTTCGTCCACACCCGCATCGTCAACATCTACCCCGATACGACCTGCTGGGTAAACGATTTTCCACAGGCTCACAACGAATATTACCTCCGCAATTACTTTGCCAACCCTGCCTATGCGCACCATCCGGTCGTGGGTGTCACCTGGGAGCAGGCCACCGCCTTCTGCGAATGGCGCACACTCTTTCTGCGCCGCAGTGTGAACAAAGCAGGTGTACAGGTAGAACGCTACAGACTACCTACCGAAGCTGAATGGGAGCTGGCGGCACGCAATGCCAACTCCGACAACCGCTATCCGTGGGAAAGTGACGCAACCACCAGCGAGAGCGGGTGCTACCAGGCCAACTTCAACCCCGGCGAGGGGGCCTATGCAGCCGACAACCACCTGATCCCGGCAAAAGTCAGGAGCTTCAAGCCCAACCAGTTCGGTCTCTACGATATGGCCGGCAACGCGGCCGAGTGGACATCCACCTCCTACACTGCATCGGGAAATGCGCTGATGAGCGACCTGAACCCGGAATACAGCACACGTGTTGCGGCCGATGACCCCACCCCGTTGAAGCGGAAAGTAGTGAAGGGGGGCTCCTGGAAGGATATCGCCACCTTTATCCGTTCCGACATGCGTGACAGCGAAGAAAACGACAAGGGACGATCCTGGATCGGCTTCCGGTGCGTGCGTACGCAGACCGCCGGCAGCAGATAATATAAATGATCCACAACACAAATCGATATGAACGCATACAAAAAATACAAAAACAGGCTGGAGCACTTTCTTCAGACAGAAAAAGGCAAGCGGGCCATTCACTTTGCCTACAGCTTTGGTGCTGCCCTGGTGATCCTGGGAGCCATGTTCAAATTGCTCCACTTTCCATTCGGCAATGAGATGCTCTTTATCGGAATGGTTACCGAGGTGATTGTCTTCATCCTCTCCGCCTTCGACACACCGGTACGCGATTATCCCTGGGAACAGGTATTTCCCGCACTCGGTAATGGACAAACCGCAGCAGAGCCTACCAATGGTTCCGGCATGCTCTCTCAGGACATAAGTACGTCCCGCACTGCATCATCGTCTTTTGCCGGCATGCAACAGCACCCCACTTCGGAAACTTCGGCATCCGCAACACCCTACGCACCACCCTACGGAACTGCCGAATACAAGAACAGTGCAAATGACCTCTCCCTGTTTTCAACGCAGGTAGATGCATACGAGAAACAACTGGATAGCCTGAACCGGACCCTTTCCGGTCTGAACAGCCTCTATGAGCTTCAACTCAAAGGAGTCAGTAGCCAGATCAACAGCATTGAACAGATCAACAAAGGACTCACCCGCCTCGGCACGATGTATAGCGACACCCTGCCCGAGGGGAATGTGATCAGACGGGAGACCGAAAAAATGGCCGCACAGCTAACGGAGCTGAATGCAGCCTATGCTCGTATGCTGGATGCCATGACACCCCTCCGTAACAACCCGGCTTCAAGTGAACCGCGATAACAAGCAATCTGTATGGCCGTAAACAGTCCCAATTCTCCTCGTCAAAAGATGATCAACCTGATGTATCTGGTGTTCATCGCCATGCTGGCCCTCAACGTCTCGGTAGAGGTATTGGACGGGTTCGGCTTGGTGGACGATAGTCTTGGCGACACCTCCCTCACCATGCAGGAACGGAACAATCTGGTGATGGCGGAGCTGGAAGCATACAACAGGCAGAATCCGGAGAAAGCCGGCAGCTGGTACGAAAGAGGAGTGCAGGTACGTGCAATGAGCGATACACTCACACAGTATATTGCCACGCTGAAACTGCAGATGGTGCGGCAAGCAGACGGCAAAAGAGGGGATGTAGCAAATATCAAGCACAAGGATGACCTGGAAGCAGCGTCGGTGGTGATGTTGTCTCCCATTGGAGGAGAGGGGAAAAAACTACGGGAGTCGCTCGATCATTACCGGGAGACCGTGACGGGATTGGTAACCGATTCTGCAAGGAGAAAAATTATTCAGAAGAGTCTCTATACCGTTTCCAAATCAGGCAACAAGAACTGGGAAGCTTCTCTTTTTGAAAATATGCCCCTGGCAGCAGCTGTGACCCTGCTGTCAAAGTTGGAGAACGATGTACGGTCCGCCGAAGGAGAAGCCTTGTCGAGTATGCTGAATAGCGTGGATGCTGACGAATTCAGAATGAACAGACTCAGTGCCAGGCTGATTCCCGAATCGGATGTTGTAATTCAAGGCGGTACCTATAACGCCCGGGTCATCCTTGCAGCCGAAGACTCCACAAGCCAACCCTTACTTACTCTACAGGGTGAACCGCAGCCCGATGCAGTGAATGGCGTTTTCTCCCTACCCGCAAACAGCACCGGCTCCTTTCCTGTGGAGGGCTACCTGGAGATGGCCGGGAAAGACGGCACATCGGAGCAGTATCCCTTTTCGGGCAGCTATACCGTAGTAGAGCCCATGGCCACCATCGCTCCCACGCTGATGAATGTGCTCTATGCCGGCATCGACAATGAGATTGCCATCTCCGTACCCGGTTTCGCTCCACAGGATATCACCGCCACCATTACTAACGGACAGTTAAGCCGCAGGGGCAACAAGTGGTCGGTACATCCTACTGCGGTGGGACAGAATGTTACCCTGTCGGTTTCCGCCCGCACAGAGGGAGGTACTGTCCGACCGCTTGCCTCGCAACAGTTCAGGGTGCGTGCCCTCCCCGATCCCACGCCCTTTCTGGAGTACCGCGATAACAGTGGGAACATGGTCAGCCGGAAAGGCGGCAGCATACCCAAGGTAGCACTGCTGAACAGTGAAGGACTGAAGGCAGCCATCGACGACGGCATCCTCCACGTACCCTTTCAGGTAAAAAGCTTCCGCACGATATTTTTCGACTCCATGGGGAATGCCATTCCTGAGGTTTCCAATGGCAGCCGCTTCTCCGACCGGCAAAAAGAACAGATCAGACGGCTTACACGCGGTAGCTATTTCTATATCTCCGGCGTGCGTGCCACCGGCCCTGATGGCACGGAGCGCGAAATCGCTGTAATGGAACTGAGAGTGAATTAACAAAACAATAAGCTGACAGCTGAACGCTTAAAATTATGACAACCCGTTTAATATTTACTTTTCTCCTTATTCTGACGCAAACCATCGCGCTTTACCCGCAGACCACAGCCCAGGAACGAATTGAGCAGCGGCGTCAGCGTGAAAACAGTCAGCAGGTGACTACCACGGCCAGTCCCAATGTTTTACAGAACCATCAGGAAGAAGAAATCATCACACATGCCCGATGGTCGCGCATCATCTACCGTTATCTCGACCTTTCCAAAGAGGCCAACGCCCCGCTCTATTACCCGGAGACACCCACTTCCGGAAACATGAACCTCTTCTCGCACATCTTCAAACTGCTGGAGAGTGGATCGATTGCAGCCTACGAGTACCTCGACGGACGGGAGGAGTTCACGCAAGCGTATCAGATCAACTTGCAGGAGTTTATAGACCGGTTCGACATCTACCATGAGACCTTGAACGGCAGCATTGTGGTGAACGACGCAGATATTCCCTCCCGCGAAGTACAGGGATATTATCTGAAGGAGCTCTATTATATAGACACCCCCACCTCCGCTTTCCGGGTAACGCTGCTCGCCATTTGTCCAGTGCTTCACCGTATGGACGACCTCGATGCTGTCACCACCCGCTACCCGCTTTTCTGGATACCTTACCATGCACTCGAACCCCATACCCGCCGTATGCCCGTGATGTCATCCTCTCTCAACAACAGCATGCTCGGCACCATCGACGATTTCTTCCGCCAGCGGAGATACGAAGGAGAGATTTACAAAGCAGGAAATCCACGCAACCTCTCTATCTCACAGTACACCTCCACACCCGAAGAGATGAAGGCTGAGCAGGAACGAATAGAAAAGGAACTGGTCGACTTTGAAAGAAGCCTGGACAAGGGGAAATCGGGTACATTTAACCAATCTCGCGAAGCACAATTTCGCTCCAAGGATCAGTCTCCCAAAAGGATACAAACCGTACCGAGTACAAACCAAACCATGCGCAACCGGCGATACTGAACGATGGTTTGCACAAAACCATCTAGCCACCTATTATTCAAATTCTCGGGTCACATGTTTGTAAGAAAAACACACAAATAAAAAACATGTTGTCCCTATAATACAAATGTTTGTCTTTTTATTTACAACAACTTATCGTTAAATCAAATAACTTTAATATTTGATTCTGGTTGGAATCGATTTTATATTAGGTCAGATTATGTTTGCCATAGTATAGGATTATGGTATTAGGTTGGGCTGTAAAGCTTTGGTTGGCATCAAAAGAGCATATTAAAACTACAAAATTTATCAAATCATGAAAAATTTATTGTTCTTATTGGCCTTACTTCCTACTATGGCGTTGAGCCAGGAAGATCTGAAGACATCTGCCGAAGAATTTGTAAACAATTACTACAAGTTATGTCAAGAAGCAAATTTTGATCTATTAAAGGATAAAATTGCCGAAGATGCACAATTTATTTTTCCTCATGGTCAGGTTCTGCCATTGCGCGAAACTTTACAGTGTAATTTGAAAAAATTCGGTGACACAATTACCAACTATAAAATTGAAGTAAAATACATTATAGCGGATATTATACCACCCAATTCAGCATTTGTCACAACAAGCTGTATAGAGTCAATGGACTGGTTAGGAGAAACCAAATCACTTGAATATTTTGAAATTTATCTATTAGAAAGAACGGGCGACTCATGGAAATTAAAAAAGAATTATTTCAACGAGAATTATCCGCTTGTTTTTGCCAAAACAATTGAAGAGAAATATCAGACAGAGAATTCACCGGTCATAAATAAGCTTGGCTGGGCTATGAATCATATCTCGTCTCTTACGAGTTACGAAATTGAGCATTTTAAAAAAGCAGGAATTACCGCAGCAGAATCCGGCAAAATGATGGGAAAAAGATATGCAAAAGACTTTGATAAACCAATGGGATTTGATAATGTTGCCGGCGGATTTATCTGGTTTTTCCAAATCATATCACCCTTTATGGAAGTGCTAAAACGAGATGAAACATCCTTTACAGCAAAGATTTCTGCACCAATCGTTGATAAGTCCACAGATGTTACGGCCGAAGAGTTGTTCATATATAACAGCAATGTATGGACTGAAATAGCCGATTATTTGGAAAGCAGCTGCGAAATATCTGCTGAAGGCAATTACTGGATCATCACAATGATCAAAAAATCGGAATGAAAAAAACATCCGGGTCGTACGGAATTTCTTGTTATCGGTCGATCCCGGATTTTAAAAATCACATGCAGTATTCATCAACAGCCGGCTTCTGTCACGATTGGCCGGCTGTTGTTTTGTAATACATATATAGTCAATCTAGTCCGAACCAAAACCAGCGAATAAACGTTAGATCAGGGACAGAAAGTCTTCCATATCAGAATATTGAGATTATGAAAAACAAAAATACCTAATCATTGAATATCAGCGCATATCTAACAATAACAAACTTACAGGCATGACAAATTCAATTGAGTTCAAAGGAAATGATAAATTATTATTGGGTATCATCCTTGGCGTTTTAGCTTTTTGGCTCTTTGCACAAACCACATTAAACATCAATGTTGACATGGCGAAAGACCTCAACATGGATGTATCTATCATGAACATTGCGGTATCTGTCACAGCTTTGTTTTCAGGCATTTTTATCGTTGTCTTTGGCGGCTTGGCCGATAAAATAGGACGAATGAAAATAATTCGTATAGGATTTTATTTTAGTATCATTGGATCCCTATTGGTCGGGTTTACACCGACAGGCCGTGCGGCTGATCCGGTTTTAATTACGGGTCGCATTTTCCAGGGACTTTCTGCTGCCGCCATTATGCCGGCAAGTCTGGCATTGGTAAAAGCCTATTGGGAAGGCAAAGAACGGCAACGTGCCATTTCATTGTGGTCTATGGGATCATGGGGCGGTTCGGGTTTTGCTGCACTCTTTGGAGGATTGATGGTCAATGTGGGTTGGCGATGGATTTTCTTTGCTGCTGCAGCTGTTTCAATCATTGGCCTCATCCTGATAAAAGGAACGCCGGAAAGTAAGGCCGAACGGAAAGAGCATCACAAAAGTGATTATGCGGGTATCATTACCTTTATGCTGGCGATGATCGCCTTGCAGATATTGATAACCAAAGGAGCGCAATTAGGCTTTACCAGCGTGGCTGGCATTGTTTTGATCGCGACAACACTTATTTTCTCCATCTTGTTCTTTTACATTGAAAAAGAGAAACAAGGAGCTTTTATTGATTTTAAGTTGTTTCACAACCTAACTTTCACCGGTGCAACCATTTCAAACTTTCTGCTCAACGGTACAGCCGGCATATTAATTGTATCACTCGTGCTTCTGCAGGTTGGCGGGAACCTCTCAGCACAGGAAGCCGGCATGCTCACTTTAGGGTATGCCATTGCCATTGTATTGTTCATCCGCATGGGTGAAAAACTGTTGCAGCGATTTGGAGCACGTAAACCCATGATCTGGGGTTCGCTCATCGTTGCGCTGGCTATCGTCCTCCTTATGTTTACCAATGTAATGACCAGTACGTATAAAATACTCGCCATGATTGCATACACGTTGTTTGGATTGGGCCTGGCATTTTACGCTACACCATCCACAGATGCTGCACTGTCGAACTTGCCCGCTGACCAGGCAGGTGCTGGTTCAGGTATTTACAAAATGGCATCTTCACTGGGTGCAGCACTTGGAGTTGCCATCTCTGCTGGTATTTTTACGGCCTTCAATGTGGGCAACCATATTCAATGGCTGGAAGGGGTATTGACTTTTGAAGGACGTCAGGACAATGTAGTGATCCGTCAGGCGGCTATCATCGGCCTGGGGGTAAATCTCCTGATGATTTTTATGGCGATTCTGTTTATTATGATTACCATACCCAAATCCGCAGGCAAGTCCAATGCGTAATTACATCACCAAAAGAACCTGTTATCAACCTTTTAAAAATGAACATAATGAACACAAAACTGATAGACGCATTCAAACACAAAAAAGATGAATTGAAAACATGGCAGGAAGCCATGCACAAGCATCCTGAACTTTCGATGCAAGAGGAAAATACAGCACGATATATTGCGGACGTGATCAAATCGTTTGGCGCTTATGAATTGACAGAAGGCGTAGGCAAACAGGGCATGGTTGCCTCACTAAAAGTAGGTGACAGTGAGAAAATCATCGGTATTCGGGCCGATTTTGACGGGCTCCCTATTCAGGAAGACAACAATTTACCCTATAAAAGTAGCAAAGAAGGACGATCACATCTTTGCGGGCACGACGGCCATACAGCCATGGCGCTTGGAGCCGCTAAATACCTTGCCGAAACGAAAAACTTCAATGGAACCGTACGCTTTTTCTTTCAGCCAGGTGAAGAAACCATGCAAGGAAGTCCCGCAATGATAGCCGATGGACTGTTTGAGCGTTTTCCTGTAGATGCCGTTTATGCCATGCACAATATTCCCGGATTGGAATTTGGTAAATTCTACTTCCGTGAAGGAGAAACCATGTCTGCCGTCGATAACTGGGAAATAGAACTCACCGGTAAAGGTTCTCACGGCTCCATGCCGGAGCTGGGGATTGACCCGCTTGTATGTGGCGCATCATTGGTGATGGCATTGCAGACCATCGTCAGTCGGAATGTGTCGCCCTGGAAGCAAACCGTCGTAAACGTAGGCGCTTTTCAATCCGGGAATGCGGGGAATGTAGTACCACAAACGGCTTTACTGAAATTAAGCATCAGAAACATGGACAATGAAGTGCGCAAGATGGTGCTTGTAAAAGTTCGCAGCATCACCCATTCACAAGCCGAAGCTTTCAATTGTACCTATGAAATCAGGGAAGGCGTACCCGGGACGGTGTTGGTGAATCCGCCGGAAAATACCAGATGGGCTGCCGACGTAGCTGCTGCGACTTTTGGAGAAGACCATGTGGTCAGAAATGCGGATGCGCTGATGAGTAGTGAAGATTTTGCTTTCATGCTTGAAAAATGTCCAGGCAATTATGTAATGGCAGGCAATGGGAAAGGTTTTATGGTACATCACCCGCAATATGTATTTAATCAGGACTTATTACCCCTTGGTGCAGCTTACTGGGTATCACTGGTAGAAGCCTATTTGAAATGAGAAAATTGAAAAGATTCAGTAGAAATGATAATTTCAATGGTATGCATGTAGATAAAACAGACGATAAAAAAACAGTTCAGACTCCGACACCTTTTGTGCAAACATATTTTCACGGAACAAAAGCTGACCTGAAAATTGGTGATCTCATAGAAGTTGGATTCAACTCAAATTTTGAAGATCAGAAAAAAGCGAAATATATTTTTCTTTCTGCAACATTAGATGCTGCCATCTGGGGAGCTGAACTTGCTTTGGGTGAAGGGCATGAAAGAATCTACCTGGTAGAGCCAACAGGAAAGATAGAAGATGATCCCGACCTGACCGATCGGAAATTTCCAGGCAATCCAACATTATCGTACAGATCCACATCTCCCTTCAGGGTGGTAGGTGAAGTAACAACATGGAAAGGCCACCCAGAAGAGCAGGTTATCGCAATGAAAGAGGGATTGAAAAAACTGGAGGAAGAAGGAGTGAAATCATTTAATAGAGACGATTAAATTCCTGTGTTGCATGCATGCTAAACAAAAAAGTCGAAAAATTTGTTATCAGATTGTTATATGATAAATTGCACGTAATAAAATCGATGAATCATGGTTTATCTTGCCCTTTTCCGGGGAATCAATGTGGGTGGACACAACATCGTGGAGATGCGGAAACTCAAAAACACCTTTGAATATCTGGGATTTACCCACGTTTCCACCTTTATCAACTCCGGCAATGTCGTATTTGAGGATTCGTTGAAAAAGGAAGACGAACTGACACGGCTGATTGAAGAAGCGGTGAGAAAGGATTTTCAACTGGATGTTAAAGTCGTTGTAATCAACAGTGAGCAGTTGAACGTTATTTGTCGGGAACTGCCTCCCACTTGGGTGAAAAATGAAAGCATGCGGACGGATGTGATGTTTCTGTGGGAAAAATATGACCGCCCAGAGGTGCTGAAGGAGATACAGATCAATCCAGTGGATAACGTGAAGTACATTCCTGGAGTAATATTGTGGAATGTGGAAGGGAAAAATTACAGCCGGAGCGGAATGATGAAACTGATGGGCACGGATCTCTACAGGCACATGACAATCCGAAATGTAAATACAGTGCGCAAACTGCATCAGATAATCTCAGAAATGCAATAAAACACCTCTGCTAGGTGCTGCAACGTCTGAAGAAGAAGAAAAAAAATAATATGCATCCTATGAAAAAAAACAACATCACACAGGAACAACAGCAATCGTTGCTCGATGTCCTGAAAAAGCGTTTCGAACAGCATATGCAGCGCCATCCCCAATTAAAGTGGGAAGATGTACAACAAAGACTGGAAAAGAATATCGATAAACTATGGTCGATCCACGAGATGGAGGAGACCGGTGGAGAGCCCGATGTAATAGGCTCTGATACCCAAACCGGGGAATTCATCTTTTGTGACTGCTCGCCCGAAAGTCCCAAAGGGCGCCGCAGCCTCTGCTATGATGAAGCGGCCTTACAATCACGCAAGGAAAACAAGCCCCAAGGCAGTGCCTTGGGCATGGCCAAGGAGATGGGCATTCATCTATTAGACGAAGGGCAATACACCGACCTGCAGAAACTGGGTGAGTTTGACCAGAAAACCTCTAGCTGGATCATCACCCCACAAGAAGTCCGTGAACGGGGTGGAGGACTATTCGGCGACTCTCGCTATGGCCGCACCTTCATCTATCACAACGGAGCCGAATCCTACTACGCCGCACGGGG
>DHTF01000085.1:39877-41520 GCA_002411515.1 Proteiniphilum sp. UBA5267 | reverse complement strand
AACATGACCCTCGACGGATATTGCGACCACGACGCAGTTATCCCCGACGACGAAATACATCAGCACTATGCCCACCTCATAAGAAGTACAGACCTCATGTTATACGGAAGAATCACCTACCAGCTAATGGAGTACTGGCGGGAGGTGGTTGAGAACCCGACAGGCAACATGGCGATCGATGAATTTGCCCACATCATGGACAAAACACCCAAGATTGTTTTCTCCCACACGCTTAAAAATGTGGACTGGAAAAGTGCCCGCCTGGCAACCCAAGCACTGGAACAGGAAGTTGAAACCCTCAAACAACAATCCGGGGACAATGTGCTGGTAGGAAGCCGCAGTTTGATTATCCAGTTAATGAAACTGGGACTGGTGGATGAGTTCCAACTCTGCATCCATCCCGTCATCGCCGGAAGCGGCCTGCCCCTATTCGACAACCTGAAGGATCGGATAACTCTCAAACTCACTAAAACGAAAACCTTTTCCAGCGGGGCTGTGGTGATGTATTATGTACCGGTGGAAAGACAAATAAAATGAGGAATGCCGTTTGAGGTATTCATCACAGCAACATAAGAGCATATCATGAGAACAATTGACGTAGATCAGGAGATAAAGCTAACACAACTGGTGCAATCCGACGCAAAAGACATTTTTGAGACGATTGACACTCAGAGAGACTACCTGGGGAAATGGTTGCCCTTTGTAGCGTTTACCAAAGACATCTCCGACAGTGAGAAATTTGTGGACTCCGTAGTGAATGCTCCACAAGACCGGTTTGAACAGGTTTTCGCCATCAGAAAAAGAGATCTTTTTGTGGGACTGATTGGCTTTAAAGACACCGACGTACTCAATAAAAAGACAGAAATCGGCTATTGGCTTTCCGAAAAACACCAAAAACAGGGAATCGTCACAAAATCAGTCTGCAGGCTTTGCGAGTATGCCTTTCATAAACTGGGAATCAATAGAATTCAGATAAAATGTGCTGTGGGAAACAGCGCGAGCAGCAACATCCCGAAGAGACTGGGATTCAGCTTTGAAGGTATTGAGCGACAGGGTGAATTGCTCACGGGTGGCCATTTTACGGATCTGGAAATTTACAGCAAACTGAAATCAGATCCATAACTCCGACTAAAACATGCAAAAAAATGATGAAAGTGAGGAGGTGAAAGTACTTTGATTTTTATGTCTGTTTGATTATCGGAAATAAAGACAAAATCACGGAAGATTTTTTTAATTTTGTCAAAAAAATATACGCCGCTATTCTTTATCTCAACACAATCTTTTATACCGATGATCAAATCGATTCTACCCACAGTCCTTCTCTTTCTGCTACTCATTCCTGTCACGCTCCTTGCTCAGCAAAAAGACTCTATCCGGAATGAGATTCTCAACCGTCCAGGCAGTGACCTTGAAATGATCTCCAAAGGACGCTCCCTCACCCTGGAGCACCTGCAAAAGGGAGACCTCTTTGCCTTGAAGGAGGTGAAAGCGTATCTTACCCGTGAAACCGATAACCCTTACAGCGTTTATCTGCCCGTAGAATACTGGCTTCTCTCCTTCTGGACGGAAGAATACGATATCCTGCTTCAGGAGGTTAAGGCAGTTTCTGCTGACATCGACTGGCAGCATGACGGCTACTGGGT
>DHTF01000085.1:32062-39552 GCA_002411515.1 Proteiniphilum sp. UBA5267 | reverse complement strand
AAGGAGTTTCTCAAATTGTGTCTCTATGCACTGCTCTTCACGCCGCAAAACGTGGAAAACGAAGCGGAGATGGCTGAGATGAACAAGATGGCATCCGATTTTCTGGAGACCTACAAGGGAAGCGACTATGCCGACTATACCCGTCGCTTTATACGACATCGCTACAAAGCTGCCGACTGGGGTTTTGGCTATGAGTTTTTCCTGGGCTATAACGCTTTTACCGGAGGAATGAGCCGTCATTTAGGCAACAACATCGCAGCAGGATTTGCTTTCGACGTGCTCTACCGTGATTTCGATCTCTCTTTCCGTTTCAATTATGCGGCGACCAAAACCAAACGGGAGATAACCCACCATGATATACCCTGGCCGGCAGGCATCAGGGGTTATCTGGCCGGTGCCGACCTGGCACTGCATTATCCGATCTACCAAAGTAGCGATTGTAAGCTGTTGCCATTCATTGGCATTGGAGGAATGGGAATAGGCCCCGCGGATACGGAGATAGAGAAATATCCAGAGCTGGACGAGTTCAAGGAACTTGCTACACTGAACTACCTTGCGGGGTTGGAGCTGCAGCTGAACAGCTGGGATCGGGATGTGGATCTCTCGCGAACAGGAGGATTGTACCTGGGTATTCGTTATACCTATTACATGCCAGAATACAAGAGAAAACATGCTTTTCTGGAAGGGAATATGCACCTGATTACCATCAGCTTGGGCGGTTTCGGCCGTCCCGTGAAAAGGCATTTCTGATATTCATTGCTGTGGATATGGTTTTCTTGCCATAAGCCAAGTAGAAAAATAAAATTTTTCCGTAAAGTTGCATTTCAAAATTGGACGCAATTTCATTTTTTGATTAACAACGAAACTATGGCTAAATCGAATTTCAACACAATAGACGAGTATCACAGCATATTTCCCGCTGATGTCATAGACAGGATGCAGGCAATTCGTGAATTGGTGCATAAGGTAGCACCTGATATTGAGGAAGTAATTAGCTATCAGATCCCTGCATTCAAAATCAAGAATAAGAATTCTTTGATATATTATAGTGCATACCCAAAACATCTTTCCTTATCAAGTCCATGGAGTGAGGATTTTTTAAAAGAATTTGAATCAGACCTGAAAGGAATAAAAGTATCCAAATCTGCAATTCAATTCCCACATGACAAGCCATTGCCACTGGGACTGATAGAAAGAATGCTTCAATTTAGGAAAGAAGAATGTAACAAAAGCTGACCTTCATATCGCGGCAAATTCTTGTTAATCAATAAGATGAAGTACGCCTGCGAAAAAGTGCCACATCAATTGAGAGCTTACCTGCCCCATATATGATCAGGTATATCAGCAACAGGGTCATCGCAAAGTCGGTCCTGGAATCATGGGCCATGGTCCAGAATCCCTCATTCACAAAGATGGGAATCTTGGTCGTGACGATTGCGGTCGCCATGATGATGAGCAATGGAATGGATGACAAGCGGGTAAGTAAACCCAACAATAGTAAGATGCCACATACAATTTCGAAGGAGGCAACGAAATAGGCTAAAAAGTCGGCATTCTCGAAACCAATTTTTGTAAAACGTCCGACACCCACAAGGTCGGGGAAAAGAAATTTCTGTATGCCTTCCGACAAAAAAACGAACCCCACAATCAATCGGGGAATTAAGGGTTTGTAATCATTGGATGTACGAATGATGTACGAAAATAGTTTATCGATTGTTTTCATGTTACGTCATTTTTAAATCAAGCCCATACCCAAAGCCAGTGAAATAAAGATGAGCATGACTGCCACCAGAAGTTGGATGCTCCGCAGGGTTACTTTTTTCAGCACCCTTTTGCCCATATATGCTCCTGCAATGGCCGCCAGGGTTGCCGAAATTAAAAGCGTGAGATTTTCGTGCAGGTTTGCCGATGTGAACCGGGTGGCATACACAGAAAGTCTTGTAAAATCGACCAGACAGGCAATCACAACGCCAGTGGCAATGTAGGCCTCTTTCATCAATCCGCTTTTTATCAGGAATGCACTGCGTATGGCTCCCTGAATACCCGACAAGCCGCCAAAAAAGCCACTCAATATTCCACCCCACACCAATTTGTCTTTACCGAATTGAACTTTTTGGAATGAAGGCGACACTTCAAGTACCGAAAACAGAATTAACAACAGGGCAATTATCAGTTTTACAGGGGTGACCTCAAAAGTCCTGCCCCACAATTCGTAATGGAAAAGCGTGGGCAGTACGGTAATTTTCAGCAACAGCCATGCTCCGGCAAACGAAGCTAAAATTGCCGGAACCCCAAAACGCAATAGAACTGTTTTGTCGGTATTCCTGCCAACCAGTGCAATTTTGAAAAGGTTATTGGAGAAATGCACCACGCCTGTGAGTGCAATGGCAACGTCAATCGGAAAAAATAGGACAAAAACAGGGGTTAAGATGGTTCCAAGTCCAAAACCGGAAAAAAACGTCAGCACGGCAGTAAAAAATGCCGCCAGACTGATGATTATGATCTCCATACAATGAATTCAAGAAATTTATGAAAACGATCTCCAACTTCCTCCATTATATGCCTCAAAGCCTTTGCTGATAAGGAATCGGACAGCCTGAGCGCTCCGTGCCCCACTTTCGCAAACCACTATCACCGGCGAATTCGGCTGCATGGTTTCATACTTGTTCGGGAGCAGGGAGAGTGGAATGTGCATCGCACCCCTGGCGTGCCCTGCTTCAAACTCTTCCTCCGTGCGCACATCCAAAAGCTGGGCGCCCTGGTCAATTTTCTCTTTTAACGATGTTTTATCTGTTACGTTGAATAATTTACTTAAAAATCCCATATCCTACTGTTTATATTCTTTAATATTTCACTTCTCTTGCGTGTATACTTCGCTTGTATCTCTTCGGTACTCCTTCGGTGTTCCTTCGGTACTTCCTCGGTACTTCCTCGGTATTCCTCCCTTACTCCTCCGTTATCCCTCCCTTACTCCTCCGTTATCCCTCCCTTAAAATATGAGGAGATACCGAACCAGAATAAGCCTTGCTTACTCGTTGATGCATGCCAAAAGGATAGCATGAAAAGCCGAAGCACCGTTTATCTCTTTATTTCACCGACTTCATGGCTTTTACTTTGACCACTCCGGGGTCTTTCATAAAATTGGCATATTCCCGGGTCTCCATTCCATACAATGCAATTTTTCCATCACTGTCGCTGTGAATGCCATAACCATAGGTTTTGGCCAAAGGAGAAGTTCGCATGCAGGGCTGTCCTTTCGAAAATAATTGTTCCCTTGCTTGTTTGTATTCCGATTCTTTCAGATCGTGCTTGTCGGCATACACCTGAAAAAGGATGTCGTCTGAACTGAATTGATAGGGATTGTTGCCGATGAGCTCGTACTGTAACTGGGCAACCGTCTTTTTTTCTTTCGACGGTGGCGGTGTACCACAGCTCACTTTCGTGTCGGGAGCTACTTCAATAAAAGTATCGAAGTAGTTGGTGGAATGTACTTTCATCATGTTTGAAATGATTTGCCCGTGTGATTTTTAAAACGCAATATAAACACCCCAAAGGGCACAAAGGTTTATAAAGTTTTTGTTACACACCACCGAACCATGTATCTGCACCAATTGTTATCAATTTGAAAAGATGTGCGTTTAAAAGAAGCTGTAATGAAAATTAAAACACACGAGATAAACGACGCAAGAATCGCGGAGATCACATCGGACCCATTGCTTATAAAAACCCTTGAAGATGGGCTGGGCTTATTGGGCAATATTTATTACCAGGGATTTGACAAAATGATCATTCATGAGCAGAGTATCACGCCTGATTTTTTTGATCTGAAAAACGGAATTGCAGGCGAAATACTTCAAAAGTTCTCGAATTATAGGATGCCCCTGGCCATTGTGGGCGACTTCACACAATATGAGAGTAAAAGCATCAAAGATTTTATACGCGAAAGCAACCAACACAAGCAGGTAATTTTTATGCGTTCCGTAGATGAAGCGATTAGGGTTTTTTCCGGCAAATGAAAGTTTATTAGTATCAACAAGTCTAAGTGAGAAATAAAATGAAGAATCAGGAGAGAATCTACAAAATATCCTTCCCCGGGGTCTATCCGTACTACGTGGAGAAAGCGGAAAAGAAAGGCCGCAGCAAGCAAGAAGTGGACGAAATCATCTGCTGGCTGACCGGATACAGCCAAAAGGAGTTGGAGAATATACTGACCGGCAACATGAATTTTGAGACATTCTTTACACAAGCACCCCAGTTCAATCCCAATGCATCCAAAATTACCGGGGTGATTTGCGGATATCGGGTGGAAGAGATTGAAGACGACATTGTACAAAAAGCGCGTTATCTCGACAAGTTAATCGACGAATTGGCCAAGGGAAAGGCCATGGAGAAGATATTAAGAAGCAAGTGAACATCAATTTTTATTTGAAAGCCAAAATAGCTATTTTTACAGAATCATTTTAAACGCAAAAAAGAAAATTATGTTCAGAGCAGAGATTCACACCGAAAAAGGTGTCATGAAAGTAAAGTTTTATGAGGAGGATGCTCCCAACACCGTGGCCAATTTCGTGAAGCTGGCCAAAAAGGGTTTTTACGACGGGTTGACATTTCACCGGGTGATTCCAAACTTTGTAATCCAGGGCGGATGTCCCGAAGGCACCGGTGTCGGGGGACCTGGTTACACCATCAAATGTGAACTCGACGGCAACAACCAGTACCACGACCGCGGCGTATTGTCGATGGCACACGCAGGCCGCGACACCGGCGGTTCGCAGTTTTTCATTTGCCACAGTCGCGACAACACGGCCCATCTCGACCGTCACCACACTTGCTTCGGGAAAGTGGTGGAAGGCCTGGAAGTGATTGACAAGATTCAGCAGGGTGACGAAATTGAGAAGATCGTGATTTTCGAGGATTGACAGTTGAACCATACTGTTAAGGAAGCAGGGTGCACAAATCATCCTGCTGCTTTTTTTATCTATCTTTGTTGACCAATTCAAACATTCGCTCCCATGAAAAAAGTACGCATCGTTCTTATAGTCTTTATCTTGTTTGTTCTCCTGGGAGGTTTTCTTTACCTGAATCCCCTGATGCCAATCATCACCGGCTACGCCGCCAAAAACATGTCATCGGCTTTGTTTGTAGCCAATCGCACACAGGAATCGATGGAGGCTACCGACCTGAACTTCTCCTTCATCCGATACGTAAAAAACAGGGTCAACCCCGGAAGAAAAAGCGTGAGAAGCCGCTTCCTCTGGCACACGTCGCGTACAACTTTCGTGAATGGCTACGGCAGCATCCTGGTGAACGACTATCCGGTGGGCGATATCCAGGCGCGTCCCTATCCGGTTGTGCCGGTTTTGCCGGAACAACCCGACACCATTGACTGGCCCATGGGGGATTTGATTGCCGACACCATTCCTTCGGGTATCGACATCCAGAAGCTCAACCTTGCCATGGAACAGGCTTTTGCCGACACCATCCCCTACAAGGGTACATTTGCGACGATGGTTGTCTATCAAGGACAGCCGGTAGTAGAAAAGTATGCTGAGGGATTTGCTCCAAAGAATCTTTTTCTGAGCTGGTCGATGGCCAAAAGTTTCACCAATGCCCTGACAGGCATTCTGGTGAAAGAGGGGAAACTGGACATCTATGAACCTGCCGGCGTAGATGAATGGCAGCGTGACGAAAGGAGCAGCATCTCCATCCACAATCTGATGCAGATGAACAGCGGTTTGGAATGGAACGAAGCGTATGGGAACAGCTCCGACGTGAACAACATGCTGCACAAGGAAGGCGATATGGCCCGGTTTGCCAGTTCGAAACCACTGGAATATTCCCCAGGATCGGTTTTTGAGTATTCATCGGGATCTACCAACATTGTCTCTTACCTGCTGCGCAGGGCTATTGGCAACGATGCGGAGTATTACGCTTTCCCGCGTGAAAAGCTTTTCAACAAAATTGGAATGCGCAGCGCTATTTTTGAGGTGGATGCATCGGGAACATTCGTGGGTTCATCCTACCTTTATGCTTCGTTACGCGACTATGCCCGCTTCGGCTTGCTCTATCTGAACAACGGGAACTGGCTGGGCGAACAGATTCTGCCCGAAGACTGGGTGAAATATACCACCACAGCCGCAACCGGATCAAACGGCACATACGGTGCCTTTTTCTGGCTGAACAAATCCGGGGCCGACCATCCCGACGTACCCCGCGACATGTATAGCTGCAACGGCCACGACGGGCAGTTCATCTACATCATCCCATCGAAAGAACTGGTGATTGTCCGTACTGGTTTCTCTAAAAAAGGAGAGTTTGACCAAAACGGATTTATTGCCGCCATCGTAAACGCGTTACAATAAAAAACGACAATTGAGTACTGACACCCAAATCATTATTTCCGGGTTCTCACAAACATATGGTAGCAGAGATTTGTTATCGTAATGGCAATATTGCACAACATCCATAGAAACCGAAGATATGAAAGTAGCAGTCTGGGACACCTATGTAACCAAAAAAGAAGAGAACATCATGCATTTCGATATCATTGTCCCGGTGGAGACCAATGATCCGGAACAAATATTCAACTATGGGAGGGAGTACCTGAAAAGAAAGGGTCAGGAGGGTCAGCCGCTCACCTCCGAAGAATCTCAGTTCTGTCACATCGAGCCTTTGAAACCGGAATGGGAAGAAGATATCAGGCAAAAAGGATACACCATTGTGGAAATGGAGAATTGTCAAACTGAACCGGAAGCAACGCCCCCATCTTTGCAATACATCAACCCGGAGGGGCTGTTTAAAAGCCCTGCCTTTTCTCAGATTGTCACCACGGAGGGAAAGGGGAAAACCATCTATATTGGCGGACAAAATGCCGTGAATGCGCAAAGTGAGATTGTGGGCAAAGGTGATATATCAGAACAAACCGAGCAGGTGATGCGAAATATCGGGACGGCCCTCGCAGCATGTGGGGCAACATTTGCCAATCTGGTAAAACTGACCATCCACATTGTGCAGGGGGAAGACGTCCAAAAGGGCTTTCAGGCTTCACAAAAATATCTGGGAGAATTGAAAAACCCTCCAGCAATTACAGGCTTTTTTGTCTCCGCATTGACCCATCCCGATTTTCTGGTGGAGATTGATGCCATCGCCTTTTTACCTGAAGGATAGTGCGGTTATTTCTCCAGCGTCAGCAACAGTTCATCCAATTGATTCAATCCTGCGGTAAAGCCTTCCTTGAAGCCCATCTGGATGTTGGTTTCGAGGTCTTCAGGGCTGTCGAAAATAAGTGTCATATCCACCAACACTTTGCCGTCCGTTTCACGAAACACTATTTCCCATAAATTCTGTGGGAGCTCAGAACTCGGTGTTCCGTTCTCATCGCAAAATCCATCTTTTGCGCGGAACGATTCTTCATTTTTGATCTCGATATAATCCAATCTTCCCCAATGTCGCTCCCCCTCGGGACCGACCATGGCGTAAAGCCAATATCC
>DHTF01000085.1:24642-31819 GCA_002411515.1 Proteiniphilum sp. UBA5267 | reverse complement strand
AATTCAGCCGTTGTCCAGGCTTGCCACACCCGTTGAAGTGAAGCATTGAAGTCGCGCTTTATGTAGATGGTGCTGTTTTCCTTGTCTACGGAAAATTCAAAAAATCGCAGCGCTTTCAACTCAACGTATTTTTTAAAATTATCCAGAATAGCTTGCCAGCCACTCCTTTGCATCTCCAGGTCGTTCTGGTTTTCTGCATCAAAGGTGACCGTCACCAATGTGGCGCCGTTTTCACCGGAGAAGGTAATCGCAGCTTTTCGACCATCTTCCATCGTGTAGGCAATTTTTTCGTGCACTTCCACTTCGTCATACAGCGTATTGAAATCGAAACCATAACTACCGTCTTTGGCTTCCATCCTTGCACTAAACTTACCGCCCACACGCAAATCGTTCGTTGCACGAGGGCAATGCCAGTCGTCACTGGCAAAATTCCAACCAATAATATGTTCGGGTTGTGTGTAAAAATCCCACACTTTTTGCGTGTCGGCCTGGATAGTTGACTGGACTGTGATCTTTGTTGTTTCCATCTTTTTTGATTTTTAAAATGTTGCACATTGAATTAATAACCACTTTCATCTTCTCAATCTATAAGCTGAGAATAAATCTCCCTTTCCCGCTGTTCCGGCTTCACGGCAACGCACGCTGTGAGAATGCGCCACTGTTAGGAAATTACCTGTCGGAAAGTTTTAGCTCTTTTTTGCTTTGATCTCTTTTTCGCGCCATTGCAGGGGACTGCAATTCATTGTTTGTGTGAATGCCCTGCCAAAAACCGATGGTGAACTGAAGCCCGACATATCGGCTATGTGAGTGATCGTGAGATCGGGACGGGAGATCAGCAACTGCTTGCTTTCCTCAATGCGATAGCGCATCACGAAGCGATAGAAGTTTTCACCATATCCTTCGTTGAACAATCGGGAAAGATAACTTCGGTTTAACGGAAGTATCTCCATCGCATCGGTCAGCTTGAAATCTTTCCGTAAATGCGGCTTCTCGGTCTCCATCCATATTTCCAGTTTACACTTGTACTCGGGAAGTTTATCGGTAAAAGGGGACTTATCACTCGTTAAATTCTCCGACAGCGTCACTTCATTTTCTGCACAATTGTCAGGATTACAGACTACTCCAGTTTGCATGCTCTCCCTTATCTGGGCGTGAACATCGTCCATTCCCCATTTGAAATAACCTTCGGGATAGGGACTCTTTCGGAATAATACGCGATAGAAACCATAGAGCAAGAAGAGCAATATGAATATATTGTGCATCAGCACGCTGCGGACATCGTTGCTGAAGATGACCACCTCACAGGAAAGTGTAATCACGAAATTTCCGAAAATATAATCACCCAACCATTTTACATCGATGTGTTCCATCGATGCAAAGTTATTCTCACACCATTCAATATAATTTTTCCGGTAACGCAGCATGAGCATTACCCCCAGAACAGGATAAATCAGGATAAGTAAACGAAGCCATACATTCAAATTCCAGGGCTCCCGGATCAAGGATTCCCAGTTATCAATCTCCGGTATGGTTACTTTGAACACCCTTGTCTGCAACACGTAAATGGCCAAAATAACCAGGGTAGGCAGAAAAAGGTAGAATGACCGGCGCAGCGTCAACCATCCGGGACGAAAAGCTTCGAGTGGATAAAGGAGAAAAATATAGGCACACACGCTTCCATAAATAAGCAAGGGAAACGACAGAAAGTTATATTCCACCACAGCGGCATATCCTGCAGTCCATCCCCTGATGAGAGAGAGCAGGTTGGTCAGGCCGACCATAAACAGCAAGAAAGCAAACAACTTGTCGGCGCGACCTGTTTTTTTTTGCATGATCAGTATGTAAGCACCACATAAACAAAGCAGACAGAGCATCGACATCACTGTATGACGGATATAACGAAACGACTCCATAGATATCTGCATGAAAAAAGAATGGCCGAATGCAACAAACAATAAAATAATTGTATAAACGATGGCTCGCCTATACTTTGATGAAATTTTCAGCAAGTTATTTTTCAACAGGGATAATGACAGCATAATTTACTTTTTGTTTGAACCTGCAAAGATAATCATCCAACCAAATGCAGACTGGACGATAATCTGTGGTTATGCGGTTAAAAGTAGGCGTTTTTTTACGAAAAGCAAAACTTTTTTATCCAGTGCAAAAAGAATATGGCCGCTGCGACAGCATACAACAAGTTGATTGACGGAAGATAAAATTCGTATGCTTCAAAATCTAACACCACTCCTTTTCTTTTTTTTACCATAAGTAAAGATGTTTTTACGACATGCAAAGACGAGTTTACAAGCGGCTTTGGAAATTATTTACCTTTGCCCGGCAAACCTTCATGTCGGGCTGAGCGCCGGGGTGAATCTCTGTAAAGGGTCTTTCCCCGTCAACAACGAATAAAAGCGGATGCCGAAAAGCTCTATGAGTAGGCTAAAAATATTTTACATTTTATCTTATGACTAAAAAAATTGTTGCATTTATTTTGGTAATTACCTGCGGAACTGTGATGAATATCCAGGCACAAAATTTACTTGCAAAAGGAGACAGGGTGGTTAATGTCGGTATTGGCCTGGGCAGCTACTACGGAGGCGATGGATACTCAAGCAGTATTCCTCCTATTTCTGCATCTTTCGAACAAGGCATCGTAGACGGACTCCTCGATGGAAAAGCGTCTATCGGTGTGGGAGGATATTTGGCTTATACGGCCAATAAGTGGGAAGCTACTTATGGAGGTTCCACATACGGATACAAGTACAGCTATTTTATACTGGGTGCACGCGGTGCTTTTCATTATCAATTCGTGGACAAATTGGACACCTATGCCGGATTAATGCTCGGGTATAATGTAGTTGGCAGTAGTTCGTTTGGCGATGGAACAAGCGCGTCATCACCTACTGCTTCGGGCTTAGGATACTCAGCATTCCTTGGTGCACGTTATCATTTTTCTGATAAACTGGCTGCTTTTGCAGAAATTGGATATGGGATATCGGCTCTCGAATTGGGTATCTCATTTAGATTGTAAGAAAATTAAACATAAACCCGGAGAATGGCATTTGCCTGACTCCTGTCTAGTACCTGAAAGACCAAAGCAGGAGGTAAACAGCATGTTTACCTCCTGCTTTCGTATGCAGACGAATGATATGCATTATTTCCGCTGTTTTCCACGGACCGCTCCCTTGCAAAAAAGCGCGGGAATGGACCATCGACAAACTAGATTTGCTGTTGCAATTAAGTTAAAGAATGCAATCTCTGCTTTTTAATAACGAAACATCACTATATTTGCAACATCGTTGCATTACATGTTCCCATTTATGATCACAGCAGAAGAACTATTACATACACGAGATTTAAAGGGCACGGCCTGCCGAAAGTTTATTATCAGTCGATTACTTGAGAGTGAATATGCTTTGTCGGAGAGTGAGCTGAAGGGCGATTTCCCCGATTTGTTCGACCGGGTAACATTTTACCGTACCTTGAAAACACTGGAGGAGCACGGGATAATTCACAAGATTGTGCTGAATGACAATTCGGTGAAATATGCGCTCAACAACCATCATCACACAAACAGCAACCTGCATTCTCATTTTCATTGTGAAGTGTGCGACGAGGTTTTGTGCCTTGGTGAGAAAATAAGGTTTGAGGCTGAACTGCCTGCGCATTTTATAAAACATGAGGTTTTCGTGGTCGTCGAGGGGATTTGCGCCAATTGTACACTACACGCCAATTAATTTGAAGGGCTTGCTCCCGCTTCCCAAAGATTGTTGTCTCAGTTTTTCAGAAAATTGATGAGGTTATTATATACTATACTGTTTCTTACAGCTGGTTTGACTGTTGCCCTCCCCCAGGCTCAACATACAACGAAGCGATTTGCCATAAGCGGTTTTGTGCACGATGGTGAAAACAAAACATCGCTGTCGGCATCCACTGTGTCATTACAGCCTGGCGAGCGGCATGTACAGGCCGATGGCGACGGATTCTTTCAATTCGTAGAGGTCGAGGCCGGGAATTACCTGTTAACCGTTAATTTTTTGGGGTATGAAGAGATGTCGATTCCCCTCTTACTTGTCAGTGACACCCTTCTGCATTTGCATCTGCAGCCTGTACCTTTTGTTTTACCCGAGGTAGCAGTGAGCACATATCGCAACCATTCTGGAGGGAAGTTGGCTGCACTGCCGGTGGAGGAGATCAGCAGGGACTACCTGATAAAGCATAACGCAACCAATTTTGCGCAGACTCTGGCTTCCGTTGCGGGTGTGTCATCGATGGACATCGGGGCAGGTTTATCTAAACCAATCATTCGTGGTTTTGGGTTTAGTCGCGTGGCGGTGGTAGACAGAGGTATTGTTCAGCAGAACCAGCAGTGGGGTGCCGATCACGGATTGGAAATCGACCAGTATGATGTCGATTATGTAGTTGTACACAAAGGGCCGATGTCACTCTTTCACGGTTCCGACGCCATGGGAGGGGTCATTGAAATTCTTCCTCCTGAGGTACCGCAGAATGATCTGTTCTGGGGTGATGCGACCCTGATTGGTAAGAGCAACAACGATCTGCTCGGAGCGTCCGTTGTGGCGAGCAAAAAAACAGGGAACCTGTTTTTTAGGGGAAGGATTACAGCCCAAAGCTATGGCGACTACCGGATACCGTCCGATACGATTGAGTACCTGACGTGGAAGTTACCGGTGCATGACAAGCGGATGAAAAATACCGCGGGCAGGGAGTACAATCTCTCTTTTTCTTCAAATTATGCTGGTGAGAAATTCAACAGCTGGTTACATATCTCCCACATAAACACAAAAAACGGATTCTTTCCTGGGGCACATGGTATTCCTTCGCCCGGCAGACTTGAACCGGACGGAGCGTACCGAAACATTGAGTTTCCCTACTCTACGTCCACACACTTTAAGCTGGTTTCTAACAGCGAGCTGCGTATTTCAGATTCCGGAAAGATGCAGTTCGACTTCGGTTATCAAACAAACCACAGGGAGGAGTTGTCGCAATTTCATACACATTACAGCAACCAGCTGCCTCCGGTGAATGAGCCCGATCTGGAACTTCAATTTAAGCTGGATACCCATTCCGCGAATGTCAGGTATGTCATGGATGAGGGAAAACAATGGTCAAAGGTATTTGGCTTATCTACAGAATATCAGCACAACAAGGTGGGCGGATACTCTTTTTTGCTGCCCGGCTTTGACAGGTTTTCGGCTGGCGCTTTCTGGCTGAACAGCTACAAGTGGAACGAAAATTTAACGCTTATGGGAGGTCTAAGGTATGAGACCGGTAAGCTGACAGTTGACGGCTTTTACGATCCTGTTCTTGAAGCTTATTTAGTGATGCAGGGATATGATGACGAGCAGGTTGATTTATATGCCCAACGGGCAGCAGATATCAACAAAACCTTCAACGATATCTCCGGGTCGGTTGGATTTTCTTTTGTACCCGACACCGGTAATTCTTTGCAAATAAATCTTGGGAGCAGCTTCAGGTATCCCGGAGCAAATGAGCTTGCCTCTAACGGGGTGCATCACGGGGCTTTCCGTCACGAGATGGGAAACAGTGGACTTGAACCGGAAAAAGGTTATCAGATTGACCTCGATTACCAGCATACGGGAAAGAAGGTGAAGATCAGAGTTAGTCCGTTTGCCGCCTGGTTTAGCAATTATATTTATCTGGAGCCGACGGGTGACTGGTCGGTTCTTCCCCACACGGGACAGATTTACAGGTATACGCAAGCAGAAGCATTCATGGCAGGTGGAGAGCTGAAGGTGGCATATGATATCGACGGGAGTTGGCGCCTTTCTTCTGATGTTGCATATCTCTATCTCACCAATCTTTCGGACAATTATCCGCTCCCATTTTCGCCCCCTACAGCGATCACGACCAATCTGGCGTATGCCGGGGTAGGCAAAGGGGTGATGCCACAATTTTCACTGGAGATTGAAAATCGTTGGGTGATGGCTCAGCACCGAATTGCAAAGAATGAGGAAAGGACCCCTGGCACAAATTTATGGAACCTGTCGGCACAGGCTCAGTGGCAGGTTGGCGGCAGACGGGTAATTACGCAGTTTAGAACAGATAATATTTTCAACAGGGCATACCTGAATCATTTGAGTTTCTATCGCAAACTGAATGCACCCGAGCCGGGCAGAAACATTCAGCTGATTCTGAAAATTCCGTTTTGAGTTAAATACCCGAAAACAGGTTGTATGCGTTATTCAAAATCATTTATTCAAAAATTATGAAAAGAACAAACTATGTAGCAGCAATGGTATTCATGGGTGCATCTGTTTTGATTGCCTGTGAAAAGGAACATATCGATGACCAGAAGCCGGTCATCAGGGTGATTGAACCGGCAGAAGATGAGGCTGTGACTCCGGGGAATGCACTGCATTTTGAAGTAATGTTTTCCGATAACGTTGCACTGGCTTCCTATAAAGTGAGCATCCACGGTGCTTTTGACGGTCATACTCACTCCCACAATTCCACCACAAATGGTTTGAAGGATGATGGGATAACAACGCGAGTGGCTACAGACAGTGTGGCTTTCGAGAAGACCTGGCTGGAGTCCGACTTCATCGCACTGGGCGAGCCCCCCATCACTGGTAAAAAACAGGCTACGGTGAAACATCTGCATCTGGTGATTCCAGAAACCGTGAACAGAACAGTGAATGGCAAAGCAGAAGAAATGCCTCTGAAAGAGGGGCATTACCATTTCATCGTATATTGTAGCGATGAATCGGGACAGGAATCGTTCGTTGCGCAGGAAATATTCATATCATATGATCCCCACGAACATCTGCATTGAATTCACAAGGCAGCATAAAATGGGCCAGTATATCAAACCAATCCTGTGTGCTATTTGTTGAAGAAAAAGTAAGCATACGGAAAAATATAAAATATGGAGACACCAAAAACATGTTACGTATATGTGCTTGATACACTGGCAGACTGGGAAATTGGGTATGTTACCGCTGAACTACACAGTGGCAGATACATTGATCAAGGCAGCGGGATTGTCTCTCTGGTAAAAATCGGCAACTCTCTGAAACCTGTCACGACAATGGGCGGGATGTCGATCACTCCCGACTTGGATATTGAAAGCGTCGATTTTAAAGAGGGTGACATTTTGCTCCTGCCGGGAGCTGACACGTGGTTCGAGGAG
>DHTF01000085.1:23691-24335 GCA_002411515.1 Proteiniphilum sp. UBA5267 | reverse complement strand
CCTCAATATAGTGGTGAGGACTATTACAGCAATCTGCCCGCGGTGGTGGATGGCAACCTGATCACAGCAACGGGACTGGCCCCGCTGGAGTTTTCCTACGAGTTGTTTAAATTAACCGGGGTCATGAAGGAGCGTACGTTGGAGGCATGGTACCACCTGTACAAAACAAGGGAATCGCAATATTTCTATGACTTGATGCAATCTATGGAGTAGTTCCGCTTGCGAATACCCGCTCAATACGGTGGAGAAAGCTCCAGACACGAATGAGGAGACCAGCTGGGGAATGAATGTTCCGTCTCTACGGGTTTATCTACCTTCGTCTGAGAAGGCGACAGGCAGCATGGTGATAACTCTGCCGGGAGGTGGATATAGTGGTCTGGATCTGTTTCATGAAAGGTACGACTGGGCTCCCTTCTTCCTGGAGAAAGGCATTGCTTTCGGGGTACTGAAATACAGGTTGCCACAGACCAATCATACCAAGTGGTTAAAGAATTTATAGGTAGTGGAGGAGGGCACCCTGGAAATAAAGGAAATGGCCGACAAAATGTCGGCCATTTAGCATAAAGAAAACAGGTGAACCGTACTGGGTTCGAACCAGTGACCTCTGCCCTGTCAAGGCAGCGCTCTAAACCAGCTGAGCTAAC
>DHTF01000085.1:22657-23538 GCA_002411515.1 Proteiniphilum sp. UBA5267 | reverse complement strand
AAACCAGCTGAGCTAACGGTTCAATGGTGCAAATTTACACATAAATCTGCAATTTTCACCTTCCTTTTAATAGATTCTTTGGTGCATCACAAAACAAACCTACAGGACTCCGCAAGCTATTTCAAACCGATACCCATGTAATCGAAGCCAAAAGAGGCCAGTTCATCCTTGCTGTAGATATTGCGGCCATCGATAACAAGATGATGCTGCATGATCTTCTTCAAAATAGACCAGTTGGGCATGCGAAATTCTTTCCACTCGGTGGGAACGATCAGTGCATCGGACTCATTGGCGGCATCATAGATATCGGTCGCATAGTAAATCTTTTCGTTCAGATACTTGCGCGCTTCCTGCATGGCTGCCGGGTCGTATGCACGCACCGAGACTCCGGCTTCAAGGAGACTTTCTATGAGTGTGAGCGAGGGTGCATCGCGCATATCGTCGGTTTCGGGTTTGAATGAGAGTCCCCAGACGGCCACGGTTTTACCTTTTACATCACCCTGGAAAAAGCGAGAGAACTTTTGAAAGAGAATGGTCTTCTGTCTATTGTTAACCTCCTCCACTGCTTTAATCAGACTCATTTCATATCCCACATTCTCTCCCACTTTCATGATGGCACGGATATCTTTTGGAAAACAACTTCCGCCATAACCGCAACCGGGATAGAGAAAACTTCTGCCAATGCGAGAGTCACTACCCATACCACGGCGTACCATGTTCACATCGGCGCCCACCAGTTCACACAGGTTGGCAATGTCGTTCATAAAGCTGATACGGGTGGCCAGCATGGCGTTGGAAGCATATTTGGTCATCTCCGACGACAAGATATCCATAAAGATTACCCGAAAATTATTCAACAGGAAGGGCCGATAAAGTTTCGT
>DHTF01000085.1:0-22407 GCA_002411515.1 Proteiniphilum sp. UBA5267 | reverse complement strand
ACAGCAGCACCCTCTTTAAGGAACTCAGGATTAGAGGCAACATCGAAATGCAGATCCTGCAATCCCCGCTCATCCAGCCTTTTCCGGATCACCTCCCTGATACGGAAGGAGGTACCCACGGGAACCGTGCTTTTGGTGACAATTAACAGATGCTTCTCCATATGATCGGCAATGGTGTTGGCCACCTTCATCACGTATGTGAGGTCGGCATTGTTCTCCTTGTCAGAAGGTGTACCCACAGCTATGAAGACGATTTCCATCTCATTCAGTACCGATGTCAGGTCAGTAGTGAAATGAAGCCGTTCCGCTTCGTGATTTCGAAGTACAATACTCTTCAGACCAGGTTCATAAATAGGAATGTTTCCCTTCTGTAAACCTTCTATCTTATCCTTGTCGATATCCACACAGGTTACATCAACACCCATCTCTGAAAAACAGGCTCCTGAAACGAGACCTACATAACCGGTACCTACGATTGCAATCTTCATACTATTTATTGTTTTATCTTTTTTCTGTTAGCTGTTATCTGTTAAAACATATTATATATCTTATTTACGGAATCAACGCCCTACCCGTTTGCTATCAAACACCTCAATCCCGAAGAAGTTGAGAGGCGAAAGCGGACCATTAATTCACTGAAAGCTTCTTTCTTAAATTTCGTACCGGATAGAGTACCGTCAACAAACCAATTACACTGACCACCGCAAAGACTATCAGCAAATCGCTGAACTTCACAATCACCGGATAGGCGTCGATGATATAGGCACCGGGGGTATCGCTGAGTCTTAGGAGACCGAACTCCTGTTGTAACAGACACAATAACAGTCCCGTGACAATCCCTGCGACAATACCGATCAGTGTAATCAGCCATCCCTCATACAGAAAAATGCGAGAGATGAGCCGATGAGAAGCCCCCATATGTTGCAGGCTCCTGATATCCTCCTGTTTCTCTACAATCAGCATCGAAAGTGAGCCAACCACGTTAAACACAGCGATCAGCAAAATGAATGCCAGAATCAGAAAGGTTACCCACTTCTCGATCTGTAGCATGCGAAACGACTCCCGTTGTTGTTCATAGCGGTCTTCAACCCGAAAATTATCTCCCAGCATCCGCTGAAGCTCCCTTTTGGTCCGACTGACAGATGTACCGGGAAAAAGTTTGACATCGAGGGAAGTCACCTCCGTTTTATAATTAAACAGCGTTCTTGCCAACTCGATGGGAATAATTGCCATCTGCTCATCATATTCAGGCTGGTTAAGACTGAAAACGCCCCCTATCTGCACATAGGCCGTGTTGAAGGCTGCAGCAGGATTGGCCAGATTTACACGCGTATCGCGACGGGGAGCAAATATTTCGACGGGATGGATAAAGCCGGGACGAGCGCCCAGCGTGATCGCTAGCCCTGCACCCAGTGTGGTGTAGTCCACCACATCTTCGCGCAACATGAAGGAACCATCAATCACCAGCTGCTCCATTTCGGCCATCAGCCTGAAATCGTTTGAAACACCCTTTACGCGCACAGGGAGCTGTTGATCTTCAAATTTGAACAATGCATTCTCTTCGAGCGACTCAGAGATCAGCTCAATACCCGGAAGCTGGAGTGCTTCTTCAAATTGAGGTGTATGATAATCGAACACCTTACCCTGTTTCACCGATATTTTCAGATCGGGATCGATGGCACTGAACATATCCTGCACAATGCCTCCAAAACCATTAAAAACGGAGAGCACACACACCATGGCCATCGTAGCAATGGCAATACCGCATACCGAAATGGCAGAAATCACATTGATGGCGTTGTGCGATTTCTTTGAAAAAAGATACCTGCGGGCAATGAAGAAGGATACATTCATGATACAATAAAAAAGGTGCTGCAGCTTTTTTCTTACTGATCTTTCAACAATTGGTCGATGTGCTCGATGTAATCGAGTGAGTCGTCCACATGGAAGTTGAGTTCGGGCACTACGCGCAACTGCCTGCCCACTCTTTTCCCCAGTTCGTAACGCACCGACTTGACATTGTTGTTGATGTTCTCCACCATCTCCTCCGATTTCTCGGATGGAAAGATGCTCAGATAAGCATGCGCCAGGCCCAGATCGGGCGAAACCCGCACGTTGGTTACAGAAATAAATACACCCTGCATCTTCTTTGTCTCGAGCAGGAAAATCTCACTGAGTTCCTTTTGTATCAGTCGGTTTACTTTTTGTTGTCTGTTTGAGTCCATATATTTTATTTCTTTCTGATAAGCGTTAACCCGTCGCGGACAGGCAATATGACCTTCTCCACCCTGCTATCACCGGAGAGCTTTTTATTGAAGTCCAAGATACCCAGGGTGGAATGATCGTTTCCTGGTACCTTCTGTACCACCTTACCATACCAGAGGGTGTTGTCCGCCAGGATAAATCCTCCGCTTCTTAACTTCGGCAATAGCGCTTCGTAATGATCCCAATAAGCCTTTTTATCCCCATCCATAAAGGCCATATCGAAACTTTCGTCCGCAAACGAAGAGAGAATATCCATCGCATCGCCCATGTGAAGGGTAATTTTATGGCCATGCTCCGACAGGGCAAAGTTGGCACGTGCCAAATCTTCAATCTCATCGTCTATTTCAATGGTGTGGAGCTCGCCATCCTCTTCGAGGCCCTCAGCAAAACACAAAGCCGAGTAACCTACAAACGTACCGATCTCGAGGATTCTATGGGGACGAATCATCTGCGTGAGCATCTTCAAAAGGCGCCCCTGAAGATGACCCGAGTTCATGTTCGTTTGCAACATCTTCAAGTGCGTGTCACGGTCGATCTTCGTCAGAAGCTCCGGTTCAGCATCGATGTGTGCAAGGATGTATTCCTCCAGTAAGCTATTTATTTGCATTACAAGGTATAGTCGGGCAGGTTATACTTCTCTTTTGCTTCCAGTATCCGCCACACTTCGGCAATTTCAAGATAGGTGGTACCACCTACTTCTCCGAAGCTGCCTCCCAAGTAAGCTACCCGATCGCTGGGGGCGATCATATTCTTCTCAATCAGCTTGCGGATGGCCTCGGTAAAATAGGCTCTCCTGCTTTCCTTGGTGTTGCCGTCACCCCTGCCTTGCTGATATTCAGCCATAATACCATAAGAGAGCGCCAACTCTCGTGCCAGACGACCTGTGGTGGTGATGGCATAAACGGGACTCTTGCCACGAAATGCCGCCAGCACCCGCGCCGTCTTGCCGGTATGGCTGTCTGTCACAATGGCTTTCACATTGAGCCGTGCACAGGATTTTACAGCCTGTTTGGCAAGAAACTCGGTGACACTGCGGTCATCTTCCGGATTATAAGGCACCCTGATATCATTCTCTGTTAACTTGGTCAACTCTGCCTCATAAGCGGTCTTGGCCATGGTCCGTACCGCCTCCACTGGATATTTCCCATAGGCAGTCTCACCGCTTAGCATCACCGCATCGGTACGGTAGTAGATGGCATTCGCAATATCTGTAATCTCGGCACGCGTGGGCCGTGGGTTTTGAATCATGGAATGCAACATCTGTGTGGCCACAATCACTGGTTTCTTGTGATGAATGGCTTGTTTAATCAGGACACGCTGAATGCCCGGTATCTTCTCCTGGGCCACTTCTATACCCAGGTCACCCCGGGCGACCATGATGCCGTAAGCTGCCTCCAGAATCTCATCGGCATTGTCTACACCTTCCTGATTTTCAATCTTGGCGATGATCTTGATGGGACTTTTCAGTTCATCCAGTATCTCTTGCACAGCCAGCACATCTTCCCTGTTGCGTACAAAGGAGTGGGCAATAAAATCCACATCGTTCTTCACCGCAAGGGCAATGAACTCCCTGTCGCGGGAGGTGATGGCCGGTAGGTTGATGCGTACACCCGGTATATTCACGCTCTTGCGGCTTCCCACTACGCCATCGTTCATAGCTGAGCATAGCAGATAATCGGGGTTTACTTCAATTACTTTCAGATCAATCTCACCATCGTCTATCAACATGTCATCATTCACACTCATCTCCGCGGTGATGTTGGGGTAAGATATGTAGATAGTCTCCCTGGTGGAGAGACCATTGGGGTCGCCCACAATCTTTACCGGGTCGCCTGTCTTCAGTTCAATGGGACGCTCGGCGATGGTGGTGCGGATTTCAGGGCCTTTGGTATCCACCAGTATGGCAATACTGGGCGATACCTGCCGCACGTTGCGGATTATCTTTAAAAATCCTTCTTCGTCGAGGTGGGCCGAATTGAGCCGCACCACGTTCATTCCAGCTTCGAACAGCTGTTCAAGAAAAGGTACATCGCAACGCTTATCGGATATGGTAGCGATGATTTTGGTCTGTTTTAGCATATATATATTTGGATAATTGTTCACATTATTCGGCTCCGCCGGTATTCATTCACGTCGCTCACGTTATTCAATTTCGTTGTTATTTAATCACTGCGTTCGCGTTATTTACTTTGTGTTATTTGTTTGTTGCACATTACTGTTGAATGTTTGTAATCAGTGAGAGCAAACATCTAACTTGTTTGAATTTTTCTGAACACAGTAAACATCTGAATCTACGCAGCAAATTTGAATAACTATCAAATAACTACTGAATGTTTAAACACTTTTCAGTGAGTTTTGTTTGCCATGCTGATTGCCTCCAGTGCCAGTCGATAGGAATCGAAGCCAAAGCCTGCAATCACACCCAGGCACACAGCCGTGAGCATAGACTGATGGCGGAATTCCTCACGGGCATGCACATTGGAGATATGCACCTCTACCACTGGTGCGGGAACCGCTTTGATGGCATCACGAATAGCTACCGAGGTATGGGTGTATCCCCCCGCATTGAGAATGATCCCATCACTGATAAAGCCGGCCTCCTGTATTTTATTGATGAGCTCACCCTCGATATTCGACTGGTAGTAAGCGATCTCAATGTCGGGGTAAACTGTCTGCAACCGGGTCAGATAATCGTTGAACTGCTCCTTCCCGTAAACACTTGGCTCTCGCACTCCAAGCAGATTGAGATTGGGCCCGTTAATAATCTGTATTCTCATAGCGCTGCCTCCTTTGATGATGATCTTTTATTCTGCCACTTTAAACCGCAAAGATACGACTTTATTTGGTAGTTGATGCGTCATGAATGAACTGAGGGCATCACCATGTGTGACGCCCCCAGCAATAGATAATGTATGTTTGTTGCGTTAGTTTTCCTCATCGGCAGCAACCGGGGCGGTTTCGGAACCAGCAGCATCACCAAACGAGGTATTGGCCATCCTTTGGTAAGAGCGGTAGCGCCACTGTGCATTTTCCCGGGCAGCCTCGAAGAGCTCGTCGGCCTGTTTCGGGAACGATTTAAGCAGTTGAGTGTAACGTACTTCGCCCAGCAGGAAATCTTTGAACTTGCTCCAGTCGGGCTCTTTGCTGTCGAGCTGGAACGGATTCATTCCTTCGGCTTCAAGACGGGGATCATAACGCCACAGATGCCAATAACCGCAATCCACAGCTGCTTTCTCCTCCATCTGTGCTGTACCCATTCCCTTCTTCAATCCATGACTGATGCAGGGTGAATAGGCGATGATGAGCGAGGGGCCGTGGTACGACTCTGCTTCTTTCAATGCTTTGAGGTAATGTCCCTGGTTGGCACCCATGGCTACCTGTGCCACATAGACATACCCGTAGGTGGCAGCAATCATACCCAGGTCTTTCTTGCGGACACGTTTTCCTGCAGCAGCAAACTTGGCCACAGCAGCAATGGGTGTCGACTTGGACGATTGTCCTCCCGTATTGGAGTAAACCTCGGTATCGAGCACCAGCACATTGATATCCTGTCCGCTGGCCAATACATGATCGAGACCACCAAAGCCAATGTCATATGCCCATCCGTCGCCACCGAATACCCAGATCGATTTCTTGGTGAGGTATTTCTCCATTGAGAGAATTTCAAGCGCAATCTTATTGTCGGAACCCTTCAGAGCGGTTACGATCTCTGCCGAAACGCGTTTCGACTCGTCTGCATCTTCCCGGTGATCAATCCATGCTTGAAAAAGTGCATGCTGCTCATCGGTGAAACTATCCGACTGTAAACCCTGCATCATCAGCTCCTGCAAATGATTCCGCATGCTGGTATGAGCAATCACATAGCCAAATCCGAACTCAGCATTGTCTTCAAACAGTGAGTTTGCCCATGCCGGGCCTTTGCCCTCTTCGTTCTTGGTATAAGGTGTGGCCGGAGCCGACGCACCATAAATTGAGGAGCAGCCTGTGGCATTGGCTATCATCATTCTATCGCCATACAACTGGGTAATCAGCTTGATGTAAGGTGTTTCACCGCAACCCGAGCAGGCTCCGGAGAACTCAAACAGCGGTTTGGCAAACTGTGTGTTCTTTACGTTCATCTTCACATCCACCAAATGAGCTTTGCTGGTAACTTTCTCCATCATGTAATCCCAGTTCTTCTGGTTCTCCAACTGCGAGGCAATGGGTACCATCTCAAGTGCTTTGGCACCTTTTTTGCCAGGGCATACATCGGCACAGTTGCCACAACCCAGACAGTCGAGCACGTCAACCTGCATGCGGAAACCCATACCAGTAAACTGTTTTCCCTGGGCTTTGAGTATCTCCACACCTTCACCCACACCTTTCATCTCCTCCTCATCGAGCACGAAAGGACGAATGGTAGCGTGAGGACAAACATAGGCACACTGGTTGCACTGAATACAATTTTCGGGTTGCCATACGGGCACGTTCACCGCCACACCTCTTTTTTCATAGGTGGTGGTTCCCGTTTCCCAGGTGCCGTCCTCACGACCGCTGAAGGCCGATACAGGCAGGCTGTAACCACGTTGTGCGCTCACTGGCTTTACTACCCGCCGGATGAATTCAGGTACATCGTCGGTTGTATCTGCCTCTATTTGCAACGAAGCCCATGCTGCGGGTACTTCAATCTGCTCTACATCGCCACCGCGATCGACGGCTGCGTAGTTCATCTTCACCACATCTTCACCTTTTTTACCATACGATTTCACGATGAATTTCTTCATCTGCTCCACCGCAAGATCGTAAGGAATGACGTTGGATATTTTGAAGAAAGCCGATTGCAGAATGGTGTTGGTACGGTTGCCCAGGCCAATCTCTTCAGCAATGGCCGTAGCATTGATAATGTACAACCTGATATGGTTGACTGCGATATATTTTTTAACCTGATCGGGCAGATGATCGGCCACTTCTTCTTTCGACCACAACGAGTTGAGCAGGAAGGTTCCGTTTTTCTTCAGACCAGCAGTCACATCGTACAAATAAAGATAGGCCGGAACGTGACAAGCTACAAAGTTGGGCGTATTCACCAGGTAGGTCGAACGGATGGCGTTGTCACCAAAGCGAAGGTGTGAGCAGGTAAAACCACCTGACTTTTTGGAGTCGTACGCAAAATAAGCCTGCACATACTTATTGGTATTGTCGCCGATGATCTTAATGGAGTTCTTGTTGGCTCCTACCGTACCATCCGATCCCAGTCCATAAAACTTGGCCTCATAAGTGGTTTCATCCATGGAAACCTCTTCCTTCACAGGGAGTGATTTGAATGTCACATCGTCTACAATGCCGATGGTAAAATCATTCTTTGGCATGGCCATCGCCAGATTCTCAAAGACAGAGAGAATTTGTGCCGGTGTGGTATCTTTTGAGGAGAGACCATAAATACCTCCTACAACCTCTGGAGCACCTTCCTTGCCATAAAAAGAGTCCTTTACATCAAGATAGAGTGGCTGACCTGTCGATCCTGGCTCCTTGGTTCTGTCGAGCACTGCGATGCGTTTGGCTGTGACTGGCACGGCAGAAAGGAATGCTGATGCTTTAAAGGGACGGTAAAGATGTACTGCTACCACGCCTACTTTTTCTCCTTGTGCGGTGATATGGTCCACTACTTCACGAATGGTTTCGGTAACAGATCCCATGGCGATGATCACGCGCTCTGCTTCGGGATCACCGTAGTAGTCGAATAAGCCATATTTACGTCCGGTAACCAGTGACAACTTTTGCAGGTACTTCTCTACGATATCGGGTATGGCATCGTAAAAAGGATTGGAAGCCTCGCGGGCTTGGAAGTAAATATCGTCATTTTGTGCTGTTCCACGGGTTACGGGAGCATCGGGGTTCAATGCTCTCTCGCGGAATGCTTTCAACGCTTCCTGGTTGATGAGCGGAGCCAGATCTTCATTTGACAGCGCTTCAATCTTCTGGATCTCGTGTGAAGTACGAAATCCATCGAAGAAATGAAGGAAGGGGACGCGGCTTTCAATTGCTGCCAGATGAGCAACAGCCGCAAGATCCATCACCTCCTGTACCGAACCGGTGGCGAAGAGCGCAAAACCGGTCGGCCGTGCGGCCATCACGTCCTGCTGATCTCCAAAGATGGACAACGCATGCGATGCCAATGCACGTGCGGATACATGAAATACACCAGGCAAAAGCTCACCTGCCATCTTGTACATATTGGGAAGCATGAGCAGCAATCCCTGCGATGCGGTAAATGTAGAAGTGAGCGCGCCTGCCTGCAACGAGCCGTGCATGGCGCCTGCAGCACCTGCCTCCGACTGCATCTCCTGCACAAATACGGGCTGTCCGAAGATGTTTTTTCTCCCGGCTGCCGCCCATTCATCCACGTACTCAGCCATCGTGGAGGAAGGTGTGATCGGGTAAATCGCGGCCACCTCACTAAACATGTAGGCGATATGTGCAGCTGCCTGATTACCGTCGCAGGTTAAGTAATTCTTTTCTTTGATCATAATTATGTAATACTAAAAGATTGAAATTTTAGTTAATAAATTACTAGAGAAAACGCTTTGAACCACGAAATTACGACAAAAAAGTGGAAACCACAAACGATGGCTATTTTTTGTTCACGAGACCGCATAAGGAGATAAACCACAAATACAAACTTATGTTAATCATTGATCTTTATGGGAAAACTTGTGTTATATTATTGCGCGTAATACCCAACAGAGCTATTTTTTTCAGCCTGTTACTTTCCACCACACTCTGACGGAAACAGTATAAAAAAAAGGAACAATGAAGATTATCATCATAGCAAACAGACTCCCAGTAAGGATAGAAAGAAAAGAAGAAACGTTCTCCATAGAAAGGAGTGAAGGCGGGCTGGCCACAGGACTTGGTTCTTTGGAAACAGATGCCGAAAAGTACTGGATTGGCTGGCCCGGTATCCACACCGACGACGAGAAAGAGAAAGAAATCATCACCCATAAATTGCACGAGTTAAATTTTCACCCCGTTTTTTTATCGGCAGAACAAATTGAAAACTATTACGAAGGATATAGCAACAGCACCATATGGCCGTTGTGCCATTATTTCTTCTCTTTCATCGCGTATAGGGCTGATTATTGGGAAGCCTACAGGGAGGTAAACGCCTTGTTTTGCAATGAGGCGCTGCCATTCATGGAGAACGACGACATTGTGTGGGTACAGGATTATCAGTTGATGCTGTTGCCGAGGATGATCCGGAACGAAAAACCCAAGATCAGTATTGGCTACTTCCATCATATTCCCTTTCCCTCTTATGAACTTTTCAGGGTTCTCCCCGAGCGGGTAGAAGTGTTGGAAGGATTGCTGGGAGCCGATCTGATAGGTTTTCATACCCATGACTATATGCGTCACTTTATCAGCGCCATCTACAGGGTCCTTGACCTGAACTGTACGCTTGACGAGGTCACCCTGAAAGATAGAATTGTACATGTGGACACGTTTCCAATGGGCATTAACTACGAGCTTTACCACAACGCCCCCTCCCTGCCGGAGGTGAAGGAGAGAGCCGATATGCTGAGACACAAACTGGGAGACAAGACCGTGATCCTTTCTGTAGATCGGCTCGACTATAGCAAGGGAATCCTGCACCGCCTGAATGGTTATGCCCAATTTTTGCAAAACAATCCTGCCTATCACGAGAAGGTATCATTGGCCATGATTGTGGTACCTTCGCGCGATAACGTGGATATATATGCTGACCTGAAGACAAAAATTGATCAATCGATTGGAGAGATTAACGGCAAATACTCCAGACTCGGATGGACTCCCATTCTTTACTTCTATCGTAGCTTTGCGTTCGAAGAACTGATGGCCATGTACGATATCTCCGATATTGCCCTGGTGACCCCCTTGCGTGATGGTATGAACCTGGTTGCCAAAGAGTATCTGGCATCCAAGTGCAACGAGCCAGGCGTACTCATACTCAGCGAGATGGCAGGTGCGGCCATTGAGTTGCAGGAAGCCATCATCATCAACCCCAATGATACCGATCAGATTGAGACGGCGATTCTGCAGGCATTGAAAATGCCGGATGAGGAGAAGAATAAACGGCTACAGAAGATGCAGAAAAAGATCTCCCGGGAGAATGTCAAAAAGTGGGCGAACGATTTCGTCACTGAATTACAATCCATCAAGGCCCAAAACAAGGACATTCTACAGAAGATAGTCGGCAAAAAACAACTGAACCAAATAAAGAGCGCTTACGACGAAGCTTCATCCCGCCTGATGTTGCTCGATTACGATGGCACACTTTCTCCTTTTGTGGATAATCCGGAGGATGCCGTTCCGTCTGAAACACTTTTGGACATGCTTCGGGAAATGGTGGCCGACAAGAAAAACAAAGTGGTGATCAACAGTGGAAGAAATCATCAGATTCTCGATGAGTGGTTTGCGGGTATCGGGCTCGATTTTGCCGCCGAGCATGGCATGTTCTACAAGGAGAACGGTAGATGGTACAAAAATTTGCAGGAAGCGGTGATCTGGGATGAGGAGATCATGGATATCCTGCAGCACACCATCGACAAGACCCCCCGTTCATACCTGGAGCAAAAAGAGGCTTCCCTCGTATGGCACTACCGGAAAGTGGATATGTGGCTGGCCGAGTTACGTTCACAACAACTTATCAATGCGCTCATTGGGCCCTGTACACGGTTGAACCTGCAGATTGTACCGGGTAACAAAATTGTGGAAATCAAACCGCCTGATTTTAACAAAGGCAGCGAGACATTGCGCAGGCTGGGGCAGCAGTCCTACGATTTTGTCATGGCAATTGGTGATGACACCACCGATGAAGATATGTTCCGTGTGTTACCTCCCGAAGGAATCAGCATCAAAGTGGGGAATTTCTCCCCGGTGGCGAAATACCGTATTCCCCTTCAATCTTCGGTTATTCCATTTTTGTCGAACCTGATTAAAAAATAACCCATCATGGATTTCATCAATAAGATCACAACACCAGGAAGTTACCTCCATTACATTCTCGTGGCACTGCTCTTCATTCTGCTTTTTATCGCGTTGATACTGATACTGAATTTTGTACTGCGGAAATGGCGCATACGGACCCTTAAAAGCAAAAGCCTGGTGGACGACTTCATCATCCGCATCATCAGGGGTTCTGGCACATGGGTAATTTTTGCGTTGCTACTTCATATTTTCAGTTCTTATCTCAAAGCAGACGAACGGACATTTACTATTTTTGAACAGATAAGCCGCATCCTGCTAATCCTCACCATCGGGTGGCTCATCATTCAGCTTGTCAGGGCGCTGTTTCATACATGGCAAAGGAAATTCGACATCCAGAATCCCGATAACCTCGAAGCACGAAAGCGACTAACCCAGATCAGCATGATTGAGAGAATTGCCGTGATAACGGTGGCGTTTATCTTTATCTCTATCGCCCTGATGACCATTGAGTCGGTTCGGCAACTGGGTGTAAGCCTGCTGGCCTCGGCAGGGGTAACAGGAATTATCATCGGCTTTGCGGCACAGCGAAGCTTCGGACAGGTCTTCTCGGGAATTCAAATAGCATTTACACAGCCCATCCGGCTGGACGATGTGGTTGTCATTGAGGGGGAATGGGGAAGAATTGAGGAGATCAACATCACCTATGCCGTGGTAAAGATTTGGGACGAAAGGCGCTTGATCGTACCGATCGATTATTTTTTGAATAATCCCATCCAGAACTGGACACGTACATCCTCTGCTATCCTTGGAACGGCCATGTTGTATGTATCTTATGAATTGCCTGTGGAACCCCTCCGCCAGGAACTCACCCGTCTCGTGAAGGATAATCCCAACTGGGATGGAAGGGTACAAAACATCCAGGTCACCGAAAGCAAAGAATGGTATAAGGTCCTCAGGGTGCTGGTGAGCAGTTCCAACTCATCCAAAAACTGGGATTTACGGGTTGAGGTGCGGGAAAAACTAATTGATTTTATCAACCAAAACCATCCCGGCTCGTTTGCCAAAATACATGGGGATGTGCCCACGGGCAATACTGACAAGAGCATCAGGGACGAATGAATTTCGACAGCTGCTTTTCCTCTGAAAAGAGCACAGCCGTATTGATAAATGCGAGGTGGGAATAAGCTTGCGGAAAGTTACCCAGCTGCCGTTTTGTCTTGAAATCAAGGTCTTCGCTGTATAGTCCTACGTGATTGGAATAAGAAATCATCTTCTCAAAGATCTCTTTCGCCTCATCCCGCTCTCCAATCATAAACAAGGCTTCCACCAGCCAGAATGTGCAAATGGTAAAAGAAGAAGACGGCACCCCGAAATCATCTGCAGCCTTGTAACGGTACATCAACCCTTCGTGATACAGGTTCTCCCTGATGGCTTTCACCGTTTTCACATACCGCTCATTTTCAGGCTCAATGAAATCATAAAACTGCATCAGCAACAACGATGAATCGTAATCGGTATTGTCATAAGCCTGCGTGAAACACTGCATTTCCTCATTCCATCCTTTCTCATGTACTTCGGCCTTGATCATCTCTGCTTCACGGCGCCACTTCTCGGCATAATAATCCCTTTGTAGCAACTCAGCAATCAACGAGGCCCTGTCAACCGCCACCCAGCTCATCACCTTAGAGAACACGAAGTGTTTTTCCTGGGTACGGTATTCCCAGATGCTGCGGTCGGGCTTCTGCCAGGAGGCCAATACAGCGCGCACCAGGTTTCTGATAATCTCCCAGATCTCTTCTACCTCATCGAGTGTACCGGGAAAGTAGAGATAATACTTGTAGATGATATCCATCAGGTAACCGATGGAATCGTTTTGCACCTGGTAGTAAGCGGCATTCCCTATCCTCACCGGATGTGAGTTTGCATATCCACTTAAATGAGAAAGTACCTCTTCGGTAAGATCACGTTCCCCCCTGATGCCGTACATGATCTGAATGGGTTCGTCACGAGATGATTTCAATATATGTTTCACAAATCCGATAAAACGCTCTGCAGCGCTCTTTTGCTTCATGAACAACAGGGTATCGATCGACATAGAGGCATCGCGCAGCCAGCAATAGCGATAATCCCAGTTTCTTGTTTCGCCAATGGTTTCGGGGAGACTGGTGGTGACGGCAGCCAGCATGGAACCCGAATGCTGATAGGATAGCAGCTTCAATACCAGCAGGCTTCGCTGGATCATGTCGTTATACTGTAAGTAATGCCGGGAGCGATTTGAAAAGTTGAGCCAGTATACCTTGGTTCGTTCATATTCAAGCAGAATTCGTTGGATATCTACGGTCACCAGCTTCTGGTTATACGACAAAAGGAAGAATTGATGATCGGCAAGCTCCATCTCTTCCCGGTTGAGGATCTTCTCCTTGTCCATACTGGTGTAGAGATAGACTTTGTCTTCAGAATCTTCTTCCGAATAGGTTTTGATGTAACTATTGCCCACAATCTCGTGGTGGGCGCCCTCACGGGCATAATTGATTTGCGGATCATATATTACACGCACCCTGGGTTGCCCTTTTATTACGCGGATATAGCGATGTATCTCGGGAGGCATGTAATATCGCAGTTCTTCTGTCCTGTAGCGGGGCATATAGTCGAAGACGATGAAACCGTGTTCCTGAGATTCAAAACGTGTGAGAAGAATGTTGGTATGACCGTGATAGTTTTGAGTAATGCGGTAATCGTCCGATACGTCAAAATGGAAACTGCCGCCCTTTTCTTCATCCAGCAGCTTTGAAAAAATAGCAGGAGAGTCGAAGTCAGGCAGACAAAACCAGTCGATGCTTCCTCTTCTTGAAACTAGGGCTGCCGTACGACAGTTGCCAATTATTCCGTAGTCCAGGTTATTCATTTGATTATCTTTATTGGATTTATCACTGATGAATTCAAAAATATCGGACAAACAAAGGGATGTTCTTGTACCGTCCGCTTTCTTTTTGAAATCGCAGATTTTCATTCAACCAGAAAGGCAAAGATAAAACCCTTCCGATGAATTCTTTGCATTACGCTAAACAAAAATCGTTAATCATCCCCTCACGGTCATTTCACCCCGAAGAGATTCCTGCATCTGACGGCTTACGGCCTCAGGCGGAAGTCCTGAACCAAGGAGGATCATCAACTTGGCCAACGCGGCTTCGGTGGTGATGTCACAACCACTCACCACACCCAGCTTTTCAAGCTGTTGGCCATTCTCGTAGCGATGCATCTCCACGTTTCCGTAAAGACATTGCGTCACGTTTACCAGAACGATTCCCCGATCGATTGCATTCCTTAACAGATCGATAAACCCCGGGGTGCTGGGAGAGTTACCGGTGCCATAGGTTTCTAAAATTACCCCACGCAGACCTGGGATATTCAGGTTCGCACTCACTACTTCCCCTGAAATACCAGGAAAGAGTTTCAACACCACCACGTGAGGATCCATTGCATAATTGAAACAGACCGGTTTGCTGTAATCAGGCGTAAGGATAAACTTCTCGTTGTACCGGATATTCAATCCGGCCTCGGCCAGGTAGGGATAATTGGGACTGGTGAAGGCACTGAAATGATGCGCATTGAATTTCGTGGTACGGTTACCCCTCATCAATAGATTCTGCATATAAACCGACAACTCCGGCACAACCGGGTGCCCCTCTGCATCTTTGTCGGCCGCAATCTCGAGCGCCGTGATCAGATTTTCCTTCCCATCGGTGCGTAGCTTGCCAATGGGAAGTTGAGAACCTGTCAGAATTACCGGTTTGGTCAAATTCTCGAATACGAAACTCAGAGCTGAAGCCGTATATGCCATCGTATCGGTACCGTGGAGGATCACGAATCCATCGTAACCGTCGTAATTTTCTTCAATCACCCTGCCAATGTGTTGCCATACTGCGGGAGACATGTCCGATGAATCGATAGGCGGTTCAAAAAGATAGGTCTCCACCTGGAAATTCAATCGCTTTATCTCCGGCATATTGGAGCGCAGATGGCTGAAATTAAACGGTTCCAAAGCTCCAGTCTCCATGTTCTCCACCATGCCGATGGTTCCTCCAGTATATATCAGTAAAACCTTTGCGTTATAGTCTATCATATGTACCTAATTTTTGTCATGCAAATATAACAATATGTAAACAATTTAGTTTCGTTTTGATATTTTTTATACAAGCAATGTGATGTTACCGGGCGGGGTTAACACACACACTGATTTTCACCACCCTCGTTCTAGCGAACCAAAAAGGTTCTGGATTGTTTAAATGTACAAAATATAACAAACAGCTGTTCAATTAAAAAACTTTCTTATGGCAACCCATTCTATTCAAACCAACTGGAGAGAGAATAATATATTTGATACGGATATAGACGGTCATACCGTCACCATAGATATCCCTGCAGAATCAGGAGGTGACAGTGCCGGGCCGGGGCCGAAAAAGCTGCTGCTGGTCGCAGCTGCAGGATGTACGGGACTCGACATCGTGGCCATGGCACGAAAAATGCGCATCGACCTGAAGAAATTTGACGTACGCATCCAAGCTGAAGTGGCCGAAGAGCATCCCAAACAATACACTTCAATCCAGGTGATCTACGAGTTTGAAGGAGATGACCTTCCGAAAGAGAAACTGGAGAGAGCCTGTAAAATGTCATTCGACACCTATTGCGGTGTACTGGCCATGTACAAAAAAGCAGTGCCGGTAACTTACGAAGTGGTTGTTCGGAACGCGTAAATTTTCAGGAGTCATTACGGAAAAATTTCCATATATTTCCTACCTTTGCAAACAATTTCGGATTACACTTCATAAAATATACTGACTATGCAAACAATGGACTCTTTTAATTTTGCCGGTAAGAAGGCATTCGTGCGTGTGGATTTCAATGTTCCGCTCGATGAAAATTTCAACATCACAGACGACACACGCATCCGCGCAGCTATCCCTACCCTGAAAAAAATACTGAAAGATGGCGGCAGCCTGATCATCGGATCACATCTGGGTCGCCCGAAAGGAGTAACCGATAAATATTCACTCAAACACATCCTTCCGCGCGTGTCGGAGCTGTTGGAGGTGGATGTACAATTCGCGAACGACTGCCTCGGCGAAGAGACAGAAGCGAAGGCCGCAGCCTTGCGTCCGGGAGAAGCCTTGTTGCTGGAGAACCTACGCTTTTACGCCGAAGAAGAGGGTAAGCCCCGTGGACTTGCGGAAGATGCTTCGGATGAGGAGAAAGCTGTTGCAAAGAAAGCGGTGAAAGATTCACAAAAAGAATTCACAAAAAAACTGGCATCTTATGCCGATGTCTATGTGAACGATGCATTCGGAACCGCTCACCGTGCACATGCTTCCACCGCGCTGATTGCCGACTATTTCGATGCCGATCACAAGCTTTTTGGCTACCTCCTGCAAAATGAGATCACAGCAGTAGAAAAGGTAATGAAAGAAACTGAACGTCCCTTCACCGCCATCATGGGAGGGTCGAAGGTTTCTACCAAAATCGAGATCATCCAGAACCTGCTCGACAAGGTCGACAACCTGATTCTCGCAGGTGGAATGACTTATACTTTTGCGAAAGCATTTGGCGGTAAAATAGGCAATTCCATCGTGGAAGATGACAAGCTCGATCTGGCAAAAGAGATTGTGGCCATGGCCAAAGAGAAAGGGGTAAACCTGGTACTGGCAACAGATGCCAAGATCTCCGACAGTTTCAGCAACGACGCCAATACCAGCTTTACTTCCGTGAATGAAATAGCTGACGGATGGGAAGGCCTCGACATCGGCCCCGAGTCTGAAAAAACATTCACAGAGGTGATCAAAAACTCAAAAACCATCCTCTGGAATGGCCCCGTGGGCGTGTTTGAATTCGACAACTTCGCCAACGGCTCACGCGCAGTATCGGAAGCCATTGTGGCAGCAACCCAAAAGGGCGCTTTCTCCCTCGTGGGAGGCGGTGACTCGGTTGCCTGTGTCAACAAGTTTGGCCATGCCGACAAGGTATCCTACGTCTCCACCGGCGGCGGCGCCCTCCTCGAGATGATCGAAGGGAAAGTGCTCCCTGGAGTGAAAGCCATCAGGGGATATTGATTCCAAAGTAAATAAGGTCATAAAAAAACGACAGGGGTGGGTCATCTTTTTGAACCCGCTCCTGTTTTTTTAACATGATTTGCAAACAGCTCCGTACGTCCCGCAAGCTAAGGACACCACCGTAGTACGGAAATTAGAAGTTATACTGCGTATTCTCAGCATTTTTTTGTAATTTTGGCCTCAATTTCAAACAGAACAGCATCGTCTGCAGGAAACCGGTTTTTTTGTCGGTCCAAACAGATTGCCTGAGACTGGTTTTCCTGATCTGAGGTCTTTTTTTAGCCCAATCTCACCAGTTTCATTTCTGTCTGATCATTCAGAATCAATTTTATCATAATGAATATTTCTTATAACTGGCTCAAAGAGTATCTGCACTTTGAATTATCGCCGCAGGAAACGGCCGACACCCTCACTTCCATCGGTCTGGAAACAGGAAGTGTGGAAGAGATACAAACCATCAAAGGAGGACTCGAAGGTTTGGTCATCGGGAAAGTACTTACCTGCGTAGATCATCCTAACTCCAACCATCTGCATCTAACCACCGTCGATATCGGCGATGGAGGCGAACCGCTGAATATTGTGTGCGGTGCACCCAACGTGGCTGCCGGACAGAAGGTGGTGGTAGCCCCAGTGGGAACCAAACTCTACGCCGGCAACGAAGAGTTTACCATAAAACGTTCAAAAATAAGGGGTGAAGAGTCGCTGGGCATGATCTGTGCCGAAGATGAAATTGGCATAGGGACCTCCCACGATGGCATCATCGTGCTTCCTGAGAATGCACCGGTAGGTACACCCGCGAAAGACTATTACAACGTAAAAAGCGATTATGTGCTGGAGGTAGATATCACGCCCAACAGAGTGGATGCAGCCTCCCACTACGGTGTAGCACGTGACCTGGCAGCCCAGCTTTTGCAGGCCGGTAAGCCCTGCAAACTGACCAAACCATCGGTCGACACCTTTGCCATCGACAAAAAAGAGGGTGGCATCGAGGTGGTGGTGGAAAACCAGGAAGCCTGTCCCCGCTACTCAGGCCTCACCATCCGGGGTGTCACGGTAAAGGAAAGTCCCGACTGGCTGAAAAATAAACTGCTGCTCATCGGCCTACGTCCCATCAACAACATTGTGGACATCACCAACTTTGTATTGCACGAAACCGGACATCCCATGCATGCGTTCGATGCGGCACAAATCAAGGGGAACAAAATAGTGGTACGCACCCTGCCCAACGAAACGAAGTTCGTCACCCTCGACGAGCAGGAACGCACGCTAAGCGACCGAGACCTGATGATTTGTAATACCGAGGAGGGAATGTGTATTGCCGGCGTTTTCGGTGGACTCCATTCGGGTGTGACCGAGAATACCAAGGACATCTTTCTGGAATCGGCCTACTTTCATCCAACCTGGGTACGTAAGACCGCGCGCAGACATGGTCTGAATACAGACTCCTCTTTCCGCTTCGAAAGGGGCGCCGATCCCAACAACACGGTATATGTACTCAAAAGGGCGGCACTGCTGGTGAAAGAACTGGCTGGCGGCGAAATTGAAGGCGAGATTCAAGACGTCTATCCTGAACCGATTGTACAGCAAGAAGTGACGCTCTCTTATAAAAAGACAAATGCATTGATCGGGAAGGTCATCCCCCGGGAAACCATCAAAAATATTTTACAAAGCCTGGAGATTGCCATCACGCATGAAAACGAGGAGGGGCTCACGTTGCGAGTCCCTACCTATCGGGTGGACGTGACCCGCGACGTGGATGTCATCGAAGATATCCTTCGCATCTACGGATACAACAATGTTGAGATCAGCGATGCGCTGAAAGCAAACCTCTCCTATCAGACGCCGACCGACCGCAAGCACAAGCTGCAGACACTCATCTCCGAACAGCTTTCAGCAAACGGCTTCGGTGAGATCATGAACAACTCTCTCACAAAAAAATCATATTACGAAGGGCTGGAGAGCTATCCCGCAGCACACTGTGTGTCGCTTGTGAACCCGTTGAGCAACGACCTAAGCGTGATGCGCCAGACGCTGCTTTTTGGCGGACTCGAAAGCATCGCCTATAACCGCAACCGCAAGCAGGGTGACATCCGGTTTTACGAATTCGGGAACTGTTACCGTTACGACGCGGACAAAAAAAGAGAAGACAAAATACTTGCCGAATATGCCGAAGAAACGCGCATCGGGTTATGGATCTGCGGAAAACGCACCCACAAGAATTGGGCTTCGGCTGAAGAACAAAGCTCCGTCTTTGAATTGAAAGCGCACCTGGAGAATGTATTGAAGAGATTGGGGGCCGGCAGAAATCAAATCCTGTTTGAACCGCTACAGAATGATCTCTATTCCAATGGCATGACCATCCGCACATTCAAAAAAACAGTTGGTAGCTTCGGCATCGTCTCCCCAAAAATCAGCCAGTTGTTTGATATCGAAACACCGGTATATTTCGCTGAAATGAACTGGGATGCGCTCATGAAAGAAACGGAGAAACTTTCGGTACAGTTCGCAGAAATGAGCAGATTCCCGGCTGTTAGTAGGGACCTGGCATTGCTGATCGACAAAGAGATCACCTTCGCTCAAATCGAACAGATTTCCTTCCAGTCAGAAAAGAAACTGCTCAAGGGAGTGACTCTTTTCGACGTATATGAAGGAAAGAACCTGCCCGAGGGAAAGAAATCTTACGCAGTGAACTTTCTCCTGCAAGACGAAGAAAAAACGCTGAACGACAAGCAGATAGACGGTGTAATGCAAAAAATCAGACTGAATCTGGAGAAGGAGCTGGGGGCACAGTTAAGATAAATTGATGTGATGATGTGCAGATGTGATGATAATATAATGATGTAAATAAATAAAAAATTAAAACAGATCTGTCAAGCCTGTCACAAAGACTTCGGATCAGAATTGTAATCATATGGGAAGAGCATTTGAATATAGGAAAGCAACCAAATTGAAACGATGGGGCAATATGGCCCGCGTTTTCACCAAGCTGGGTAAACAGATCACCATTGCCGTCCGTGAAGGAGGTCCTGACCCTGCTACCAACCCCAGGCTGCGTGTGCTGGAGCAACAGGCCAAGAAGGAGAACATGCCCAAGGAAAACGTAGAACGCGCCATCAAGAAAGCAACCGACAAGGATGTGTCGGACTACAAGGAGATGGTCTACGAAGGATACGGACCTTACGGCATCGCCATCGTTGTGGAGACAGCTACCGACAACCCCACCCGCACCGTGGCCAATGTACGTAGTTACTTTAACAAGCACGGTGGCTCATTGGGAACATCGGGCAGCCTCGAGTTTCTCTTTGATCACAAATGTGTCTTCCGAATCGCGGAGAAAGAAGGCGTATCACTCGAAGATCTGGAACTGGAACTGATTGACTACGGGGTGGATGAAGTAGTGCCGGATGAAGGGGAAATCCTGCTCTATGGTGATTTCAAATCCTATGCCGATATCCAGTCCTACCTCGAGGGAAACGGTTTTGAGATTCATTCTGCCGAATTTGAACGCATACCCAACGACACCAAAACCCTTAACGAGGAGCAACGTGCTCAGATTGAGAAGCTGCTCGACAAGTTCGAAGAGGATGAGGATGTGCAGAATGTATTCCACAACATGGACGAAGGAGACGAAGAATAAATCCCGTTCCTGTTAAAAAAGAAAAGCGAGGCCGTCTCATCATAATAGGGACTATCCAAAATTTTGTGTAAACTGCAAACTACAGGGTTCAGGTTTTAAACTTGAATCCTGTTTTCAAATATAGTGAGAAATTGATTAAAAATCAATCCCCAGTTCCAAATAGGCTGATTCCAACTTTTTTCAATTTCAGAGATTGAAAGATAGACAGCCTTTTTCAGGGCATCATCATTTGGGAATGAAAGCTTATTTTTCGTATATTTTCTGATTTTACCATTCAGATTCTCAATGAGATTGGTGGTGTAAATAATCCTTCTGATTTCCACTGGAAAGTCGAAAAAGGCGGTCAGTTCATCCCAATTCACACGCCAGGAACGGATGGCATAAGGATATTTCTTTCCCCATTTTTGGTCGAACAAGTCAAGTTCCAGAGCAGCAACCTCCTTGGTGGGAGCATTATAGATGTTCTTCAAATCAGAGGTAAATTCTTTCTTTTCTTTCCAAACCACATATTTGCATGAGTTTCGAATCTGATGTACCACACAAATCTGAGTAGTTGCATTGGGAAAAACTGATTTAATCGAATCGGTAAATCCATTCAGATTATCGGTTACTGTGACCAATACATCTTCTGCTCCACGAGCCTTTAAATCAGTAAGTACACCCAGCCAAAAACTGGAACTCTCAGTTTTACCAACCCACATACCCAATACTTCTTTGAAGCCATCCTTGTTCAGTCCTACACAAAGGTAAACAGTCTTGTTTACCACTTTACCCTGATCACGAACTTTGAATACGATACCATCCATCCAGACAATCAGGTAAAGACTCTCCAAGGGTCTGTTCTGCCATTCTATGGCTGCCTGAGTCACTTTGTTGGTTATGATGGATATAGCTGAAGTTGATAGTGTAATGCCGTATATCTCCTTCATTTCCTCTTCTATATCTGACACACTCATTCCTTTGGCATAAAGAGAAATAACCAGTTTTTCAATAGATAAACCTCTGCTTTGATGCTTGGGTACAGCAACTGGCTCAAACTCTCCTTCACGATCACGGGGAACTTCTATTACCGATTCTCCATAATGAGTTTGTATCTTCTTGGGATACTTCCCATTGCGGGAGTTACCTGAGTTATTACCCTCTACTGAGTGCTTCTGGTAGCCTAAATGAGAGTCCATTTCTCCTTCCAACATTTGCTCTAACACACGTGCATGCAAATCCGTGAGAAATTTACTTACATCTTCCTCGCTCTTAAATTGAGAAAGAAAATCCTTGTTTAATAAATCTTTGGGAATGTCCATAAAATTAAATGTTTCCAAAATTAATTATTCTTTACTAACTAATCATGTTTTTTCTTTTCGAATCCCCTCTCAAAAAAAAATGAGGGGTTTGAAAAGAAAAAAACTACAGGAACGGATCCCTGTAGTTTTTCATTTACACAATTTATTGGACAGTGTC
>DHTF01000054.1:56828-59564 GCA_002411515.1 Proteiniphilum sp. UBA5267 | reverse complement strand
CGACTTTTTAAAGTGGACTCAATGTTGAAAAAATACCGATTAAAGTTCATTTTATCCCGCAAATATAGCAAATTATCCTTAAAATAGATGACAAATGATCAATAGCTTTTCTCTATAACGAATCGTTGTCGGTGCGTTTAATGGATTTTTGCAGTTTTCGTTTTGCTCTCTCTTTGAGGAGTTCATCCCCTTGCAACGACAAAGTGTCCTTCGCATTTGATTGATTACCAAGAAATATATTATACAAGCTTATTTGTGAAGCTCTGGCTGTGGTATCCTGTAAATTCACAAAACCCTGGATTTGTTTGAGGGTATCGTTCTCAATAAATTTCGATGCTTTTATGCTGTAGGTTTTATTTTCATCTATATTCTGCCACTTATAAAAGGTTGTGTCGGCATACTGCAAAGAAAGCAGAGAGAAAAAACGGGACTGAAAACCCGGTGGTATACCCACAACACTGAATGTGAAAGAAAAATGTTCATCCTCAATCTGATCTTCGATTTCCATTGAGTCGAGCTGAAAGCGAAATCCGTTTCGTACGGAAGGGTTGAAAAAGAGATATGTCTTTGGAATATAGGAAGCTGAAAGGAGCGCAGGATCCGTAAACTGGGTGGAGCGCTGTTGTGTCAACAACAAGTCGATGTCACTGCGCTGACGCTGCAGGCGAGCTTTCACTGAGTCATTCATCTTCAGATATAAATCAATCCGGTCGGAATACCACGACAAGGAACTATCCCATTGGGACTGTGTAATGCCATGTATGGCAAACACTTCCTGGATATAGGCTTCTTTTTTTTCGGGCGTATTGAATAGAGAGTAGTCATTCTCTATGGTAGCTTCGGCAACGTACACATCATACATCACCTTTTCCATCTGCTTTCTGCTCAATACTTCCTTCGGACGGTTCTGGCAGGAAGAGACCGATACGACCATCAAGAAGACAATGAAAAAATATGAAGCATATCTAACTTTCACTTTCCTTTTCCTGTTTTTCTTTATCGAGTTTTTCACGCTCTGTTTTTGACAACAACGAATAGGACAATGTTTTTCTGTAAAATAGCAGAATCAGGATGACACCCACTGTGATCGCCGAATCAGCTATATTGAAAATAAAGCGAAAAAAGAGAAAATCCTCTCCTCCCACCAGTGGCACCCAGTGGGGCCAACTACCGCTGAAGAGCGGAAAATAAAGCATATCAACCACCTTGCCGTGCAGGAGAGAAGAATAACCTTCCCCCCAGGGAACAAGAGAAGCAATGTGTCCGGGGTAACTGGAATCGAAAATAACACCATAAAAGATGCTATCGATGATGTTCCCGGTGGCACCTGCCAGGATGAGTGACACACAAACGATGAATCCCGTTTTGTAATGGTCTTTAACCAGTCTCCTGATGTAAAAGATGATCAGGATCACAGCGACGATGCGAAACATCGACAGGAAAAGTTTTCCACCTGCTTCAATACCGAAAGCCATCCCATTGTTCTCCACAAAATAAATCCGGAACCAATCGGTTATAGGGATGGCTTCGTACAATTCCATATGCGTCTTCACCCATATCTTGGAGAGCTGATCGACCAGGAGAACCAAAAATACAACTGCTACGGCCATCCAGGCCTTGCGTACACCATTTTTCATCTGTGAGAAATTACTTTTTCTTTGCCGACTTGGCCTCAATGCTGAGTGTGGCATGAGGTACCGCACGCAGCCGTTCCTTGGGAATCAGCTTGCCTGTTTCACGGCAGATACCGTAAGTGCCATTCTCGATGCGCACCAGTGCTGCCTGCAAATTCTGGATAAATTTCATCTGACGTTGTGCCAATCTGCCGGCTTCCTCCTTGGAGAGTGTGGATGCACCCTCTTCAAGCACCTTATAGGTGGGAGAAGTATCAATGGTATCGTTACCATCGGTGTTGGTTACAGCAGCACGATAATTTTCATACTCCTGACGGGCGACCTGCAATTTTTCGTTGATAATTGTCCTGAATTCGTCCAACTCCTCGTCTGAATATCTTGTCTTTTCTCTCATAATGATATATAAGTTTATTGGCTGTGTTCCGTATTGAAATCAAAGTTTATCTACAACAAACATGAATCTATAATGTTTGTTCTCGTTCTGATGCCTTCACAAAGATACAGATAAAACAAACAATTCTCAATTGTTTTTGCGGATACATACAGTCAGTGACTGATCATCAATTTCTATCTGATCCTCAAGCTGTTCCTCCACTATCACAATTTCATCGGCCAGCACCTGATTCCGGATATAGTCGCTGTTTGCCATGATCGCTTCATCAAAAGCCGGGTTCGACGAAAGTCGGATGATGATGCGATCGGTAATTTCGAAGTCCTTTGCTTTGCGAAGATTCTGAATCCTGTTCACCAGCTCACGGGCTATCCCTTCTTTTTGCAGATCAGCGGTGAGCGTGATATCGAGTGCCACAGTCAGTCGGGCCTCATTGCCCACCAGCCATCCGGGAATATCTTCCGAAATGATCTCCACATCGTCTGTCGTAATCACGGCTTCTTGTCCATCGACCATCAACAGCACAGAGCCGTTTGTCTCCAGTTCGATGATCCGAAGCTTATCCATCTCTTGTATACTTTGTGCCAGTTGTTTCATGATCTTTCCATAACGCGGCCCCAGTTTTTTGAAATCAGGCTTGACCCGTTTCACCAGCATGTCACTGGCCGAATCCACGAAATGCAGTTCTTTCACATTCACCTCGCTGAGGAT
>DHTF01000054.1:34797-56767 GCA_002411515.1 Proteiniphilum sp. UBA5267 | reverse complement strand
GGCCCCAGTTTTTTGAAATCAGGCTTGACCCGTTTCACCAGCATGTCACTGGCCGAATCCACGAAATGCAGTTCTTTCACATTCACCTCGCTGAGGATGAGCGACTCAACGGCTGATATATTTTGCTTCTGCTCTTCGTCCACGACAGGGATCATGATGCGGGAGAGAGGCTGACGCACCTTGATATTCACCTTGCGTCGCAGTGCCAACACAATGGATGATGCCGTTTGCGCCAGATACATCTGTTCCTCAAGTGGCCGATCGATCAGCTGCTCATCGGCCTGCGGAAAATCGGCCAGGTGCACTGACTCAAGCTCTTCGCTATGGGTGACCGAGATCAGGTCGAGATACATCTTATCGGCGTAGAAGGGAGCAATGGGCGCCATGAGCTTCGTCACCGTCACCAGACATTCATACAGCGTCTGGTAGGCCGACAGTTTGTCATCGGTCATCTCGCCTCCCCAGAAACGTCTGCGGTTCAGGCGCACGTACCAGTTGCTGAGGTTGTCGTTCACGAAATCGGCTATGGCGCGTCCTGCTTTGGTTGGTTCATATTGTGCATAACCCAGATCTACCTCTTTCACGAGAGAGTGCAACAGGGAGATGATCCAACGGTCAATCTCAGGTCTTTTTTGCAGCGGAATCTGTGGATACTGATCGCGATAGTTGTCCACATTGGCATATAGGACAAAAAAGGAATAGGTATTGTAGAGCGTACCGAAGAATTTTCTACGGGTCTCCTCCACACCCTCAACATCGAATTTGAGGTTGTCCCATGGCGCCGCATTGGTGATCATGTACCACCTAAGGGGATCGGATCCATGTTTTTCAATGGTCTCGAATGGATCCACGGCATTGCCCAGACGTTTCGACATCTTGTTGCCGTTCTTATCGAGCACCAAACCGTTTGAAATCACATTCTTGAACGCTACGCTCCCTTTTACCATGGACGCAATGGCGTGCAAGGTATAAAACCAGCCGCGGGTTTGATCGACACCTTCGGCAATGAAGTCGGCAGGGAATACTTTTCCAAATTCCTCCTCCGAAATATGCGGATAAAAAAACTGAGCAAAAGGCATGGCTCCACTATCGAACCAGACATCAATCAGATCAGCTTCCCGTCTCATGGGCTTCCCGCTATCGGAAACCAGCACAATATTGTCGACATAAGGACGGTGCAGATCAATCTGATCATATGACAGATCCTTGTATTCGTTCAGATCCAGTCCTTTCCACGGCAGTTCGGTCATTACGCCGGCATCCAGCGCCTTTTTCATCTCCTCGTAGAGCTCCTTCACCGAGCCAATACATTTCTCCTCTTTACCGTCCTCGGTACGCCAGATTGGCAGCGGTGTACCCCAGTAACGACTGCGACTCAGGTTCCAGTCCTGGAGGTTTTCGAGCCATTTGCCAAAACGTCCTGTACCCGTAGATTGCGGTTTCCAGTTGATGGTATTGTTGAGCTCTATCATCTTGTCACGAGATGCCGTTGTGCGGATAAACCAGCTATCGAGCGGATAATACAACACCGGCTTGTCGGTGCGCCAGCAGTGCGGATAGTTGTGAACTTGCTTTTCGATGCGGAAAGCACGGTTCTGTTGTTTCAGCATCACCGACAAATCCACATCGAGCGTGGCATCCTCCTCTGTGAGCGTGTCGTCGTACGCATTTTTTACATAACGTCCTGCATACTCTTTGTAGCGCTCCGCATCCATGTTGTGCTGTACAAAGTCAGGATCCAGATCTTCGAGCCGGAAGAACTTGCCCGTCAGATCCACCATGGGACGGGGATTACCTTCTTTATCGGTGAGCAGCAGTCCGGGCACGTCGTTTTCTCTTCCCACTTTCATGTCATCGGCACCAAAGGTGGGCGCGATGTGCACGATGCCCGTACCGTCTTCGGTGGTCACGAAATCGCCGGTCACCACCTTAAATGCGTTGTCCGTTGCCTTCACCCAGGGAATAAGCTGTTCATAGCCGAGGCCGGCAAGATCGGAACCTTTCCATACTTTATCGATCAGGCGGTAAGGTACATTTTTATCACCTGGCTTATAATCTTCCAGCGACAGTGCACGGTTTTTCTCCGGGAAATAAACCCCAAGAAGATTTTTTGCCAGCACCGCTGTCATGGGCTTACCGGTATAGGGGTTGTAAGTCTGCACCGCTACATACTCGATCTGCTTTCCTACTGCCAGCAATACATTTGACGGCAGTGTCCAGGGCGTGGTGGTCCAGGCCAGGAAGAAAGGCTCCCCGAATTCCTGCCACTCAGGCAGCGGGTTGTGAATCAGGAACTGTGCCGTGCAGGTGGTATCCCTTACATCACGGTAGCAACCGGGCTGATTCAGCTCATGGGTGCTCAGGCCGGTTCCGGCAGCGGGAGAGTAAGGTTGTATGGTATACCCTTTATAAAGGTAGTTTTTGTTGTACAGTGTTTTGAGCAGATACCAGAGTGTTTCGATGTAGCGGTTGTCGTAGGTGATATAGGGTTCGCTCATATCTACCCAGTAGCCCATTTTACGGGTCAGTTCTTCCCACTCCCGCGTATATTTCATCACCTCGGTGCGGCAGGCAGCGTTGTACTCCTCCACCGTGATCTTTTTCCCGATATCTTCCTTGGTGATACCCATCGATTTTTCCACGCCAAGCTCCACCGGAAGGCCGTGTGTATCCCATCCGGCTTTGCGGTTGACCAGAAAACCTTTCATCGTCTTGTATCGGCAAAAGATATCTTTGATCGATCGTGCAATCACATGATGGATGCCTGGCATGCCGTTGGCAGAGGGGGGACCTTCATAAAACACAAACCGGGGATGACCTTGGCGCTGTTCAAGACTCTTTCTGAAAATCTCCTTTTCATCCCATAAACTCAACATCTCCTTGTTTACATCAGACAGATTCAATTGATTATATTCCGGGAACTTCTTACTCATTCTCAATGAAATTTATGCCGTACAAATTTTAAGATGCAAAGGTAGTAATAAATTGAGAAATCACAATCGACTTATATTGATAAGCCGATGCACATGAACCACAAACACAAAATAAATCGCAGATAACCGGCCTCATATTTGTCGGTCCCGAGAAAAAAAACTACTTTCGGCCTCAATCATAACCTTTATATTGGGATGTAAACAAAACAAGACAACAACAGCATGACAATGACAAAAAAAACGATCACATGGATTTGCCTCATCCTCCTGTCGGTGACGGGGTTATCGGCAAAAGACAAAAAACAGACCACCCTACGTATTTCTTCATTTAATTTGAGAATGGACACACCCAGTGATGGAGAGAATGCCTGGCCCCATCGCAAAGAGCTGGTGAAAGGGTTAATTCGTTTTCACGAACTGGATATCATTGGTACCCAGGAGGGCTTTAAACATCAGTTGGATGGGATTCTTGAACTGGGCGACTACACTTACACAGGCGGCGGCCGCGATGATGGCAAAGACGCGGGTGAGCACTCGGCCATCATCTACAAAAAAGAGCGGTTCAAGCTGCTGCAGAGCGGCAATTTCTGGTTCTCCGAAACGCCGGAGGTACCAGGCAAAGGTTGGGATGCCACTTGCTGCAACCGCATCTGCTCCTGGGCGAAATTCAAAGAAAAGAAATCGGGAAAGGTATTTTATGCGTTCAATGTGCATTACGACCACCAGGGACAGGTGGCCCGAAAGAATTCTTCGCTGTTGCTGATAGAACGCATACAAAAGATAGCGGGAAACACGCCGGTGTTTGTCACTGGCGATTTCAATGCCACGCCCCAATCGGAGCCTATTCAAATCATTTATGGATCGAAACTGTTGAACGACTCTTATCTGGTAACCGAAGAGCCTCCTTATGGAACAATCGGCACTTTCAACTCCTATAGCATGGACTCCCCCGGTGAAAACCGCATCGATTACATATGGGTGACACCGCAAATCAAGGTCAAGAAGTACGGCGTTCTCAACGAATTGCCCTATGGACGCTTTCCATCGGACCATTTCCCGGTCATGGTGAAAGCAATATTCTAAGCATTTCCTTTCTACCCGGAAACGACGGAGGGCTCCATCACAATGTGACGGAGCCCTCTGTTTATTTATTATTCTCCGCAACGGTTCTTCATCTTTTCATTCCCGTTGCGATCATTTTTGCCATTGCCGCGATCAGGACAATTTTGCCAACGCAACTTTTATACGTGCAACAGCTTTCTCAATATTTTCATCGGAGGTGGCATACGATAACCGAATGCATCCCGGGGCACCAAAGGCATCACCGCCCACACAAGCCACGTGCGCTTCTTCGAGCAGATACATGGCCACATCGGTAGCGCTGTTCACCGTTTTCCCATTGTAGGATTTGCCGAGATAACTTTTGCACTCGGGAAAGATGTAAAATGCGCCCATCGGGTTGTTTACATTCAGCCCCGGTATCTCGCCGAGCAGCTTCACAATGAGGTTGCGTCTTCTTTCAAAGGCCACCCTCATCTCGCTCACACAGGACTGATCTCCGGTATAGGCAGCCAGGGCCGCTCTCTGAGAAATAGAGGAAGGACCGGAAGTATATTGTCCCTGTAACATGCTGCAGGCAGCAGAAATCCATTGTGGCGCGGCAATCCAGCCAATGCGCCAGCCGGTCATGGCATATCCCTTCGACACACCGTTCACCACAATCACCCGGTCGCGGAGGGTGGCAAACTGAGCAATGGATTCATGCTGTCCGATGTAGTTGATGTGTTCGTAAATCTCATCGGCAATCACATAGATCTTCGGGTGTTTTTCCAACACCGCTACTAGCGCCTGAAGCTCCTCCTTGGTATAGACGCTTCCCGTGGGGTTGGAGGGAGAACAGAGAATCAGCGCCTTGGTTTTTGGGGTAATGGCTTCTTCCAGTTGCTGGGGTGTGATCTTGAAATCCTGGTTAATGCCGGCATAGACAAACACCGATTTTCCTTCGGCCAGCTTCACCATTTCTGGATAACTCACCCAATAGGGAGCAGGAATGATGACCTCTTCCTCTTTGTCTATGATAGAGAGAATGACATTGCAAAGCGATTGTTTGGCACCTCCGGAAACCACTATTTGTGCGGGTGTGTACTCCAGCCCGTTTTCTTTTTGCAGCTTGTCGCATATCGACTTCTTCAGGTCGGGAAAACCCGCAACCGGAGAGTAAAATGAAAAATTATCGTCGATCGCTTTTTTTGCAGCTTGTTTGATGTGGTCGGGAGTGGTGAAATCGGGCTCACCCACACTCATGTTTATTACATCGATACCCTGCGCTTTCAGCTCATTGCTTTTCTGCGCCATCGCAAAGGTCTCCGACGGGGACAAGGAAGACAATCTGGCAGATAATAAATCCATCATAATTATAAATTAAATAAGTCTTTTTGTTAGATAATCACACAAAGATATACAAAAATCACATCTCAAATCACCTTTTTCTGTGTTTTAGGCATAAATATCAATAAATCTCTTTCACAAACAAAAAAAGCTATCCATAGGATAGCCTGTAATATATAAGTTGTAAATAAAATTCATAGAAAAAGCTTGCGTGAACCTTTCGGTTACTCAGCTTCAGCAGCGTCTCGGTTCCCACCGCATCGGCATACTTGCAGGCCATTCCTGCTTTCTGCTCTCCGGATTAGTGATCCTTAGCTTGCACAACGCAAGCTTGCTCTCAATGTACGCAGTCTGTTCAATCTGTTGGTACGATAAGAAACAGACCCGTTTGAGATGTTTTGTTCCAGATACTTTATCTGGCTCAAGATCTCTTCTTTGGTTAGGTTTCTGATTGTCATAATTTTCTTTTTTTTAAAAGTTATGATTCATCGGCAACCGCCTGTTTAAGAAGCCATTCATTATGTAATGATAACCTAAAAATGATTTCAAACAACTCGCTTGCCATTTAAATCACGACAAAGGTAGCACAAAAAAACATGTTATACAACATATTTTCGATCATTTTTTTCTTTGGACCATCAACATTGTCTATACAATAGTCTTCATGCCGGCGCTCATCCCTGGACTAGAGGCTGCCATAATAATTTTGGAGATGGGTCTAATTTTCAAGAAAGAGCTTCCTGCACGGGTAATGCACAGGTAATGGGCTGGTAATGGGCCGTTATCTCCTCCTTGATGTTCGAGGGATATACGAGGGATATACGAGGGATATACGAGGGAAGTACGGAGGGATACCGAACAAGGTAGCGAGAAGGTAGCAAGAAGGTAACAAGAAGGTAGCAACAAGGTAGCAAGAAAAACCGTCTCATGATCAAACATGAGACGGCCTCTTTGAGCGGAAGCGACGAGATTCGAACTCGTGGTACAGTTACCCGTACGGCAGTTTAGCAAACTGCTGGTTTCAGCCACTCACCCACACTTCCCTGTGGTTTTGCTAAAATCGGATGCAAATATACAAGTTTGTTTTCAACTTGTCAAAGAAAAAGCGATATTTTCAGGCGAATCTTTTTACATTTGCGCCAGTTTTCATGTCACACCCCTGCCCGGAATGAAGAAAAAAAATAAACCCCTGCTCTGGATAGCATCTCTCCTGCTGTTGCTGGTTGTTGCCGCCGCTATATATACCTACAGCATGATCATGACACCCTTCTCCCTGTCGGAGACTACCTATATCTATATCGACAGCCGGAAGAACTACGAAGAGGTAGTGACTCAGCTCCGAGAGAGGGCTGCGCTCCCTTCTGAAAAAATATTCCGTCTGCTGGCAGATCGGATGAATTATCCGAACAAAATTAAAACAGGGCGATATGCCATCAGCGACGGCATGACGATGCCCGATGTCATTCGTCTGTTACGCTCGGGAAACCAAACACCGACGGATATCACTTTCAACAATATGCGAACGGCCGAGAACCTGGCGGGACGCATGTCGCAACAGCTGATGGTGGACAGCTTGACTTTGCTGAATGCGCTCAAAGAGCCTGCCACTGCCCAAAAGTACGGTTTCAAGGAGGAGACTTTCCTGTCGATGTTCATCCCCAACACCTACGAAGTGTATTGGGATACAAGCATCGACAATCTCATGAACCGGATGAAAAAAGAATATGATACTTTCTGGAATGAAGGCCGCAAGGCCAAGGCTGAAAAAATTGGACTGACACCGTTGGAGGTATCCATTCTGGCTTCCATCGTGGAAGAGGAAGCGACCTATGCCGATGAATATCCCGTGGTAGCCGGGCTCTACCTGAACCGCCTCAACAAAGGAATGAGGCTGGAAGCCGACCCCACGGTGAAGTTTGCGGTGGGTGATGTGACGCTGCGTCGCATCCTCTACCGGCACCTGGAGGTGGAATCGCCCTACAACACATACAAGCAGAGCGGCCTGCCACCGGGGCCCATTCGCATACCATCTATCCGCGCCATCGATGGAACCTTGTCGCCACAAAAGCACAACTACCTGTTTATGTGTGCAAAAGATGACCTTTCGGGACGTCATAACTTTGCCGTCACCCATGCCGAACATGCACGCAATGCACGGGCTTACCAGCAGGCACTAAACAAAAGGGGTATTTATTAAAATGTGATTTCGTCGGGATGGAAACCGGTGCGGTAATCTTTATTCAGCATGTCGATGAGGGCTAAATCTTCGGAAGTAAGCTGAAAATCGAAGATCGCCAGGTTTTCTTTTTGCCTGTGGAAATCTGACGACCTGGCAATTACCACCAGACCACGATCCAGATTCCAGCGCAAAACAACCTGTGCGGGCGTCTTGTCGTACTTTCGGCCAATCTCTTTCAGCGTTTCTTCCTCCAAAAAGTGTACTTTACCGCTCCCCAGTGTTCTCCATGACTCAACGACAATGCCTTTCCGGCTGCAATAGTCAACCAATTCTTTCTGTGTCAGATAGGGATGCAACTCCACTTGATTCACGGCGGGCACAACGGTTGCCTTCTGCAACAGCTCCTCAATATGGTGCACAAGATGATTGCTCAGACCAATAGATTTTGCTTTCCCCGATTGGTAGATCTGTTCCATTGCCTGCCACGTGAAGTCAAGCTTCCCTTTTACAGGCCAGTGCACGAGGTAGAGATCCAGATAGTCGAGACCCATATTCAACAGACTGGTATCGAACGCCTCCTGAATGCGATTAGAGAGGATCTCGGTACCCCACAACTTCGTGGTCACAAAAATATCCTCCCGTGCAATACCGCTCTCCCGGATGGCTCTTCCTACAGGTTTTTCATTCAGATAGAGCGGGGCGGTGTCGATATGACGGTATCCGGCATCCAGTGCCATACGAACAGCACGGTAGGTCTCTTCGTCGGTACGACCTATTTTGTAAGTTCCCAGTCCGATTACCGGAATCTCAATCCCATTGTTCAATCTTTTGGTCAACATATTTTTTTTGGAATGGTTTACTTCACTTCTCGTTTTTTAAACGCTCCTGTACCTGTGACTTATCCTTATGTATCTGCGCAACCAGTTCGTCCATGGAATCGAACTTGCGGTCGGCCCTGATAAAATCGATGAACTCCACTGTGAGCGACTGATTGTATAAATCGCCACTGAAATCGAGAATATTGACTTCCACACTGATCTCCGGATCGTCGTGCAACGTGGGACGGGTACCGATGTAGAGCATCCCTTTGTAAATAATATCCCTGATATGCACCAACACGGCATATACGCCCAGTTCAGGGACTACCTTAAACCGCTCCCAGGAGCGCATATTCGCTGTCGGGAAACCGATGGTGCGTCCCACCCGGTAGCCTTCCACAATTTTCCCAGAGAGCGTATAATGATAAGACAAAAGGCTGTTTGCTCTTTGAATTTCACCTTTTTTTAGCAACAATCTTATTTTGGTGGAACTCACGTTCTCTCCCTCCACCTGATATTCAGCAGCCTGAATCACCTGGATGCCCAGCTCCTCCCCGTAACTTTGATAAGCAGCAAAGCCCTCTTCCCGGTTATGGCCAAACCGATGGTCGTATCCCACGAACAGCGTGTGCACACCAATCTTCTCTTTCAAAACTTCTTCCATAAACGACCGTGCCGATAAGCGGGAGAGCTCCGGCGTGAATGGAAGGCTTATGACATAATCAATCTGGGTGGTGGCCAGCTGCTCCAGCTTCTCTTCGTAACCGCATAACAGCGCCGGTTGATAGTTCTTCTGCAATACTTTACGCGGATGTACTGGAAAAGTAACGATGGCCGACGGCAACCCAAGTCGTTTGGCTTCCTCTTTTACCTGCTTAATCAGATGGCGGTGTCCGATGTGCACGCCATCAAAGAAACCGACCGACGCCACAAACGGGGCCTCATTTACTTCCTTATTACCTGACAGATCAATACGTTCCAAAATTCATCGACAATTTTAGCGAAAATGTTCCCTGGAAATGTTCCCTGGAAATTTTCTCATGTAAGTAAACACCGGATTCTCCTTTTTGGTTTAAAACCACGCGAGAATTGTGCAAAGGTACACAGAATAAAGTAATTTTGGGTTTTACAGGCCAAATAAGCCTGAACACCAGCATCAGTAATGCTATTAATTCCCTATATTTGTAACTTACAAAGTTTAATCCTATAAAAAAGAAAGAGAAGATGAAATTAAATTTTTTGATGTGTACAATCGCTATGGCAACACTCGCAACAGCCTGCAGCTCTGGAACGAAGCACAATCAGCTTACCGAGCAAGAGAAAGCTGATGGATGGGAACTCCTTTTCGACGGCACCACCCTGGAGGGATGGCGCGACTACAACGGTGACAGCCTCACGGCGCCCTGGTTTGCCGAAGATGGCATGATACAGGCAAAAGGGGAAGGTGCCGATGAACACGGCTACATCGTCACAAAAAAGGTCTATGAAAACTTTGAACTGGTCTGGGATTGGAAGATTGCCGACGGCGGCAACAGCGGGGTTTTGTATCATGTGGTGGAAAATCCCAAGTTTGCTGTCCCCTATGTTACAGGACCTGAGTATCAACTGATCGACAACTTAAATTTCCCCCAACCACTGGAGGATTGGCAAAAGACAGGAGCTAACTATGCCATGCATATTGCCGACACGGCCAAAACCATCATCAAGCCGGCAGGAGAATGGAACACCTCGAAAATTGTATTCGACAACGGACATGTGGAACACTGGCTCAATGGTGAAAAGATCGTCGAATTTGAGGCATGGACCGAGGACTGGTTCTCTCGCAAAAACAGCGGAAAGTGGGAAAATGCTCCTGAATACGGGCTGGCCCGTAAAGGTGTGATCTGCTTGCAGGATCATGGTTCGGCAGCCTGGTTCCGCAACGTGAAGATCAAGGAACTTCCCCGTAAAACAACGGAAGTATCGCTGTTTAACGGTACCGACCTGCAGGGTTGGGAGGTATACGGCACAGAAAAATGGTATGTGCAGGATAGTTTGCTGGTTTGCGAAAGCGGACCCGATAAGCAATACGGTTATCTGGCAACCCGTGCGTATTACGACGATTTCGACCTGAGTGTGGAATTCAAACAGGAAGCCGACGGCAACTCGGGCGTGTTCATCCGTTCCTTCGTGGAGCCAGGCGCCATTGTAAACGGATGGCAGGTGGAAGTAGCCCCAAAAGGCAACGACACAGGCGGTATTTATGAATCTTACGGCCGCGGATGGCTTGTGCAAATCCCCGATGAGAAGGAAGGAATCCTGAAAGTGGGCGATTGGAACACCTTGCGCATCGTGGTGGATGGAGACAATGTAAAAACCTTCCTCAATGGGGAGGAGATGGTGGATCTTACCGATGAGAAAATTGGCAAAGCCCAGGGACGCATTGCGCTGCAGATTCACGATGGCGGTGGCATCAAAGTGGTTTGGAGAAACCTGAACTTGAAAACTTTGTAATGAATCGAGAAAAAATATGACCATGTTATAGACCCACCTGGTGAAACAACATCGGGTGGGTTTATATTTTTCGCATTGTAATAAGAGATGTCAACCCTGTCCATCCCTGTGATCGTTGTTTCGGCAGTGCTGTTGCTGCTGTTCATGGTACTGAAACTGAAAATCAGCGCATTTATTGCTTTGCTGCTGACGTCTATTTACGTGGGTGTACTTACCGGCATGCCGCTGCGCGATATATCCCGTTCCATTCAGGAAGGGATGGCCGGCACGCTCGGTTTTGTTGCAACGGTCGTAGGTCTGGGAGCCATTTTCGGTCAGATGCTGGAAAGCTCGGGTGGAGCAGAGTCTCTGGCTGATTACCTGTTAAAGAAATTTGGCAAAGAACGCGCACCCTGGGCGATGGTCCTCACCGGCTTCATGGTGGGTATTCCGGTCTTTTTCGACGTGGGCTTTATCATCCTGGTCCCCATCGTGTATGCTTTGTCGCGCGACACGAAACGCTCTTTGTTGTATTACGCCATCCCCTTGCTCGCAGGACTGGCTGTTACACATAGCTTTATCCCCCCTACTCCGGGCCCTGTTGCGGTTGCTGACATCATCGACGCCCAACTGGGGTGGGTAATATTACTGGGGTTTCTCCTGGGCGCACCCACGGCCATCATCGCAGGCCCTCTCTTCGGGAAATACATATCGGGGAAAATCAATCTTTCAGCGCCACAAGGTGTAGATGAACCGCTGCAGGAACATGATCAACGCCCCTCTTTCCGGCTCATTATCATTGTGATCTCGCTCCCACTCATCCTGATCCTCCTGAACACCTTTACCACTGTAGCCGTTTCTAAGGAAATCATCACCGCGAGTGTATGGACAGACGTCGTTGAGTTTATTGGGCATCCTTTCAGCGCGCTGATCATTGCCACGTTAACCGCCACCTACTTCCTTTGTATAAAAAAAGGCATGAGCAAACAGAAGGTGCTGGAGTTAAGCACCAAAGCCCTGGGACCGGCTGGCATCATTATCCTGATCACCGGAGCCGGCGGTGTGCTGAAACAGGTGTTGATAGACAGCGGCATCGGGCAGTTGATGGCCGAAACAATGATGTATTCTGCATTACCTCCCATATTACTGGCCTGGCTTATTTCTGCTGCTGTGAGGGTCACACAAGGATCGGCCACCGTAGCCATGATTACCGCCTCCAGCCTGATAGCGCCCATTATCACTGCTTTTGAACTGAGCGACCCTCAGCGGGCACTGATTGTGATAGCCATTGCATCTGGTGCGACCATGCTCTCCCATGTAAATGACAGCGGTTTTTGGCTGGTAGGAAAATATCTGGGGATGAATGAGAAACAAACCCTTCAAAGCTGGACGGTGATGGAGACGATCATTTCAGTTTGCGGATTAATCTTCACCCTCATCGCAAGCCTGTTCTTTGCATGACAATGATTTTCCCTGACACTCATTTTTTTTGGCACTGTTTTTGTTCTCCATACATAAAAGAAGATGGGTAATCACTTTTGCTGATCGATTTTAAGAAAAAGAACCTATCTTTGTATCATTAACAGACTTAAAACAAAGAATGATAGAAAAAAACGAACTCTTACAGAGTATCATTGAAGGGATTCAAGAAAAAAAGGGAAAAAATATCAGCGCGATTCAACTGAAAGGAATGTCGGGCGCCATCTGCGATTATTTTTTGATCTGTGAAGGCAACTCTCCCACGCAGGTATCGGCACTCGCAAACTCCATCGAAGATGTGGTGTGGAAAAATATACAGGAGCATCCTATCCGCGTGCACGGGCAACAACAGGCCGAATGGATCGGGATGGATTACGGAAATGTGATCGTGCATATCTTCCTTCCCGAACTCCGCACCTTTTACAACATAGACACCCTCTGGGAAGACGCCAAATCGGAACAGATTCCCGAACTTTAAAAAAACTAATTCCCTGAAAAATTGTTACTATCTTTTCAAAGGGTTTTCATACTAAATGAATACAATCACGCCAAATAACTGTGTAACAGGATATCAACAAATGAGCAATTCAAACAAGGACAATAAACAGGACAAACAACCAACCTTACGCCCCAAAATGGGGGGAACAAACCCCAAGCGCCCCTTTAACCCCTACTGGATTTATGCCGTTGCCCTGGCCATACTTATGGGCATGTGGTTCTTCGGTCAGGACAGTACCGTGAAAGAAGTGAAATGGTCCGAATTTCAACAGTATGCGCTGGAAAACAGAGTGCAAAGTATCGTAATATACAGCAACAAAGGGACAGCAGAGGCTGTTGTGCGGGAAGAGTCGGTACCCGTTGTCTTCGGAGAAGATGCCAACCGGGTGGGAAGAATGCCGGTTATCCAGGTGGAAGGGGCCTCCGCAGATGCGATTTCCGAATTTATCGACAAGGTGAAAACGGAGCAAAAATACGACATTGAGGTAAGTTTCAACACCTCCTCCGAACTGTGGGGCATCTTGATCACTTTCGCCCCGTTTATACTGCTCATTGTCTTCTGGATATGGATGATGCGAAGGATGCAAGGCGGTGCCGGTGGTGGCGGCGGCGGCGTTTTCAGCGTGGGCAAGTCAAAGGCTCAGCTCTTTGACAAAGACGCCAGTCAAAAGGTTACCTTCAGAGATGTTGCAGGCCTCTCTGAGGCGAAAGAAGAAGTGCAGGAGATTGTGGAATTTCTTAAAAATCCCAACAATTACACCAACCTGGGTGGTAAGATACCCAAAGGGGCGCTGCTGGTAGGCCCTCCAGGAACAGGTAAGACATTACTTGCCAAAGCGGTAGCCGGTGAAGCCAATGTGCCCTTTTTCTCGATTTCGGGTTCCGATTTCGTGGAGATGTTCGTCGGCGTAGGAGCTTCACGCGTACGTGATCTCTTTCGTCAGGCAAAAGAAAAAGCCCCTTGTATTGTTTTCATTGATGAGATAGATGCCGTAGGTCGTGCTCGGGGTAAAAATACGAACTTCGGCTCGAATGATGAAAGAGAGAATACACTGAATCAGCTGCTAACCGAGATGGACGGTTTCGGATCCAACAGCGGGGTGATCATCCTGGCTGCGACAAACCGCGCCGACGTCCTGGATAAGGCGCTGATGCGGGCAGGACGATTCGACAGGCAGATCTATGTGGAACTGCCCGACCTGAACGATCGCAAGGAGATCTTTAAAGTACATCTGCGCCCTATCAAAATAGATGAATCCATTAACGTGGACTTCCTTGCCCGACAGACTCCAGGTTTCTCGGGTGCCGACATTGCAAACGTCTGCAACGAGGCTGCTCTGATTGCCGCACGCAAGAAGAAAAAGTTCGTACAGAAAGACGACTTTATGAACGCGGTAGATCGCATTGTGGGCGGATTGGAGAAAAAGAACAAGATTATCACCCAGAGTGAGAAAAAATCGATTGCCATTCACGAGGCGGGACATGCCACGCTGAGCTGGTTCCTGGAACATGCCAACCCTCTGGTGAAGGTGACTATTGTACCCCGCGGAAAGGCTCTGGGCGCTGCCTGGTACCTACCTGAAGAGCGACAGATCACCACCAAGGAACAGATGCTCGATGAGATGTGTGCCCTGCTGGGAGGACGCGCGGCAGAGGAGGTGTTCATCGGACAGATTTCATCGGGTGCGATGAACGACCTGGAGAGAGTGACCAAACAGGCTTACGCAATGATCACGTACATGGGAATGAGTGAAAAGCTCCCCAATCTCAGCTACTACGATTCGTCCGGACAAGAATATACTTTTTCGAAACCCTACAGCGACGACACGGCAGAACTAATCGATGCTGAAGTGAAGTCGATGATTGCCCAGCAATATGAAAGGGCGAAACAAATACTCACCGAGAAGACGGAAGGACATAACCAGCTGGCCAACATTCTTCTGGAGAGAGAAATCATTTATGCCGACGACCTGGAGCAGATCTTCGGCAAACGGAAGTGGATATCTCGCTCGCAGGAGATTCTGGATCACAAAAAGGAAAATGGAGAAGATGAGAAAATACCATCCAAACCAGCTCACCCTACCGACAATGTGTTCCTCGCCCAACCGGGAGAAGTTGAACAGGATCCCATTTCGAAACAGGAAGCAGAATCTGCTCTTTCAGATATAGATAAGAATCCTTCGGAATAAATATTTTAAAATCCTCATAGAGAAAAGCAATGCCTTTTCACTAAACAAATAACAGCCTAATAATAAATAATTTGGCTGTTATTTTGTTTTTATAGAAATGACTTTTTCTCTTTCTACAGTTTCTCCCAAAAAAAGTGCGAACAAATGAGGGTTGATTTCGTTATAATGAAAACGACAAAAACAATCGGAAAATGAAAATAAATCATTCGACCCTTTTGATAGGATTATTGGCACTTTCATTTATTGCGTGCAGTAATTCCAACGCGAAAAACAACGAAAACAACAATTCTAAAATTAACGTAAATATGAAATTTGAGAAAGTAGCTTTACCTTATGCAACCGATGCCTTGGAGCCGGTTATCAGTAAACAAACAGTTGAACTCCATTATGGCAAACATCACCAGGCTTATGTAGATAATCTCAATAAGCTGGTCGTAGACACCAAATTTGCAGATGCCGACCTCGAGACAGTAGTAAAAGAGAGCGATGGCGCTATTTTCAACAATGCAGGCCAGATTTACAACCACAACCTTTATTTCACCTCGTTCAAGCAAGGTGGAGGGGGCGAGCCCAAAGGTTCGTTGGCTGAAGCCATCAACAACCAGTTTGGTTCGTTTGACAAGTTTAAGGAAGAATTTAATGCTGCCGGAACTTCTGTATTCGGTTCCGGATGGGTCTGGCTGGCGAAAGACGGGAGCGGCAAACTCTCCATAGAAAAGGAAAGTAATGCCGGTAATCCTATCACAAAAGGATTAACCCCGATCTTGGGTTTCGACGTATGGGAACACTCCTATTACCTCGACTATCAGAACCGCCGTGCCGACCACCTGAAGGAACTTTGGAAGATTATTGATTGGGACGTGGTGAGTGCACGTTATTAATTGAAAGCAATCGTCCGGCAGGTTCTAGGCCACGCCTAAAAAGGAAAAAGGGAATGATTTTGAATAGTCATTCCCTTTTTTTATTTCTTCATTGGAGGCCAAGCTCCAACCATTTCGGGCTCATTCTCCTTGATCTGATTTCATCGGTAATTGTTTTTCATCAGGATACCGGTTAGCATTCTACCGGAGTGCTCCGTCTGCCTACGAGCTGAAAAGAAAAGCTCCTCTCTTTCGAAGGTGCAGAGGGTACTTTTTTCGATGTTTTCCGAAGGTATACCCAAACGAATGAGTTCCCTCCTGTTTATTTCTTTCAGGTCGAGATGATATTTCGATGCCGGATTCTTTCGGTTTGCCACGGCTACGTCAGAGAGGTCGAATCCCTCCTCGGTAAATGCAGCAACCAATTCATCACCTACTTCGTAATGTGGCTGACTGATTGCAGGTCCGATCCCGGCAAGGATGTCTGCTGGAGATGAATGATAGAGGCGGCTCATTTCTTCAATGGTTTTTGCCACAATGCGTCCCATTGTTCCTTTCCACCCTGCGTGAATGGCAGCAATGACTTCGTTTTTTTTATCGTACAGGATAATGGGAACACAGTCAGCGGTAGTGACACAAAGAAATAATCCTTTTTTTGAAGTGATGGTGGCATCCACCCCATACATTGTTTCGATGGCCGCAGCCCGATCCAACGCAAGAAATGAGTCGTCGATCACCAACAGACGGGTCCCATGGGTCTGGTGAGGAACGATAAACTGATCCATCTCCATGTAAAACATGCGTGCGAGAATCTGACGGTTCTCGTAAATATGCAAGGGATTATCATCGGAGAAATTTCCCATGTTGAAAGAAGCATAGGTGCCGTTGCTCACACCTCCCGTGCGGGTAGTAGAAAAATGCAGAATGCTCTCTTCCTTGCGAAAAAGATCAAACTGCAGTAGATTGCGGTATTGGGGATGCACCTTCATCAAGACTCGGATTAATTATCTTCTTCGTAATAATCCTCATCCGCATCGTCCTCCTCTTCGGGTTCGTAGAGATCATCATCAGCCGGAAACTGATCCTCCGGCTCAAACTCCAGCGAAGACACATCAAGATTCCTGTGAATCAGCGAATGACGGGCGGCTACGACAGGAATAACATCAGCCGAGTTAAGCTCACGCCACAGCATGTCTTTTAACAAAGATATGCCGTATCCGGTGACCGAAGAGATAAAGAGATGTGGAATAGCCGGCAGATCTTTCCTGATCTCATCCATGAGTTCCTCATCGAGCATATCCGATTTCGATATGGCCAATAGGTGTGTCTTGTCCAGCAATTCCGGGTTATATTGTTTCAGTTCCTGCAACAATATTTCATACTCCCGCCTGATATCATCGCTGTCGGCAGGTACCATAAAGAGCAACAAAGAATTACGCTCGATGTGGCGCAGAAAACGCAGTCCAAGACCTTTTCCTTCGCTTGCCCCTTCAATGATACCGGGGATATCAGCCATCACGAACGATTTCCCATCGCGGTAACCTACGATGCCCAGATTGGGTTCGAGCGTAGTAAAGGGGTAATTGGCTATCTTTGGTTTCGCAGCGGATACGACCGAGAGCAAAGTGGACTTGCCGGCGTTGGGAAAACCGACCAGCCCCACATCTGCCAGCAGTTTCAGCTCCAAAATCACCCATCGCTCCTCATTAGGCTCTCCGGGCTGTGCGTAGCGCGGTGCCTGGTTGGTAGCGGTCTTGAAATGTTGATTTCCCTGACCTCCGCGTCCGCCCTTCAGCAGCACCACTTCCTGTCCGTCATCGGTGATATCGCACAGATACTCCCCGGTATGCGCATCGTAAGCTACAGTGCCACAAGGGACGTCGATAATCTTGCTTTCTCCTTTTTTACCGGAGCGCTGCGCTTTGGAACCACCTTCTCCGTGACCTGCAAAAATATGTCGCTGATAACGCAAATGAAGCAATGTCCAGTAGTTGCGATTGCCCCGTAGGATGACACTTCCACCGTCGCCTCCGTCACCTCCATCCGGCCCACCTTTTGGGATATACTTCTCCCGACGAAAGTGTGCAGAACCACGACCGCCCTTCCCGGAGCGGCAAAATATCTTTACATAATCTACGAAATTTGTTTCTGCCATATTTTACACAATTATCCGATCCACGACAACCTCCATCTGTGAAAAGATGTCGTCAATAGAGCACTGACCGGGTATTCTCACTAAGTTGCCCTGGGCGCTGTAATAATCTTTCAGCGGGGCAGTCTGATCATAATATACCTGAAGGCGTGATACAATGGTTTCCCTGTTGTCGTCTGTGCGTCCGGAGATTTCTCCTCGCTTCAATAGCCTCATTATCAATTCTTCATCGGCTACCTCCAAGCTCAGGACCACGTTTACTTTCTCATCATATTTCTTCAACATGGCATCCAGCGCTTCACCCTGCGCGATTGTCCGAGGGAAACCATCAAAAATAAAGCCTTTGCAGTGTTGGCACTTTTTGACCAACCCTTCCAACATGCCAATCACTACCTCATCGGGAACTAGCTGCCCTTTCGACATATAAGAGTCGGCCAGCTGTCCCAGTTCACTGTTTTCTTTTATTTCCGACCGTAGTAGATCACCAGTAGAAATATGCTTCAGACCATATTTCTCTATTAGCTTCTCGCTTTGGGTTCCCTTACCTGATCCGGGAGCCCCAAAAATCACAATATTCAACATACTTAATTTCGGATTTAAGTTGCAAAGATACCTTTTTTCCTTCGTTTTGCTAACTTATTGTCATCCTAAATAATGAATTAAAAGCATAAATATTCCACACAAGACATTCACAGTGACCTCTGGTTGTGTTTCAATGGAGCAAATATGTCTTGTCGTTGAACCAATCTGTAAATCAAAATGTTTATGATTTGAAGTTGAACCGTAACACCCACACACTATGAAGAGAGAAGAATTCAAACAAAAAACGCGTGAATTGCTGAATGAATTGATCGATTATATTTCAAAATTGGAAGAGAAAGTAGATGAAATTGCCGAAGACACCAGAGACGCTTATCGGGAACGGATCGATTACTTAAAAGGTGTCAAAGATAAACTATCCTTAAAGTTGGAGGAATATGAAAATATTGCCGACGGTAAATGGGATGTAGTGAAGGATAGTGCTGCCGATTTCTTTGTGTCTGTCTCTGATGCGTGGAAGGAGAACTATGCCAAAGTAGCCGATGCGTTTAAAAAGGAGGACGCCGAAGAATAAAAACTGGGATTTGTCTGGTCGTTACCCTGACATTTTTAGGGCTGATTTTTTAATTCCCCGCTATATAAAAGATACCAGAACAGGTCATTCATGCTGACAAGTTCCGGTATACTGGAGGTACCTGGCGGACTCGAACCGCCGTAAACGGTTTTGCAGACCGGCGCCTAACCACTCGGCCAAGGTACCCTGCTTGATTAAATCGGTTGCAAATGTACTATAATTTTTTGATAAATAAAAAGATTGCTGCGCTAATTTTCGCTTCATCGTTTGGGATTTGGAAGGCTTTGGAAATCAAGAAAACAGAATCCTGAATGCGTCACTCACCCTTTTTACCTGCTGCAACTCTAACGTCGTTTTCTTTTGGATGCCTTTCAGGTTATTCGCAGGAATGAGCATTCGACTGAAACCCAGCTTTTCCGCTTCCTGTATGCGCTGCTCTATGCGGTTCACCGGGCGTATTTCTCCCGACAACCCCACCTCACCACAGAGGCAGGTTTCCCTGTCAATGGCCATATCGAGGCTTGAAGAGAGTACTGCACTGATGACCGATAAGTCCATGCCGGGGTCGTTCACACGCAGACCACCGGCAATATTGAGAAAGACATCCTTTTGTGCCAGTTTAAAGCCGGCTCTTTTTTCCAGCACAGCCAGCAGCATGTTCATCCTTCTGATATCGAATCCGGTGGCAGAACGTTGTGGCGTACCATAAGCTGCCGTACTGACCAACGACTGTGTTTCAATCACAAAAGGGCGCACACCCTCAATGGCAGCGGCAATAGAGACGCCGCTCAGCCCGTCGTGATTCTGCGTAAGCAACAATTCGGAGGGATTACTCACCTCGCGCAGTCCCGACTGGTTCATCTCGTATATCCCCAGCTCTGCTGTGCTACCGAAGCGGTTTTTGATGCCCCGTAGAATGCGATACATATAGTGCTGATCGCCCTCGAACTGCAATACCGTATCCACGATGTGTTCCAGTATCTTCGGACCGGCAATGCTTCCCTCTTTGGTGATATGACCGATTAACAGTACAGGCGTACCTGAGTGTTTGGCGAATTTTAGAAGCGACGCTGCACACTCGCGCACCTGCGAGATGCTGCCGGGTGACGACTCCAGCGCATCGCTGTAGACCGTCTGAATGGAATCGATGATTAACAGCTGAGGCGACACCTGTTTCACATGCTTGAAAATCTCATCGAGATTGGTCTCACACACAATCAGGCAATCATCATTTTCAATGCCAATGCGTTCGGCCCTGAGCTTCAACTGCCGCGCACTCTCCTCTCCGGAGACATAAAGCGTGCGAATACCATTTAGCTTTAAGATGGTCTGTAATACCAACGTCGACTTTCCGATACCCGGTTCACCGCCGATCAGCACAACAGATGCAGGCACCAGGCCGCCGCCGAGCACCCGATTCAGTTCGATATCACGCATGTCAATGCGCGGCTCCTCATCAGCTTTGATCTCCCGCAACGTTGTCGGTATGCTCTTGCCTTCCCCGAAAGAACGGGTATCTTCCTGTTTGGAGGCAGCATCCTTGCGTATCAACTCCTCCACGAAGGTAGACCATTCGCCGCAGGAAGGACATTTACCCATCCATTTGGGTGATTCATGGCCACAGTTACTGCAAAAGTAGACCGATTTTAGTTTTGCCATACAGTCGTTGTTTAAAGAGGTAAAGATAGAGAAATTTCTTGTACTTTTGTAGTTGGTGTGCAGTTGCAGATTGCAGGAACTGCCGAAACAGAGTGGCCGTATAGCCGGCAACCTGTTTTTTTACAACGATTTAAAATACCCCAGATGTCTCTCATTCATTCCTTGATATCCAAGTCACTCGGCCTCTCTCTTAAAAGTGTGGAAAACACCGTAAAACTGCTCGAAGGAGGCGCCACCATCCCTTTTATCAGTCGTTACCGCAAGGAAGCTACCGGCGGACTCGACGAGGTACAGGTAGGCGACATCAAGACACAACACGAGCAATACTGTGAACTGGAGAAGCGAAAAGAATTTATTCTGAAAACCATTTCAGAACAGGAAAAACTCACACCGGAACTCGCCGAGAAAATAAACAGTTGCTGGGATAGCACAGAACTGGAAGATATCTATCTCCCCTTCAAACCCAAAAGACAAACACGTGCCGAAATTGCCCGCAAAAACGGACTGGAACCGCTCGCCAATTGGTTGATGGCTCAACATCACGAACCGGTGGAGTCAAAAGCCACACAATTTCTGAATGAACAGGTAGCTGATGTAGAAGCTGCACTGAAAGGATCACGTGATATCATTGCCGAATGGGTGAACGAAGATGCAAATGCCCGTCAGCTGATCCGGAATATATTTTCTCACGATGCCATCATCACATCGAAGGTGGTAAAGGGAAAGGAGCAGGAAGGTGAAAAATATGCCGACTATTTCGATTTCTCCACCCCGCTGTCCCGATGTCCTTCGCACCGCATCCTGGCTATCCGTCGGGGTGAATCAGAAGGGTTTCTACGGGTCGCCATCTCTCCGGACGACGAAAAATGCCTCGACAGGCTGGTTCCCCGATATGCCAAAAGAGATGTGCCAGCGGCCGATCAGGTGGAGGAAGCGGTAACTGATGCATACAAGCGTCTGTTGAAACCTTCCATAGAGACGGAGTTTGCCAATCTCTCCAAAGAGAAAGCCGATGCGGCGGCGATCGCTGTCTTTGCAGACAATCTTCGCCAGCTTTTGCTATCACCCCCTTTGGGGCAGCAACGTATTCTGGCCATCGATCCCGGTTTTCGTACTGGTTGTAAGCTGGTCTGTCTGAACGAGCAAGGGGACCTGCTACACAACGAAACCATTTTTCCCCACCCGCCACAAAACGAGTCGAGCAAAGCGGCAGCTAAGGTGGTCAAGCT
>DHTF01000054.1:26455-34549 GCA_002411515.1 Proteiniphilum sp. UBA5267 | reverse complement strand
AACCTGCGCTATGAGAAGGAAGTAAAGGTCTTTGTGGTAAGCGAGAACGGGGCATCGATCTATTCGGCCTCCAAAATAGCAAGGGAGGAGTTTCCTGAGTATGACGTGACAGTGCGTGGCGCTGTTTCTATCGGCCGGCGACTGAGCGACCCACTTGCTGAGCTGGTGAAGATTGATCCCAAGTCGATCGGTGTAGGTCAATATCAGCATGATGTGGATCAGGCAAAGCTGAAACATTCTCTCGACCAGACCGTAGAAAGCTGCGTGAACCTGGTGGGTGTGAATCTCAACACTGCAAGCCGGTATCTGCTCACTTATGTATCGGGACTGGGGGATTCGCTGGCACAAAATATTGTGACCTGGCGTACTGAGAACGGTCCATTCCGTTCACGGAAAGAACTGAAAAAAGTACCCCGACTGGGAGCAAAAGCATTTGAGCAGTGTGCCGGTTTCCTGCGAATTACAGATGCAGAGAATCCACTGGATAACTCGGCGGTGCACCCGGAGAGTTATCCCATCGTGGAGAAAATGGCCCACGAGATGCATTGCTCCGTTAAAGAGCTGATTCGGAACAAACCACTGATCGCTGCGATCGACATAAATAACTACATAACCGAAGAAGCAGGCATGGAGACATTGACCGACATCTTGCAGGAGCTGGAGAAACCGGGGCGCGATCCGCGCACCACAGTGCAAGTACTGGAATTTGACCAAAACATCCGCACCATCCAGGATTTGAAAGAGGGAATGAAGCTACCAGGCATCGTCACCAACATCACAAACTTCGGTTGTTTTGTAGACATCGGTATCAAGGAAAACGGACTGGTACACATCTCGGAGTTGGCCGACCGATTTGTCTCTAATCCGACGGAGGTGGTATCGCTCCATCAACATGTGGAAGTAACGGTGTTGTCGATCGATATGGAAAGGAAACGCATCGCGCTCTCCCTGAAAAAATAGATAGGCGTCAGAAGTCAAGCATCAGCTGACGTTCCAACAGCTGGAAGCTTTTCCGGTGCACAGGCGTGCTACCGAGCTCCCGAATAGCCTGGCGGTGTTTCGCAGTGGGATAACCTTTGTTGCAGTCCCACCCGTATCCGGGATACAACGCATGCAGTTCCTGCATATATTCGTCGCGATAGGTCTTGGCCAGGACAGATGCAGCAGCAATAGATTGGAACAGGGCGTCTCCTTTCACCACGCAGGTATGCGGAATGGACCCGAAGGGACGGAAACGGTTTCCGTCCACCAGAATATGAGCCGGTGGCAACAGCAACTTTCGCAGTGCCCGGTGCATCGCCTCGACCGATGCCCAGAGGATATTCATTTCATCGATCTCTTCGGCAGAGCAGGATGCCACAGCATAACTCACTGCATTTTTTTCGATGATCGAACGCATTTCATCCCGCTTTTTTTCGGTCAACTGTTTGGAGTCGTTCAGTTCATCGCAGGAAAAACCGGGGGGTAGCACCACTGCAGCTGCAAAAACGGGACCAGCAAGACAACCCCGACCTGCTTCGTCGCATCCCGCTTCCACGCATCCGACCTTCATACAGGCCTGCAATAAATGATGTTGTTTCATTTTCTCAATTCTCCCCGATTGTTAAAGTCACTTTGTTGTCTGCCGGTGGAAAATCGAAAGCAAATGAGTCTGTTTCAACCTTTGTCCCCATCATGTCAGCAAAGCGTGTAATTAATTCCTGCAGGTCGGTATTCAACATTTCATCTCCTCTTACGTGCAAAAGATTCAGCTCTACGATCATTTCAAGCAAGTTATCTCTCACCTCTTCCGGAATTGGGAATCCCCCTGTGTCCAGTTTATGTTTTGCCACCCGGCGCGTGAACGCCTCGAGACGCCTGCGTGAGACACTGTCCAAGTCGACGTTTCCGGGAATGGTTGTGACAAAGCGGGTGTCAACCGAGAGTTTTTTACCCTCTAATTCCATGATACGATAGGCAAAGGGATACTGCACCAGGCTGGCAGTCTCCACATCATATATTTTGTGGCCCGCCGGAGAAGTGAAAAGAGTGATATCGTTGGCGTGAAAATGACCGGTAAAGATTATACGGAGCCCAGCATCAGCCAGCCTGCCGGCCTGCATTTTCCAGTCATCCACAAGATAATCAGGGAAAAAAGTTTCCTGGTGAGGCATATGCTCTACCAGTCCATGGTGCATCATCCCCAACACTGTAATCTCTTTTTCTTTAGCCTCACGGAGGATTTGAAGCCCCCATTCCAACGTTTCGGGTAGAATTCGTCCAGCCGAAAGTGAGGAGGTCTGATATTCCTGATGCCTGTTGCTGTCGATTGCCAGCAGCCAGGTCTTTTCATCAATCTCCGCCAGATAGCTGAGCGATGCACTGTCTCTGCGAAGTGCTTTATCGTAACCGTAGGCGCCATACAACTGGGCAAACTCAACGGAAGAAATCCCTTCCACAGGCCATTGCGAGTCTCCTTTATAGGCTCGGGCATCGGGGATATGGACATCATGATTACCAGGAATCACGAAAATTCGTGTTCCTACTTTCTGAAGGGGCCTAAGGAGTTTAATAAAATCCAAATGGCTCTGTCGTTCGCCGTGATTGGTTAAATCTCCCGTGACAAGAAGTATGTGCGGAGCTTCACGTTCGAGGTTTGACAACACTTCCTGTAATACTTCATGCAGTTCTGCGGTTTTTCTACCGGTTGCATCCTCAAAGGCGGAGAGTGCGACTCCTTCTTCAACCAATTGCGTGGCAAGATAATGCACATCGGTGATTACCGCAATCTTCCTTGTGGCAGCAGTGCCGAATTGGTCATCCGGGTATATCCTTGCCGCAAAAATATCGCATGAAACGGAATGGAATAAAAGGAAAAGTATTATCCACCAATAGTTCATTGGTTGTTTCGTTTGAGGAGTCCCTTCATATCCTGCAACCAGCGTTCAAAGGGGCTGCATTCAATTTTCAAAAAACTATCGGAGAGAGCCGAGGTTTCAAAGCTTGTGGTTTTGAAATCGCCCCAGACATATTCAACCAATTCGGGATAATCGATATAGGGATTTCGGTTTTTTTGTATCTGGTAAACTTTCTCATTCCTGCGCACTTCCTTGATGCTGACCGGATCATCCCGATGCCATTTCAGCATCAGGTTAAGCGACCAGTTACTGAAACCAGGGTAACTGCTTCCTCCCACCTGGTCGGAGTGCCACAGTGGCAACAAGTCCTCATAAGCAGTAACCAGATAGAAGAAAGTGCGGGCGAAATCTCCTTTGTAGGCATCGATGGGTTCAAAAATTGTTTGTGTATAATCACCGAATGTATTTTGCCCTATTTTCGATCCGTTTGATGACTCCCAGAAGGTTATACCAGCCTCGCCAAAGGGAAGGTTCCCCCTTCGGTTGTTCACGTAACCATCGGTTGGGTATAAGTGAAAGAGATCAGAGTGGAGTTCCTCCGATTCGTTATACCAGCTCTTAGGCAAGGTATGTTCCCGATTATAGCAGTCACCCTCCTTGCGATAGGAACCACAACGATGATTACTGAAATCAAAAAGATATCCGGCTCCATTTTCAGGATTATCGGAATACATATCCCACACTTTGTTGTTCTTCTTGGAGTCGGTAATCCGGAAGAGTTCCCATAAATCGGTATATGGAACCACCTGCGGATTTTTGATGATCTCAAACAACGCAGTTTTCAATTCAGCTCCTTTTTTACCTTCAGCACTGGCATAATAGTTATTGGGTACCTGTGCAGCGAGGGTGCCCGAGATATACAGAAAAAGTAGAGCAAGGAGGCTCTGCGGAGAATAATTCATTTCTTATATGATAAGGCAGAATCATGTTAGACTGATTCCAACAAAAGAACAAATATAATGAATTCAATTAAATACCCCACACAGAATAGAGGGAAAATAAAAAAACATCCGGGAAGAATTTGTCTTTATTGAAGAATCAAGCGTTCAGTAACTTTTCAATCTCTTCGATGTCTGAACGGAATGCTTTGTCTACTTCGTAAAAATTTTTCACTGTATTGCATGCATGCAATACGGTAGCGTGATTGCGGTTACCCACCTGCACCCCTATCTGAGAAAGAGAAAGCTCTGTATGTTTCTTGATAAAAAACATGGTCACCTGTCGAGCTTGCACGATTTCACGCTTTCGGGAGGACGATTGAATCAGTTCTTTTTTGATGTCGAAAAATTCCGAAACTGTATCCTGAATCTTTTGTACAGTGATTCGCTTGCGTTCAAATTTAATGCTCTGTTCCACCACCCGACGAGCAAGATTCATGTCAATCTCCCGGTTGTTAATGATAGAATGGGCCATCAGTGAAACCACAATACCCTCCAGATCACGTACATTCTCTGTCACATTCTCCGCAATGAAATCAATCACGTTGGAAGGAATGGAAAGACCATCGGATAAAACCTTGTTTTGCAGAATTTTCTTACGGAGTTCTTTATCGGGACGCTCCAGCCGGGTGGTAAGACCCCAGCGAAAACGGGTGAGCAGCCTTTCTTCCATACCCTGCATATCCATGGGAGGACAATCGGAGGTCATCACCAGTTGTTTGTTATTCTGATGCAGGTGATTGAAAATATGAAAAAAGGTATTCTGTGTCTTTTCTAACCCCGACAATTCATGTATATCGTCGATAATGAGCACGTCGATGCTCTGGTAGAAATTGATGAAATCGTTGATGGTATTGAATCTGCGGGCATCAGTAAACTGCACCTTGAAGAGATGGGCGGATAAGTACAATACTTTTTTCTCAGGGTAAAGTGCCTCAACTTTTGAACCGATGGCATGACAAAGATGTGTCTTGCCCACACCCGAATGGCCATGCACAAAAAGAGGATTGAATGCTGTCTTTGCGGGGTTATTGGCTACAGCTTCAGCGGCTGTACGTGCCAGCCGGTTGCTCTCTCCCTCAAAAAAATTGAGAAAAGTATACTTTGAATTGATCTGTGAGTCGAATTCCGAGGTTTCTACTCTGTCGAATGGACTGGGTACCTTGGCAACAACTTTTTTGGAGACACTTTTTTCTTTCCCGACAAACGGCTTGCTTTCTCCTCGAAGCTCTACAGCAGTATTACTCTCTGTCTCTACCAGAATGCGGTAATTGAGAATGGTTCCCTCTCCAATTTCTCGGTAAAGAGTCTGCTGAATAAGATCAAGATATTTATCCTCCAGGTATTCATAAAAAAATTGACTGGGAACTTGTACGGTAAGTACATGATCCTCATATTTCAATGGCACAATAGGTACAAACCATGTATTAAATGCCGGCTCGGGGATGTTGTCCCGTATGACATTCAAACAATTGTTCCATAAAAAACGACAGTCTCTTTTCATTGAATTCTATAATGATCTTTATTTTCCCACAACAGGAATACAAATTTTCAAAAAAAAAACGAGATAAAAAAATGATCTTTTTTTCAGAAAATCTATCCTGACAATACAATGCTATTTATCAACGGAATACCCGTAATTCTCTGCAAATCAATTATTAACTAATTATAACTAAATCATAAATAAATCATTAACAACAAGATACAAGCAGACGTTTTCCTTTTTAAGAAACACAGGTATATTACAATTTTGTTACTTATCTCCGAGCAGCCAAAGGGTTTTGTTTTAATTCCCGGAATCTCGCTATTTAGAATTATTCTATTTAACGTCTTTATGAGGACCTAAAACAAAACTGCTGCAATTAAAATAATCGCACTTTGATACTGAGGTATCGCTCCGGATTTTGGCGAATATCTTCTAGCAGTTTTGTCGCCGTATCAATGGTTACATTCAGGCTATCATGCAGTCTTGTATCGTTCATCAATAGACCGATCGAATTGTCACTACTGTTCATTTTTTGGGTCAGTCTTTTCAGGTTATTCACCGTCTCGTCGATGGAGGCGTAGGTGCTATCAATATCCATTTGATTGAGTTTGCCAGTCATTTCCTGTAAATCGGAGGAGACATCAGAAAGATTATTGCTAATCTGAGGCAGGTCTTTTTCCAAAACCCCCACCATCCTGTTCAGACTTTTGCTGGAGTTATTCAATTGATCCACCGTACTGCCAATACCCTCTATAGAACTTGTCCACATGGGGTGTGCCATGAGTTTGTGCAATGTGTAGACGATCGAGTCGACGCGCTGGAGAATGGAATCTGTCCGGGGTACAACTTTTGCCACACTTTCCATCAAGCCAAATTCCTTGGCTCCCGTGAGGGTATCGCCCGGTTGAAGGTATCCATGCGATGGCACCAATACCAACTTCACAGTAGAGGCGCCGAACATGTCAACCCCATATTCGAGATAACTGCCTTCCGTGATCTGTAGGGGCTCTTTCAGGTTAATTCCCACTACAAAGCGCAGGGGATCTTCTCCAATCATCCGGATATCGTTAATCAATCCGATCTGATAACCCTTCACATACACCGGTGAAGAGATGAGCAATTGAGATACATCGTCGAAGACAGCGTAATATTGATTTTGTTTCTTGAGTACATTGATTCCTTTCAGAAAGTTGATTCCAAAGTAAATCATGGCAATACTGGCAATGAATGTCAAGCCAATGATTGCATAACGGTTTAAGTTTATTTTCATAGGGTCATAATCATTATCTCACACGTTGTCCGCCTTCAAATTCAACAATAAAAGCATCTTTAAACTTTTTTCGGGCCTCCCGAAGTAATTGTTCGATCGCTCTCTGATCGGACGTACTCCCGTATGTATATTTATAGGTGGAACCATCGGTGTAAAAATCTACCGGATTCAGTCCTTTAAATGCAGCTGCCCCATTTTCATACTTGTAGGAGGAGACCAAAAACTGAACACGATACTCTTTTTTCCCTGCTTCACCGCTCGTTATGGGCAGAGCTGCAGTCGGCTCACTATCTCTGTGAGAGTCGGTGAAAACATGACTTTTTTTATCGTACTCGCGCTTATATTCTTTAAATCCCTGATAAATGGAAGAAGCCAAGGAGCTCTGTCCGCTGGCACTCTTCAGGTACTTCTCCTCCTGTTTGTTGCTGATATAACCCAGTTCAATGAGGATGCTGGGCATGGCCACCTCTCTGAGTACCAAAAAACCGGCCTGACGTACATCCCGATTGGCGCGTCGGGAGCTTGTGATCAACTGATTTTGCACGAGCGTAGCAAGGTACACACTCTGTGAGAGGAACTCGTTGGCCATAAACTCAAAAATAATATAGGATTCGGGTTCATTCGGATTAAAGCCTTCATATTTCACCGAATAATCATCTTCATACATGATCACAGCATTCTCTGCCTTGGCCACATCCAGGTTATCCTTGCTGCGATGCAAGCCCAGCACAAATGTCTCTACACCCTGGGGAGAGGTACGACGCCGGTCGAGCGCATTACAATGAATGGATATAAATAAATCGGCATGTTCCCTGTTAGCAATTTCTGCACGTTGGTTTAACTCGACAAAACGATCTTTATCACGTGTATAGAGAACCTTTACATCGGGATGGTTTTGTTCAATGAGTTCGCCCAGCTTCAAACCGACGGAGAGCACGATATCTTTTTCTTTAGCCGCAGAGCCCACTGCCCCGGGATCTTTCCCGCCGTGACCAGGATCAATCACTACGGTAAACTGGTCATTCTGTGCATATATGAGCTGAACGGGGAAAAAAAAGAGAAATGTGCCCAAAAAAAGTAATAAAAATGGCTTCTTACAGGGTCTCATGCGAATATCTTTTTACAAAAATAGCGATAAATTTCGGATTGAAAAAAAATGAGCTACAATATGCAGCTCATTTTCCTATTTGGTGTCAACCGAAACTGTCACGGCATTAACTCTGCCAGCTTGGCATCCAGCGCATCTCCTCTGAGATCTTTCTCAATGATGACCCCATCCTTATCCAAAAGAATGGTATGTGGTATGCCGTTAATTGCGTAGAGGTCCACAACAGGACTGTCCCAGTACTGAAGGTCTGACATCTGCGGCCAGGTCATATTCAAATCTTTTATACCCTGGGTCCAACGTTCGTGATCCTGATCAAAGGAAACACCAACCACCTCAAAACCTTTCGATTTATACTTGTCGTAAGCAGCTACCACGTTGGGCATCTCCTGTCGACA
>DHTF01000054.1:21685-26226 GCA_002411515.1 Proteiniphilum sp. UBA5267 | reverse complement strand
GCATAATCGGAAAGGGAAACATCGTTGCCTTGGGTATCCTTGAGTGAAAAATCGACAAATTTCTTCCCTACTGCCACATTCTCCAGGTTCTCCAGACGCACAATGATGCGTTGTATTTGCTCCTTTTCCTTGAAGCTCTCATCAACAAGGTCGATTATGGTTCGCTGTTGCTCCGGTGTAAACATAGAGGAAGAGGAGAGAAAAGCATACTTTCCAAGCTCGTTTCCAATGTTCTCTTTGACAAAATTGAAATTCAAGTCGGTCAGCTCTGCACTGATGCGGTCATAAGAGCTGTTTATTTCAGCTTCAAGAGAGTCGGTCATGCGACCTTCGGCATTGGCATTATTGTATTGTTCCATCACACCGCGAATACTTTTTACCAGATCACGCTGTTTCAGTCTGAAATCGGTGTATGTTTCATTTACCTTCGTTCCCTTCACGGTCACAACACTATCGAACTGCAATGTAATCTTACCCGGTTCAATCAACACAGGTATACGGTTTTCCAGCTGTGGGTTTATCGTCCCATCCAATGAAATAAAACGAAGCACGGCACTGTCGGCTACTCCCTCATACGAGAAAGATCCGTTTGTAACCACCAGCGTATCCACTCCCAGCATGGCATCATCGGTCATTTCCTGTACATATACATTTGTACCCTCATAAGCCTTGTCTGTCACCGTACCACTGATGGTAAAACTCTTGTTGTTTTGGCAGGAGAGAATAAATCCTGCCGATATAAACAGAAACAATAACTTTCTCATTTTCTTAATCCTGTTTTATAATTTAAATACGAACAAAGATATATAAATTGTCTGTGTAAATAACGATTAAACCTTATTTTTGTTCCCTTGCAATAAAAGAGAGGCATTCCCGTTCTATAGGAACAATAACAATTGCTTATGAGCAGAAACACACTTCCTGTTATTCCCCCTGTCGCACAGAACGCGGCCGTAACGCCACATCCTTCGGAACTTACGCTGACGCTGATACGCCGCTTTGCCAGAAACTACCACACAGTGAAACAACTCAACATCGCCGATAATATGATTTCCCTCAGTTGAATATTTTAAAAAAAACGTTACCTTTGGCGCTGAAACTTGCAATAAATATATATGGGTATAATGGTAGCACCATCACTGTTAGCGGCCGATTTTCTGAACTTGGAGAGAGACGTGGAAATGCTCGATCGAAGTGAAGCGGACTGGATTCACCTCGATATCATGGATGGGGTGTTTGTGCCAAACATTTCTTTCGGATTTCCGGTAATCGATCTATTACAGAAAGTAACTAAAAAACCACTGGATGTTCATTTGATGATCGTGCAACCCGAAAAATTCATAGATGAAATAGCCGCTACCGGAGCCACTTACATGAACGTACACTATGAAGCGTGTACCCACCTGCACAGGGTGGTGCAGGAAGTCAGGAAAAAGGGAATGAAGCCGGCCGTCACACTCAATCCGCATACACCAATCTCGGTACTGGAGGAAATCTTACCCGATTTGGATATGGTGTTGCTCATGTCGGTAAATCCCGGCTTTGGGGGACAGCAGTTTATCGAACATACCGTACGGAAAGTAGATCAGCTCAAAAAGATGACGCACAGGCTGCATGCAGAAACCTTGATAGAAGTGGATGGCGGCGTGAATCTCGAAACAGGGAGGAGGCTCGTCGACGCGGGTGCTGATGTCCTTGTTGCGGGAAGCTTTATTTTTTCTTCGGATAACCCCGAGGAGACCATTCGGATGTTGCGGGCCCTCTAAATTCAGAACCCGCTATTGCTGATTGCTGTCGCGCTACCTCCTTCGCGAGAGCAACATGATTCGTATTCATTTGTGTTGCGGACCTCCCCTCCATGAACGCATTTATCGGAAAAACGCCTTTCTTTCGCCTCCTCGTTCCAGTCGTCGCAGGCATTCTCACCTGTGTTCTTTTCCCAAACGGGAGATTCCATCCTTTCTTTTTGAGTCTTACCGGGTGGGCACTCATGTTTCTCTCCTTCTTTCTCGGTAATAAAAACCAGTATCGTCTACGGTGGGTATTTGGAGCCGGAGTGTCCCTTTTTCTCTTCTCCCTTGCAATCAATCAATACCGATGCCAGGAAAGGGAGAGAGCGTTCCTGTTTCCTCCAGAATCACAACATTACACAGGAATTATCCTCGACATTCCGGATGTGAAAACCCGCTCCATTGCCTGCAATGTAAAGGTCACGCATACCTTTCAACAAAAAGTAAAATTGTATCTGGCTCCGGACGAAGCTGCCAGAACGTTGAAACCGGGTGATGAGATCATTTTTTTTGCCACTTTACAGCCTTTTCGCAATATGGGTAATCCGGATGATTTCAACTATGTGCGCTTCATGCAGATAAAAGGCTTTACGGCAACGGCCTATATAGCAGGATCGGATTGGCAAAAAACAGGACGCCAGTCTAACGACTTCGCATCATGGTCACAGCGTTCAAGGGAAAAGGCGCTGACCATGTATCGTTCTCTGATAGACGAAAACGACGCCCGTGCCTTTATTGCGGCCCTCACGCTCGGCTACAAGGGTGACCTTTCCGACGACATTCAGGAAGCTTTCCGGGCCTCCGGTACAGCACACGTGTTGGCTGTGAGCGGGCTACATGTAGGAATCATTTACTTGATTATCAACATACTTTTCTTTTTTCTGGGTAACTCGGGCTGGCGTTATATCCTCAGGCAGGGATTGGTCATTTTCACACTCTGGATTTATGTTTCACTGGTAGGAGGCTCTGCTTCTGTGGTGCGAGCTGCCATCATGCTCACCATTTTCTGTATGGGAAACATGCTCCACCAGAGAGGGTTTACCTATAATACGCTGGCTGCGGCTGCATTTTTCATCCTCCTGTTTCGCCCTTACAGCCTGTTTGATGTAGGTTTTCAAATGAGCTTTACCGCTGTGGCTGCCATCCTCTATTTTCAGCCCGGATTGCAAGCGTTGTATCGACCCAAAAGCAAAATAGGAAAATATGTATGGAATCTCCTTACTGTCTCTACGGCCGCACAACTGGGTGTCTTTCCGCTTGTACTCCATTATTTCGGCACCTTCCCAACTTGGTTTTTTATGACCAACCTACTGGTGGTACCGCTTGTCGGGGTCATTATCTACGCTGCTGCCGCGCTCATGGCTGTAGGGCTGATCAATGAGGCCACTGCCGGGCTTATTGACCAGGGTGAGGCAATGTTGCAGTGGATTGCTGAAACGCTCGCCGACGTTACTTTACGCCTTGTCCAGATATCGGAGTCGCTCCCCTTTGCACAACTTACCGATAATTATATTACCACAATCCAGCTTTTGCTGATGCTCTTGTTTATTTTCCTTTTTGCCAGGTTTCTTCTCACCCACCGGGCGAGGACGCTTTTAACTGCCCTATCGCTGTTACTGGCTTTTCAAATGACCACATTAGACAATGAGTTGCATCAGCCTGCTCCCCAGCTAATGATATTCAACCAATCAAACAGAACAGAAATAGCCCTTTTTGCGGACGGAAAACGACACTTCCTGGCTATACCGGATAATGGATTTATACCTCATCCACAAAAGCGCATACTTCATCTGTCGAACAATGAGATAACCCGCTTCAGTGCTGAAACGCCTTTTCCTTTGGATGTGCTGGTACTCTCGAAGCATGCCGGTTTTCAGGTTGGGCAGCTGGTCACTCTTTTCACTCCTTCCCTCATTGTCCTCGACAGCTCCATTCCCCGCAGAGCAGCACAACGGATATGCACGGAGTCCAGCAAGAGAGGTATTGATATACATGATGTTGTACGAGATGGCGCCTTTTCGCTGAATTTTTAGTACTTTTGTTCCCAAACTTCAAAAGAGTGTACAAAAAAATGTATCTTTCACATCCCATCTCCGAGGTAATTCTGCCACAAACAGTGGCAGCAATCATGGATACCATCGAGAGATCAGAACAAATTGTCATTACCACCCACCTCTCTCCCGATGGGGATGCACTGGGTTCTTCTCTCGCACTATATCATTTTCTCAAACGAGAGAAGAAACAGGTGCGCATTATCGTGCCCAACTCCTTTCCTTACTTCCTGAAATGGATGGAAGGTGCCAGCGAGGTGGAGGTGTATGAGTACAATCCTCCCGCTGCCAAACACATTCTTTCTCATGCTGATCTGATCTTCGCACTCGATTACAATATTCCGAAAAGAACAGGAGACATGGCGCTTAGCCTTGAAACATCAACGGCAAAAAAGATCCTGATAGACCATCATCTTTTTCCGGGAAACATTTTCGACATTACAGTCTCCCACCCCGAGATATCTTCAACCAGCGAACTCATATTCCGGTTATTATTTCAGGCGGACAAATATGATACACTCACCAAGGCCGAAGCTGAATGCATCTATTGTGGCATGATGACCGACACCGGCGGCTTTACCTATAATTCAAGCAATCCGGAGATCTTTGAGATCATCAGCCTGTTGCTACGCAAGCAGATCGACAAAGACGCCATCTATTCACATGTATTTCACAATTATTCAGAAGCACGCTTCCGGCT
>DHTF01000054.1:16603-21367 GCA_002411515.1 Proteiniphilum sp. UBA5267 | reverse complement strand
TCATCTTCTCCACCTTCATCCGGGAAGACGAAGGACTAATCAAGCTATCATTCCGCTCACAGCTATCATTCCCGTGCAACGAATTCGCTGCTGAGTTTTTTAATGGTGGCGGGCATCTCAATGCTTCGGGTGGTGAACATTACGGCACTTTTGAAGAAGCACTCCTCATTTACAGCGAAGGGCTCAAAACCTATGAAAGCAAACTGAAAGAAACAATTAGTCTGCTTTGATCATTTTTTAAGAATCAATCATTTTTATTTCAACCCAAGGTTTCGTTTTATTAAAGCAGATTGTTTACTTTTGTAGTTTACCAAAAGACAAACGTTCATTTCATTTATACGATAGACTAAATATGAAGCATTTACATCTCATTGTCATTATGCTGAGTGGGTTACTATTCCTCACTATTTCATGCAAGGACACCATGACCTACGCCGACTATCTTGATAGAGAAGCAGACGCCATTGACCTGTTCATAGAATCCAATAACCTGACCATTCTCAAAGATTTCCCTTCGGGAAAGGCCTTTAAAGAGAACGAGTTTTACAAAGATCCAGCCACAGGCGTCTATTTCCATGTTATCAGCTACGGCGATACCACCCAAAAACTGCAATGGAATGAGGAAGTCTACGTACGCTTCAGTGGCTTACACTATTTCAATACAGAGGACACTACCCGATATTCCAACCTCAACGGTTCTCCGGAAGAGATTAAATTCATTGGGGCGGTTACTTCATCGACCAAAAGCAACTATGCCACACCGGGGTGGGTCGTGCCCCTCAGCTATGTGGGTCACACCGGAAAAGTAAAATTGATCGTTCCCTTTAACATGGAATCATCCTATGATCAGTCTCAGTATGAACCCACTTATTATGACTATGAACCCACTTATTATGACATGGTACAATACCGGTTTGAAAATCAATACTGAGTCTTTGCTACCTGTGTAAAGAGGCTTCATTGCATAAAATCGACAGCTTACTAATTTCACAAGAATATCTTATGACATTAATCAAATCCATATCCGGCATCCGCGGTACCATTGGTGGAGAAACAGGTGAAAACCTCACCCCGCTTGATATAGTAAAGTTTACAGCAGCATATGCAGCTTTTATCAAAAAATCATCTCAGGACAACAGACCCCGAATCGTCGTGGGTCGCGACGCCCGCATCTCGGGAGAGATGGTACATCGTCTCATCATCGGCACACTCATGGGTATGGGTTGCGATGTGACCGATATTGGCATGGCCACTACACCCACCACCGAAATTGCCGTCACAAAAGAAAAGGCAGCCGGTGGAATTATCATCACCGCAAGCCACAATCCCAAACAGTGGAATGCCTTAAAGCTACTCAACTACAACGGAGAGTTCCTGAGTGCAGCGGAGGGTGAAGAGATCCTTACACTTGCCGAATCGGCTGATTTTTCCTTTTCTCCGGTTGACGAACTGGGTAATATTTCACAAAAACAATACCTGCACGAGCATATCCAAAGTGTCTTATCGCTCGAATTGGTAGACATAGAAGCCATCAAAGCGGCTAATTTCAGAGTAGCCGTCGACTGTGTAAACTCAGTGGGAGGCATCGCTATCCCGGAATTACTATATGCTTTGGGGGTAAAAGAGATTTTCAAATTACACTGTGCACCCCACGGCAATTTTTCTCACAATCCGGAGCCTCTGCCACAGCACCTTACCGAACTTTCGTCACTCACCCGCAGTTCCAAAGCAAGCGTGGGTTTTGCCGTGGATCCCGATGTGGACCGTCTGGCGATCTATTGTGAAAATGGCGAGCCCTTTGGTGAAGAATATACCTTGGTAGCGGTATCCGATTATGTGTTGCAGCATACGCCAGGCAATACGGTATCTAACCTCAGCTCGAGCCGCGCACTGCGCGATGTCACCAACGCAAGAAGTGGCACTTACCACGCTGCGGCGGTAGGAGAAGTGAACGTGGTTACAAAAATGAAAGAGGTAAACGCCGTGATAGGCGGCGAAGGAAATGGCGGCATCATTTATCCCGCCTCCCACTATGGTCGCGATGCGCTCGTAGGCATCGCGCTCTTTCTTACCCATCTGGCAAAGTCGGGGCAAACTCCTTCGAAGTTAAAGAGTACTCTCCCCGCCTATTATATGGCCAAACAAAAAGTAGAGCTTACACCCGATATCGATACGGATGCCATCCTGAAAAAAATGAAAGAAAAATTCAGTGACCAGCAAGTTACCGACATCGATGGGGTAAAAATTGATTTTCCCGACAAATGGGTACATTTACGTAAATCAAATACCGAACCTATTATCCGGGTTTATTCCGAGGCACACTCGCCGGAAGAAGCCGAGGAAATAGGCAAACAAATTATCGGTTTGATCAGAGACCTTGCTTAAGACCTTACCTTGCCCATCGTTTTATCCAACAACTGCCCCATCATCTTTTCTTAGGGTGGCCGTTGTGTTATATTAAAAAGTTAATTTTCAATATAAATGAAAGATACACTGATAAGTCGCGAGGACATACGCAGACTGCATCCTGTATTTCGTGGGAAATATGGCGATCTGTTGATTAACCTCGGCATCAAGTTGTCGGCACTGAACGTACCCAATGAGATCTACGATCGTTCCAAGCATCTCACCGGTCCTGCCTTTTGTAAGGATTTGCTGGATAAGCTCGGCGTGAAACGCACCCTGCGCAACGAGCAGATTCTGCAGGATTTCAAAAATTTACCTTTCGTCACGGTTTCCAATCATGCTTATGGACACATCGATGGCATTGCCGCCATTGAGACTGTAGGCAGCCGTGTCGAAAATTACAAGATGATGGTCAATGTCATTCTTTCTTTGGTCGATACAATGTCCGAGAATTTCATCACCGTGTACCCGATGAAAAACGAGGAAAAAAACCGGTACACCTTTACTGGGATCAGAGAAAGCATGACCCATTTGCGGGCAGGGTGGCCGATGGGCTTTTTCCCTGCGGGTGCTGTGTCGAACCTCTATTTCAAAAAAGGAAAGTTTGTAATCGAGGACAGGGACTGGCAGCCTGCGGTATTAAAAATCATTCAGAAATTACAGGTGCCAGTCATCCCGATGCATATCTCCGGTCGAAACAGCCAATCGTTCTACCTGTCAAGAATATTGGGTTGGCGTTTTCGAAACCTCCGGCTCTGTCACGAGTTATACAACAAAAAAGGCAAAGAGATGGTCATTACTTTTGGCGACCCGGTGATGCCGGAAGAGATCAAACAATATGGAAATGACACGGCACGGTTAGGAGAATTCCTAAAAGCTAAGACCTACGCGTTAAAATAATTGTTTATCTTTGAATTCTCAAATGACATCGTATGGCTAAGCACTCTCTGCAACAGGTTAAGCAACGTTTTGGCATCATTGGCAACGCTCCTGAATTGGATCGGGCCATCGACGTGGCTTTACAGGTGGCACCAACCGACTTGTCGGTGCTCATCACTGGTGAGAGTGGTGTGGGAAAAGAAAATTTTCCACAGATAGTTCATCTTCACAGTAAACGCAAGCATGGCCCCTACTTTGCCATCAACTGCGGATCCATCCCGGAGGGAACCATTGATTCGGAACTCTTTGGTCACGAGAAAGGTTCGTTTACCGGTGCCACTGGCACCCGGAAAGGTTACTTTGAAGTGGCCGATGGTGGCACACTCTTTCTCGATGAGGTCGGCGAACTCCCGCTGTCTACGCAAGCACGTTTGCTACGTGTGCTCGAAAGTGGTGAATTCATCAAAGTGGGTTCTTCCAAGGTGGAAAAGAGTGATGTACGTGTAGTGGCAGCTACCAACCTCGACATGGTGAAAGCGGTCGAAAAAGGGAAGTTTCGGGAAGATCTCTATTACCGGCTCAATTCCGTGCCCATTCGGATACCACCCTTGCGCGAGCGGAAAGAAGATATTCCACTGCTTTTCAGGAAATTTGCCAGCGACTGTGCAGAGAAGTATATGATGCCCCCCGTCCTTCTCACCGATGAGGCAAGGGAGAAGTTGAAGAACTACCGCTGGCCCGGCAATATACGGCAGCTGAAGAACATCACCGAACAAATCTCCATCATCGAACAAGAACGGAAGATCACGCCCGATCTTTTACAGAAATATTTGCCTTACAACGAAGTGGGAATGCTTCCTGTTCCCATGTCACAGATTCACGATAACGAACAGAAATCATTTGCCAACGAGCGGGAGATCTTGTATCAGGTGCTTTTTGACATGAAGAAAGACATCACCGACCTCAAGCAGGTGGTGAAGGGTATCATGGAAAGTAACAGCCAGGCAGCAAACAATTTCGACACCCCCTCAACCGGACTTCACCCCACATCGGTTATACAGGAAGATCAAACCCGCGTATCGGTGCCAGTGAAATACGAAGTGCTTCCCAAAAGTATCCATCTTGGGGATAGCGAGAAAGAGGAGATACAGGAAGCCACCGAGTACGAAGAGAGTACACTCTCGATCAGCGAGGTAGAAAAAGAGATGATCATCAAAGCGCTGGAACGACATAATGGCAAACGGAAGTTGGCCGCAGCCGATTTAGGGATATCCGAACGTACGCTTTACCGCAAGATTAAAGAATACGACCTCGATGGCAGATAGTCATTCAAAATCAGGAAACAAGCATGAAGATTCATATAGACAAGCAATTTTTTATTAGGACTGCCCTCCTTTTCTGCACCCTCTGCATCACAAGCTCATGCAGGATGTCCTATTCTTTCAGGACAGCCTCTATTGACTATGAGCTTACCAAAAC
>DHTF01000054.1:0-16328 GCA_002411515.1 Proteiniphilum sp. UBA5267 | reverse complement strand
CGTTTGCAGATCCTGAATCAGAATGCAGATATGGAGATTGAGGGTGAGATTGTAGGCTATGAACTGACCCCTATGGCTGTGCAGGAGGATGCGTTTGCTTCAGAAACGAAGCTGACAATGACGGTAAGAATGCGTTTTCGCAACAACAAGACTGATGCGCCCGAAATGCAGGAGACCATCTCCGCCAACCGTACATTCCCCAGTAATACGGTGTTCGATACGGTACAGGATGAGTTGATCAACGAGTTGATCGACGAGATAGTAGATCAGATTTTCAACGCGACCATGGCAAACTGGTAATGTAATGGACAAGGAGAGACTCTATCACTTCATGGAGGAACCGGCCACGCTGACAGACACCACAGCAAGTGACCTTCAAGCAGTAGTGGAAGCATATCCTTTTTTTCACACCGCCCGTTTGTTGTACACAAAAAATCTGGACATGACCAACAGCGAGCAATACAACGACGAACTCAGCAAAACGGCTGTTTTGTGCGCCGACAGAAAGAGGCTTTTTTATCTGATATACAAAGAAAACTATCAGAAAATGTTTGATCTTCCCAAAGGATTTTCTGACGAAGCAAAAGACAGAACGGAGGAACTGCTCGATTCTTTCCTCTCCTCGCTCGGAGAGAGTGAAATACCCGAAACTAAGCTCGTCGATGGCACTCTGGATATCGTAACTACCGACTATCTCTCCTATTTGGATTCTCTCGGTGAAGACACCTCCCTCGTTGAGCCGGATGATCAGAAGTTACAACACCATGGCATCATCGATGCCTTTATCGAGAAAGCAGATTCAGCTCCTCTCTTCATCCCCGATGAAAAGCCGGAAGAAGAAGGCAATCAACAAAAAGCCGGGGAAGAGGAAGGTGGTGAGTTTCTAACGGAAACGCTTGCAAGAATTTATATCAAACAAAAAAAATACACCCAGGCACTCACAATTATTAAACGATTAAGTTTGAATTTCCCAAAAAAAAGTAGTTACTTTGCCGATCAAATTCGTTTTTTGGAATTTTTGATCAAGAATGAACGTTTTCGTTAGGTGAAAACAGGACAAATCGAATTAAATGAAATAAAAAAAAACATATATGTATATCTTTATCACAATCCTCATTTTACTGGCTTCCCTATTGATGATCCTTGCTGTATTGGTACAGAAATCGAAGGGAGGCGGCTTGGCAAGCGGATTTTCATCGTCCAACCAGATCATGGGTGTACGCAAAACAACCGACTTCCTCGAAAAATTCACCTGGACACTGGCTGCGATCGTAATGGCATTAAGCATCTTTACTGCCAAATATACGGCTTCGCACAGCAATGAACCGCAATCGCAGGTGGAAGTGCAGCAACCGGCCCCGCTCAATCCTACCACTGCTCCCGATGTAACTCCAGGCTTGCCCATTCCTTCACAGGAAACCGCTCAGCCAACGCCTGAAGAAGGGACACCCACAGAATAAAACTTTTGTGCGCTCCCGTTACCTCCTCTTACTCTGGCTTTTCCCCTTGCTTTCTGTCGCGCAGGTAATCACCTACGATACCCTTTCTGTATCGACAAACGACAAGAGGAGTATCGCACGTTATCAGACCCAGCGCATGGCAGAGAAGGGAACGCCCTTGGATGACATACGGCAAAGCAACGGGGAAAGGGAAAAACCACTTCTTTCTTTCGATAAAAGCAAACTTCGCTTGGGCGCAAACCTCGCGCTGTCAGTGAGTAAAAATTATACCCGGCTTGGGCTTGGTCCTCAGGCTGGGTATCAGTTTAATCGCTATTTTATGGCCGGTGTGGGCATCAGATATTACTATTCGAAAGCACGCACATCGGAATACGTTGCCAAAGATCATTTGTTGGGTGCCAATCTTTTCGGTTACTTTTACCCGGTCTCTTTCCTGACTATTTTTATGCAACCAGAGATAAACTATATCTGGTCCGGCTTGACACGCGAATCAGGCACAGAAACAATCTATCACAGTGGCCTTGTACCCTCCCTGATTGCAGGAGCCGGTTTTCGTATTGGACGATCACATATCACGTTGAACTACGACCTTATTCAGCATGCCGACTCGCCCCACCCCAGCGGTGTTTACCTGGGCATTTCGGCTTTCTTTTAATCAGATTACTTTTACGTTGGAGATAGATCCCGCAGATTTAGCGGAAGACGATATCGCGCACGATAGGCATTTCGGCGTGATCATTTAATTTTTTTATCAGTCCATCCTTGTTCATCAACAGTTCCGCACGGAGCACAGCCGATGAAAGGTGTACGTAGAGTACATTGCGATTGAGATAGACCTCTCTGGTATATTTCGATACACCCTCACCCAATACTTCACGCCATCCTCTGAGCACACGGTGTTCAGCCATCTTCATTTTCAATGTACTGTTTTCATCGAAAAAGTCGGATAGTGCTTCCGATAAAGGTTGGGCATTCTTCTTCAGCATAACACCTTTTTATTCTTTCAGTCGATTAATTTCTCCATCTGTCACAGAATAGATGTGTGCATCGTTGTGTGTACGTACCAGTATTCTGTCGAGAGACTCCCTGTTGGTATCCGACAGAAATATCTGTCCGAAACCGGAGCCCGAGACAAGCTTCACAATCTCCTCCACACGGTGGGCATCGAGGCGGTCGAAAATATCATCCAGCAGCAAGATGGGTGTGGTATGCCCTGTTTGCTGCAGAAAATGAAACTGCGCCAACTTCAACGACACGAAGTAGGTTTTGTTTTGACCTTGTGATCCTACTTTTTTTATGGGATAACCATCGAGGAGCATCTCCAGTTCATCCCGGTGAATGCCGGTAGTGGTATGTCCAAATGCCATGTCGCGCTGTCTGTTTCTACCGAGTATTTCCCGAAAATCAGCCTCATTGAGCTGTGAAATATAATCGAAGGATACCGTTTCACCCGATTGGCTGATGCGTGCATAAAAGTCGTTGAAGATGGGCGTAAATTCTTCGATGAATGCTTTGCGCTTCCGATGGATCAGGCATCCCTCTTCTACCATCTGATCTTCCCAAAGCTCCAGCAAGGTAATATCGGAGCTTTCTTCTTCGTTTTTCAACAATACATTCCGCTGTTGCAAGGCTTTGGTATACCTTACCAGCGCACGCAGATACTCCTTGTCGAACTGGGAGATGGCCATATCCAGGAACTTCCGTCGGGTGTCACTGCCTCCGGTTATCAACTCGTTGTCGGCGGGTGAGATCATCACGAGGGGAATCAATCCGATGTGATCGGAAAGTCGTTCATAATCCTTCTTATTGCGTTTAAACTGTTTCTTCTGGCGACGCCGGATAGCGCTGTAGATCTCTTCCCTTGCATTTTCTTCCGAGAGAAACCGACCTTGCAGCATGCACACATCGGCATTGTGGTGTATAATCTGCGAGTCGATGGGATTGGTGTAGCTCTTACAAAATGAGAGATAATAGACTGCATCGAGCAAATTGGTCTTCCCCATGCCGTTGTTGCCGATAAAGCAGTTTATTTTCGGAGAAAACTGCAGCTCTGCCTGCACCAGATTCTTATAGTTGATGATGGATAATTCTTCTAAAATCATGCTACTGACATCGTTATTTCATATAACAGCCATCACAACTGCATGCAGGCTGACTTTTTCCGCAAAAGGGAATTGGATTGTATTATTCCTCCATCAGCAATCGCTGAAGGTCCTCGGGAGAGATATTCATTTTCAGCCTGCCCTGTGAGGCAAATGAAATTCGGCCCCGCTCTTCGGAGACAATGATTACTTTCGCGTCGGTTTCCTGTGATATGCCCAATCCGGCACGGTGTCTTAATCCCAGGTGGGAGGGTATATTGGGATTCTGGGAGATGGGCAGGATGCATCCGGCGGCTTTTACTTTTTCTCCCACAATGATCATTGCGCCATCGTGCAGCGGACTGTTTTTAAAGAAAATGTTTTCGATAAGACGCGAAGATATATCGGCGTTGACAATTTCACCGGTCTGTTCATAAAGGCCCAGATGAATATCACCCTGTATAGCGATGAGCGCTCCGGTATTGGTTTTCGACATATTCATGCAGGCCAGCACGATAGCTGTGAAGTGCGAAGTATCCTTCTTCTGCTTCTCACTGGGAAAAAAAAGCTTAGTGATAAAATTCCATCCTTTTTTTGAGCCGAGCGACATCAGAAAGCGCCTGATTTCATCCTGAAAGAGAATCACCAGCAAAAAAAGTCCGACGCTCACAAACTGATCGAGGATGGAACCAAGCAACACCATGTTAAAGACCCGCGAGACCAGGACCCAGATCACCATGAACACCATTATTCCGATGAAAAGGGGACGCAAGCCCGATATCTTGACCAGCCTGAACAGGTAGTACAGCAGAAGCGCTACCAGCAAGACATCGATAAAATCTTTTATTCCGAAATGTGCAAACATATCCAATAAGGTGCCGGTTATTGATTGAATTGGGTGATCCTGTCCACAATCTTTACACACTCCACGGCCTCTTTCACATCGTGAACACGCAAAATGGATGCACCCGAAAGCAATGCAACCGTATTGAGGACAGAAGTACCGTTGAGACTCTCCTCGGCTGAGTTTCCAAGCAGCTTGTAGATCATCGATTTTCGCGAGATACCCACCAGCATCGGCTCCTCAAAGATATGAAAATATTTCAGAAAAGCCATCAATTCGTAGTTCTGAGATAGTGTTTTGCTGAAGCCGAAACCGGGATCGATCATCACATCGTTCACACCAAGAAGATTCAGTTTGGTCTTACGCTCCGAGAAATAATAAAGGATATCCTGAATCAAATCATTGTAATCGGTCAACTGTTGCATGGTCTGTGGCACCCCGCGCATGTGCATCAGCACATAAGGCACCTGCAACTGCGCCACCACGGGAAACATGCGGTCGTCGATTTGTCCGCCGGAAATGTCGTTGATGATGTCTACACCAAACTCCTCCACAGCCTGTTTGGCTACATCGGCATAGAAGGTATCAACCGACAGAATTGCATGCGGAAATTCGTTTCGAATGAGCTTCAGCGCGGGCATTAATCTTGCTGCTTCCTCTTTCGCCGTGAGGAAGGTGGAGGAAGGAGTCGTTGACTGTGCCCCGATATCGATCATGCTCCCCCCTTCATCGATGATCTGCCGGCATCGTTCGATCAGCTCTTCGTCGGCCTGCTTTCTGCTGGCTGCGAAAAATGAATCAGGCGTGATGTTGATGATACCCATTACTTGAGGTACCGACAAATCGAACAATCGACCCTGAATATTGATTGCTTTCATCACAACACCGAATTGGGATCTTTCAATGGATAATCCACTGTGTAATGAAGTCCCCTGCTTTCTTTTCGCGCCATGGCCTGCTTGATGACCATGTAACCCACTTTAATGATGTTACGCAGTTCACAGATGTCTCGCGACACAACGGAGCGATGAAAGAAATCTTCCGTCTCCCGAAAAAGAATGTTCAACCGGTCCATGGCACGCTGCAAACGAAGGTCGGAACGCACGATGCCCACGTAAGCCGACATCAACTGTCCCACCTCCTTGTAACTTTGGGTAATCAGCACCATCTCCTCGGGTAAGGTGGTTCCTTCGGCATTCCATGCCGGGATATCCTCTTTGAATGCATATTGTCGAAAGAGAGGCAGCGAGTGTTTCGCGGCAGCATCCGCAAACACCACTGCTTCAATCAGTGAGTTGGATGCCAGGCGATTTGCCCCGTGCAATCCCGTACAAGCACACTCTCCATTGGCATATAGTCGTCCGATGCTGGTCTCCCCATCGAGGTTCACCTTGATACCTCCACACAGATAGTGGGCAGCAGGAGCAACCGGGATCATTTCCCGGGTGATATCAATCCCAAAGGAAAGGCACTTCTGATAGATACCCGGGAAATGCTCTTTGATATCTTCCGCCGGCTTATGCCTCACATCCAGATAGACATGGTCTTCGCCCCGTTCCTTCATTTCTGTATCGATGGCACGTGCCACAATATCGCGCGGTGCAAGCGATCCGCGTGCATCGTACTTGTGCATGAATTCTTTTCCATCGAGCGTCTTCAATATACCGCCAAAACCGCGCATTGCCTCGGTAATAAGGAACGAAGGTCTAGCACCGGGGTGGTATAATGCAGTGGGATGGAACTGCACGAACTCCATTCCTCTGATCTCTCCTTTTGCACGCGCCACCATGGCAATTCCATCGCCTGTTGCCACCAGCGGATTGGTTGTAGTGTGATATACAGATCCTATTCCACCTGTAGCCATCATGGTCACACGGGCGAGGAAGGTCTCGATGTCGTTTGTTTTCTGATCGAGGACATAGGCACCATAACATTCAATGCCGGGTGTATGGCGGGTGACCACCTGCCCCAGATGGTGCTGTGTGAGGATCTCGATGGCAAAATGATGATCATAGACATCGATATTGGGATGATTGCGGATGGTGTTGATCAGGCTCACCTGTATCTCGGCGCCGGTACTATCTTTGTGATGCAGAATTCGAAATTCGGAGTGTCCTCCCTCGCGGTGAAGATCGAAGTTGCCTTTTTCATCCTTATCGAAATCGACCCCCCAGCTGATCAGCTCCCTGATCTGTGCAGGCGCCTCTTTCACCACCTTTTCCACTACCTGCACATCACACAATCCCCCTCCAGCATCGAGCGTGTCGGCAATATGTTTTTCAAAATTATCCCATGGGTTTGTAACCGAGGCTATTCCTCCTTGTGCATAATAAGTGTTGGCATCTTCCAGCGGATTTTTCGCGATGATGGCAACTTTTCCCTGCTTTGCTACTTTCAAGGCATAACTCATCCCGGCAATGCCGGAGCCGATAACCAGAAAATCATATCTGCGGACCATTTTCTCTTTTGTTTTGTATATTTACCCTGCAAATGTACGCAATAATTCAGGGTTATTCGCAGGAATAGACCATTTTTGTATTCCAGCCCCGGGGAAATAAACATTGTTAAAAAGTGTGGTTTTATTTGCAGATGCCGGGTATTTGCTTTCCTTTGTATAATCAACTGAAGAGACTGTTTAACATCATTTTATCAGATGAAACACTTACTGATTCTATTCTTTTTCTTTAGCCTTGCTGCACTTCCTGAATTATGCTCAGCAAATATGGAGCAACAGGTCGACAGCACCTATCTGCTTCGGGGCAGGGTGTATGGGAACGACACCCGCGAACCGTTACCCAATGCAAATATCACCGTACAACAGGCCAATGTATCGAGCATCACAAACCAGGATGGCTACTTCTCCATTCGGGTGCCGGCTTCCTCAAGGAATATGCAACTGATTATCCACTACCTCGGATACGAAAACAAGGAGATTCCGGTGCTTACGCTCATCGACAATCCTAACAACCACATCTCGCTGACACCGTCCCCCATCGAACTCAGTGAACTGCTTGTGGTTTCGGGTGACGGCACCAAACTGGTGCGCGAGGCCCTACAACGAATTCCGGAGAACTATGCTGCTGACCCGAACATGATGGTTGCCTTCTATCGCGAGGCAGTAAAGAAAGGCTCCAATTATATCTCACTGGTTGAGGCAGTACTGGATGTGTACAAAGCATCTTACCATTCTTACAGCAATGACCAGGCAAGGATATATATCGGACGGAAGGCTACCGATATTTCTCCCCGTGACACGGTGTTGCTCAAATTCCAGGGGGGTATCAGTGATGCATTGATGCTCGATATTGCCAAGAATCCGGAAATTGTCTTTGGCACCGATGCTGCCGAGTATAGCTTCCACATCGACGGATTGATCAACATCAACAACAAACCCCATTATATCATCACTTTCAAACCACAATCCACGATCGAAGATATCCTTTTCAGGGGGACTATTTATCTGGATGCCGCCTCGCTCGCCTTTGCCCGCATGGAGTTTAATATGAATGTGGAAGACCGAAAAGATGCAGCCAACATCTTCATCCGGCGTAAGCCCGCTAAAATGCGCGTCGAAGTCAATGAAGCCCGATATGTGGTAAACTATCTGGAAAATGACGGGAAATGGTTTTTTAATTACAGTTCCACCGATGTTTCGTTCAGGGTGAGGTGGACCAATCGTTTTTTTGGACTCTTTGCCACCAATTACGTGATCGGGTCGGAGATTGCCATTACCGACCGGTATAACGACAACGTGGTGAAATTTCCGCGCAATGAACGCATCCGCTCTACCGATGTGATTGCCGAACGGGTGGAATACTTTCTTGATTCTGATTTCTGGGGCGAATACAACGTAATTGAACCCGATCAGCAGATCAATGACGCCATTAAAAGGTTGAGCGACAAATTACGTAGGAGAAAATAAAAAGGGAAACCGTTTGTAATTAGAAAAATTGGTGCTACCTTTGCAACCCAAAAGTATTTTTACACGTAATATTTTACACAAGTATGTATTTAGATTCTGTCAAAAAGGAAGAAATCTTTGCCAAGTACGGAAAGTCTAACACTGATACTGGCTCAGCTGAAGCTCAGATAGCATTGTTTTCCTACCGTATTTCGCATTTGACTCAGCATCTGAAGTCAAACAAAAAAGATTATAACACGGAAAGAGCATTGAGAATTTTAGTGGGTAAACGGCGTCGTTTACTCGATTACCTGATTGAAATTGATATTGAACGGTATCGCTCCATTATCAAACAATTGGGTATCAGAAAATAATTTTCTCAAGAAACAACCGATCAGGAATGGCTGAAAAAACTGGCCACATAACAAAGTCGGTTATTTCTAAAAAAACCAGAAAGGCCGTCTCATCATAAAAAATGAGACGGCCTTTCTTTCTACCATGTCCCTACCATGTTCCTACCAAGTCCCTACCAAGTCCCTACCTTGCTCGGTATCTCTCCCTATATTCCTTATATTTGGCTCATTCATCAACAAGGAGATACCGACCCAATACCGACCCAATACCCTTCTATTATCCGAGCAAGAAGCTATTTCTTCTGTATATCAGGACTTTTTCACTGCTGATATCCCCGGACAGGGAAGTGGCTCCACAAAAAAGAACCCTTTATGCACTAAAAACATATTAAAAAACTATGTTTTATAATATGTTTTTTTATTTTGCACATTCAAAAATGAGGCCTATCTTTGTATCGATAACCTAAAACAATCTTTTTTACCTTAATGCTGATATCACGTTAACCAATACAAAAGAGGACTTCTCGATCGAGGTGTCCTCTTTTTTTTAGAGGAAAGTAGTTTGGAAAACAGGTCATGGCTTTCCACATTTTTTAAAGATCATAAACAAATTATAATTCATCATGGTAATAAAAAAAATTGGGTTACTCTTTCTCACACTTTGTATCTCCTTCTCAATAGCGTATGGGAAGCAAATTAAACTGCTCGCCATCGGGAACAGTTTTTCAGACGATGCCGTTGAACATTATCTTTACGGTTTGGCAGAAGCCTCCGGAGATACCCTCATCATCGGCAACATGTATATTGGCGGTTGTTCACTGGAAAAACATTACAACAATGCGCTGAACAATGCGGCCAACTATTCGTATCGAAAAATTGTTGCCGGCGAGAAAACCGTCACACCCAATTTCAGTTTGGCAGAGGCCATAACAGATGAGCCCTGGGATTACGTTTCATTTCAGCAGTCAAGTCCGCTTTCGGGGCAATACAACAGCTATTCCCCCTATCTGGCAGAACTGATCAAATTTGCCCGTCAACATGCCGTCAACCCCGAGATGGAGATCATATTCCACGTAACCTGGGCTTATGCACAGAGTTCTACACACGCTGGTTTTGCAAATTACGAAAACAATCAGATGACCATGTACCATGCCATCATCGAAGCAGCAAAGCAGGCAGCAGCAGAAAACGATATCCACATCGTTGTTCCTTCGGGTACTGCCATTCAAAATGGGAGAACAAGCTCTCTGGGAGATACATTTTGTAGGGACGGCTATCACCTGGAGCTCAACTACGGCAGATACACCGCCTCCTGTACCTGGTATGAAACGTTGTTCAAAAAGTCTGTCGTGGGGAACGAATATGTACCTTCCAACATCACACCTTTACAGGCAAGGATAGCACAACTATCGGCACATCATGCCGTAAAGGATCCCTGGAAAATCACCCCGATTGAAGTGAACGAACAGACGTGTGAAACAAAGCCCGGGGGCTGCGACATCAGGCACAAACATTGTGAATGAGCTGATATATCAATGCGGCTAACCCTGCTCCGGCAATGGGACCAACAACAGGTATCCAGGAATATTTCCAATCGTTGTTGTCTTTATTTTTCAGCGGAATAAGCGCATGAACAATGCGTGGTCCCAGGTCACGCGCAGGATTAATGGCATACCCCGTCGTGCCTCCCAAAGCAAGCCCGATGGAAAAAACCACCAGTGCTACCGGCAGTGCGCCCAACGAGCCCAGCCCCACCTTGGTGCTTCCCATAGATTCATACGGCAATTGCGGCAACGAAATGAATAATACCGCCAAAATGAGCACAAAGGTGCCGATAAATTCAGAGAAGAAATTGTTCCGGAAATTTCTAATGGCCGGTTCGGTGCAAAAGCAGGCCTTCTTGATACCGGGAGTGGTGGTGATCTTGAAATGCTCCCTGAAGTAAATATAAACTGTGTATGCACCCAACATGGCACCCAACATTTGTGCCAGAATGAACGGAGCAACTTTTGCCCATTCAAACAGTCCGCTGAAAGCCAACCCCAGTGTCACTGCGGGGTTGAGATGCGCTCCACTGATATCCGACGTCAGTAAGACTGCGACAAATACGGCCATTGAATAGCCAGCGGTGATGACGATCCACCCACCTCCCTGGCTTTTGGTTTTGTTGAGATTTACATTGGAAACCGTACCGTTGCCCAACAAGATCATGATAAACGTACCCAAAAATTCTCCAAAAAATTCGCTCATATCGATTCCGTGTTATGCCAATTCTTACAGCGTTCGACTGCTCTTTTCCAATTGGTGATTGTGTTTTTAATTTCGCTTTCTTTTGCTTCGGGAATAAATTTCCTGTCGACCTGCCATTGATCCTTTATTTCTTCGATGCTTTTCCAAAATCCAACGGCCAGACCTGCAAAATAGGCCGCACCCAAGGCAGTTGTTTCTGTAATTTTAGGCCGCACCACATTTCGTCCGATTGCATCTGACTGGATTTGCATCAAGAGGTTATTCACGGCTGCACCGCCATCGACACGCAGTTCATTCAGTTCGATTCCGGAATCGGATACCATAGTTTCGATCACTTCCATGGAGTGGAATGCAATGGCTTCGAGTGCCGCCCTGGCAATATGTGCTTTTCCGGTACCGCGGGTGAGGCCGATGATGGTCCCTGTGGCATATTGATCCCAATGGGGAGCCCCCAAGCCGACAAACGCCGGTACGAAGGAAACGCCGCCGTTGTTTTCCACTTCGCCGGCCAAAGCTTCTGTTTCTGATGAGGAACGGATGATTCCCAACTGGTCGCGCAACCACTGCACCACTGCACCGCCGACAAAAATACTGCCCTCCAGCGCATAGGTCACTTCGTCACCAATTTGCCAGCCAATGGTCGTCAGCAGCTTGTTTTTAGATGCAACAGGTTTGTTTCCCGTGTTCATTACCACAAAACAACCTGTACCATATGTGTTTTTCACCATCCCTTTTTCGATGCACATTTGTCCGAAGAGTGCGGCTTGTTGATCACCCGCAATTCCGGATATGGGAATTTCGCTTCCAAAGCAGTCCGGCGTTGTATAGCCATAGATCTGACTACTGGGGTTAACTGCTGGTAACATTTCAGCAGGGATGTCAAAAAGTGTCAACAGATCTTGATCCCATTGTAAGGTATGGATATTGAACAGCATGGTTCTGCTGGCGTTTGTAGCGTCTGTGAGATGTGTTTTTCCTCCGGTAAGTTTCCAGACCAGCCAACTGTCGACCGTGCCAAAAAGGAGTTTTCCGGTTTTTGCTTTTTCTTGTGCACCTGCCACATGGTCGAGGATCCACCTTATTTTTGTGGCCGAAAAATAGGCATCGATGAGCAGGCCGGTTTTTTCGGTCACTATTTTTTCAAGACCTTTTTCTTTGAGTTCATCGCAGTAACCGGCAGTGCGCCGGTCTTGCCAAACAATGGCATTGTATACGGGGAGACCGGTTTCGCGATCCCACACAAGGGTAGTCTCGCGTTGATTGGTTATTCCAATCCCGGCAATTTGAACGGGTGTGACATTGCCCTGCTGCATCACTTCGCGTGCAACTTGCAGCACGGTCTCCCAAATCAGCAGCGGGTCATGTTCAACCCATGCCTGTTGCGGAAAAAACTGGGCAAATTCTTTTTGTGCAGAGCCCATAATTCTGCCCGAATGGTCAAAAAGGATGGCACGATTACTGGTTGTTCCGGAGTCAAGTGAAAGAATGTATTTTTCCATTATACTGTCGATTGTGTGTAAAAGTCAACTAAGCGGGGACAATGATAGAAATTAATTTTGAGATTAAAAAAAATCTTCGCCTTAATTTAACCACACAGCAGCATCTTTGGTCGTTTTCAATCCATTCGGTTTAACTTTTCCGTCGGGCTCGCCATCCATGGTCGGTACAAAGTACCTGTCTATTATTTATGCAAGTTTCGCATGTTTATAAAATTGGGGATGTATACAGCTAAAGTTGAGAATTTAGCTGTATACATCCCCTGCGAAACGCAAATGATTAATTCTCCTGGTTGTATTGTGCATCTCACACCGAAGCCGAGCGAACGTATTCGGTGGCGCTGAGAGCCGCAATGGTGCCATCGCTTACAGCCGTGGTTACCTGCCTGTATCGTTTTGTCACGCAGTCGCCTGCAGCAAAAACCCCTGGGAGATTTGTCTTCATGGACTCATCCACCACGATTTCGTTCCGCTCGTTCAGCGCTACCATTCCCTTGAAAACGGTGGTATTGGGCATATAACCGATGAAGACGAAGACACCGTCGGTCTCCAGATAAGTCAGTGCACCCGTCTTCAGATGCTCTATCTGCACCTTCTGCAGGGTACCGTTACCCTCGTATGCACGCAACTCCGACTCCATGATAAAACTGATTTTCGGATTGCTTTTTGCCTCCTCCACCGCATGTGCAAATGCCTGGAAATGATCAAACTGATGCACTACCGTCACATGGGAGGCAAAATGGGTAAGGGTCACCGCTTCTTCCAGTGCCGAGTTACCGCCACCTACCACAACCAGCTTTTTGTCGCGGAAGAAATCGGCATCGCAGGTAGCACAGTAGGATATTCCCCGCCCTTCATACTCTTTCTCACCGGGGATACTGAGTGACCGGGGTTTTCCACCAGGTGCCAGGATGACCGTCTTTGCCCGGAACACGCGACCGTCTTCCAGCTCAACCTCTTTGATCTCTTCTGCCAAACGATAAGCCACAATTTTCACATTGGCCTTGAGCGTACATCCGAAACTTTTTGCCTGACGCTTCATGATGTCAGCCAACTCATATCCCTTTACCATTTCCGCCCCCGGATAGTTGGCAATCTCATTGGTCAGTACCATCTGTCCACCAGTCACACCCTCACTCAGGATCAACGTATCCAGCTTTCCGCGGGATGCGTAAATACCGGCTGAAAGGCCTGCTGCACCGGCGCCCAGAATCATCACATCATATATCTTTTCCATCTTATCTCCTTCAATAGCTTGTCTCATTGTAATTCATATCCCGTCAACTTGTTTATGCTGGAAGATGGGAGGAGTTCGCTGTTCTGTCAGTGTCTTCCCCCCATCTGTTTCTCTTTGTCCCTCTCCTAAGAGAGATACTGATCGAGATTCCCCTTCACCTGTGGCATGCTCTGGATGCTGGTCGTTGCTTTGGCCACTTTACCATTCTTGTAGTACATGGTAAACGGTAACCCCATGAACCCACGACACTCGGGTGCACTTCTGATCACATCCGATTCGGGACTATCGAAAGCCATGGAATAAAATTTCACGTTCTCATACTCTTCCTCCAGTTCTTCCATAATTTCATATACCGGGATGCACATAGGGCCCATTCGACCGCAGCATACCATCACGTTTTCCTGTTCACTGATAATTTTCTGCAACTCGGCAGCCGTTTCAATTTCCTGAATATTGGTTCTTAAATACTTCATCTTACTGTTGTTTTTATATTGATTAATAACTGCGACAAAGGTAGGCGTTATCAAGAATGAGAATCAAAAAACAGCACTGACAAATTCCATGGCACAGGATGAAATGCATCAGTTGTTTGGCTGATATAAATCAGTTTCCGGAAAAGATGATATCTTTGTTCTGTATAAAAATGAAGAAAAGGGGAACCGATGAATCACGAAATGGAAAATTGCGAAAAGATGGTGGCATGCTTCCGCGACCTGTCACCGCAGGAACTGCAACAGATTAACACCGGCAAGACGGAACTTACTTATCTGGCAGGGGAGAACCTGTTCAAGCAGGGTGCTTTCTCCACGCATCTTCTGCTGATCACCGAGGGACTGGTGAAGGTGTACCTGCAGACAGGCAGGGATAAACAGCTCAACCTACAGTTGGCGCAGGCAGGCGACTTTCTGGGCTTCGCCTCCCTCTTTGGCGAAGCATTGCACGCCACCTCTGCCGTGGCCCTCACCGACGCCGCGATATGCATGATCGACAAGGAGCAGATGCGCAACCTTCTGCTCAACAATGCCCAATTTGCCATGCGCATCACCTCTCGCAACTACCGCAACGAACGGCAGCTGCTGACCATCATCGCCAACATGACCTACAAGCAGATGCGAGGCAAGTTGGCATCTACCCTGCTCTATCTGAGCAGTGACCATTTCAGTGACCAAAATGTGTTTCAGTATTTATCCCGGCAGGATCTGGCCAATTTCGCGTCGGTGGCCACAGAGAGTGCCATCAAGTTGCTGAAGGAATTTGAACGGGACGGGATCATCGCCCTTGAAGGCAAAGGAATTACCATCCGAAACAGGGCTGAATTGGAGAAAATTGAGCGGTTGGGGTAACTTTACAGGTTACACGAAGGCTGTCAACTTAAATCTGCAAACATCAGCCATTTTGACTGATTAGCTGCAGCAGTTTCTGATCGAGTATCGTCACCTGTTTTCCTTCCATGCGGATGATACCGTCGGCGATGAACTCGGAGAGGGCACGGTTGATGCTCTCCCTCCCGGCATCCACCCAGTTTCCGATGTCTGACTGGGAGAGAGGGAGCAGGAAGCGGTCCGATTCGAACAGTTGTTCGGAAAACTCCAGCAGCACATCGGCCAGGTTGCCTCTTAGCTGCTTCTGCGTACGGCTTGCACAACGTTTATAGGCCTCCAGTTCACTTTTGGAGAGCTCCATCAGGATATAGGAGGAAAAGTCATTATTCTCGGCTAGCAACTTCTTAAATACACCGACATCGATAAAACAAACCTCCGACTCCGTCACGGCGGTCACGCTATACTGGTTGATCTTGTCGCCAAAGGTGGTGGGTAGTCCCAGATAGGTGGGCGCCTTCACCAGCTTCACGATCTGCTCACGGGAAGGACCGGAGAGATGTACCTTGGCCATTCCCTTGCGCAGGAAGATTACATTGGTAGAGAAGACACCCTGGCGGATGATGGTATCTCCTCTCTTGAATTTGACTACCGCATGGCTGCCACCTAGCAGCTCCAGCTGACAATCCTTCATCTGAACGGATGATTTCAGGACACAGTCACAATCGATACATTCATTTCTCATTGCTGCCACAATTTATATACAGATTTTAGAAGAACCAGATGATATTCACCCGGTTAACCTAACATCCCTACAAAGATAGGGAAAGATGTGACATATCGCACAAAATAGTGTAAAATTCTGCACTGCCACAAAATAAATTATTGCTTCTTTTTTTCCGTAATTTGCATCGTATTCAATTTCAAAATCATACTGGCAAATTATGGGAACATCGACTCCTCTTTCAATGGAAGCACTCCAGCAAGAGTTGGAAAAGCTCAAGACAAAAACCTCCGACATGGAGAATGCACGGAAAGACCAACTTTCGATCGCCATCGTATCGGGCGACATGGACAAGATCCTGGCAGCAATGATTATCTCATTGGCAGCAGCTGCAATGGATTCTCAGGTAAAACTCTTTTTCTCCTTCTGGGCACTCTCCGCCCTGCGCGATCCAAAAAAGAAGGCGAAGGGCAAAGATTTCATCTCAAAGATGTTCGGGATGATGCTCCCCAAAGGACGAAACAGACTCAAGCTCTCCAACATGAACATGTGTGGCATGGGACCGATGATGATCAAAAGGTTGATGAAAAAACAAAACGTCATGTCACTCGATGCGATGTTTGAGGAAGCTGCCGCCCTGGGCATTGAGATTACCGTCTGCGA
>DHTF01000128.1 GCA_002411515.1 Proteiniphilum sp. UBA5267 | reverse complement strand
CAGTTTTACGAAGCAAACAAGCAGGATCTGATCTTGGGGACGATGACACCTTTACTGCCCACTCCTCCTTCCGCGGCAATAAAGATAGAAGGGAACAAAAAAACGTTTTTTGGTTTTTTTGAAGCGATCCCCGGCCTGGTTGAAGCGTCGTTCAGGAGTGACACGGTGGTTATTGTCAATGCCTTCAGGGATAGGACTACTACCCGTGTAGAAGGAATAAAGGAAGGAAAGTGGGTGTCAACTATTTTCGATCCCTATTGGAATCATGTCGGTTCGGCATTGCACACAACGGATGCATCCGGGGGAATTAACCTGGATATCAACGGTAAAGAAGCATGCCACACCGTTATCCTGACCAAAATGAACAATTGATTGTACTTCCTGGACCTGCATTCCGGGGAGTGGTTGTCGAGTAAGTCAATGGCCTGTGTAGCTGTTATCCGGAATCATTGATCCTGTAGCACTTAAAAACAAAAAATATCTGAAAAAAATGAAAACACATTGTTCTTTTCTGTTTATCCTGTTTTTTTTCTGTGCCGCAACCATACAGGCACAAAGTATTGAACAGCTCAAAAAAGGCTTTCTATCTCCTCCCGATTCCGCAAAACCGGGTGTATACTGGTATTTCATGGATGGAAACCTCACGAGGGAGTCGATGACAAAGGACCTGGAGTCGATGAAAGCGGCAGGGATCAGTAACCTGATGTTTCTTGAGGTGAACGTGGGTGTTCCCCGGGGGAAGGTTGATTTTTTCAGCGAAGAGTGGCAGCTCCTGTTTACCCATGCGGTGAAAGAAGCTGAACGGCTAGGCATTGAAATTTCACTGGGACTGGGGCCAGGCTGGACCGGAAGTGGTGGTCCCTGGGTCAAGCCGGAGGAATCGATGAAACATATCGTGGCCGGATCCGTAACGGTCAGCGGCGGACAAATGATTCACATCACCCTACCGGTGCCATTGCCGAAAAATCCCTACTTTGGCATACCGGATGAGATGAAAGAGCAATGGGAAGCATATTACGAGGACATTGCGCTGCTGGCTATTCCACAGGGTGGAACAAGGGATTCCATCCCGGACATCGATGAAAAAGCGCTCTATTACCGTCCACCCTATACCTCCCTGCCAGGAGTCAAGCCCTATTTTACTGCAGCAGAGCAGTATCCTCCAATGAAAGGTGAAGCGATAGACAGATCCCGTATTATTGACCTCACCCATTTGATGGATCGTGAGGGTAGACTCCGTTGGGAAGCCCCTCCGGGAGAATGGGTCATCATGCGTTTTGTAAGCCGGAACAACGGTGCATCCACAAGGCCCGCCCCGCTACCGGGACTGGGATTCGAGTCTGACAAATTTGACAAAGAATACCTGAACAAACATCTCGATCATTTTGTCGGTTCTTTGTTGGCAAAAATAGGAACAACAGACAAACATAAAACAGGTGGACTGAAAAGATTACATATGGATAGCTGGGAAATGGGAGCACAGAACTGGAGCCATCGTTTTAGAGAAGAGTTTACCTCGAGACGTGGATACGACCCCTTGCTGTTTTATCCTGTTCTTAGCGGAATCACAGTAGAAAGCCGTGAAATAAGCGAACGATTTCTGTGGGATTTACGATTGACCGCTCAAGAACTGGTAATTGAAAATCACGCAATGGAAGCCAAGAGATATGCCCGAAAGCATCAGATGGGCTTTTCCATAGAGCCCTATGACATGAATCCTACCGCTGACCTGGAACTGGGGGATGTGGCTGACGTGCCGATGTGTGAATTCTGGAGTAAAGGCTATGGCTTCAATGCAGCATTCAGCTGCATCGAATCAACCTCCATTGGACACATTAACGGAAGCCCCATTATTGCGGCAGAAGCGTTCACTGCTGACCCGGGCGAGGGATGGAAACAGTATCCGGGAGTAATGAAAAATCAGGGAGACTGGGCGCTGGCTACAGGAATCAATCGCTTTGTATTCCATACCTTTCAAAATCAATTTCTGAATGACTCACTGAAGCCGGGAGCCACCATGGGCCCCTACGGTGTACATTGGGACAGAAGCCAGACCTGGTGGCCGATGGTCAATGCATATCACGAATACTTATCACGCTGTCAGTATATGCTGCAGCAAGGACGGAGCGTTGCAGACATTCTCTTTCTCACTCCTGAAGGTGCACCACACGTCTTTACCCCTCCCGCATCCGCTATGTCGGGTTCTGACACCATACCCGACCGGAAAGGATATAACTTTGATGGGGTTGCCCCCGGTCAACTGTTGAGATCTGATGTGGAGAATGGGGAAATCGTTTTCCCGAGTGGTGCAAGGTACCGCATACTGGTACTGCCCCTGGTAAAGACAATGACCCCTGCCCTGTTGCGAAAAATTGAAGCCCTGATTGCCGATGGAGCGGTTGTGGTGGGAACTCCCCCGGTCAAGTCTCCCGGCTTATCCGGATATCCGGGATGCGATGCGGAAGTATCGCAGTTATCGGAAAAGATATGGAAAGCTTGCACATCTACTGAAGAGTTATGGAAAGTCTCATACGGAAAAGGATTCGTGATTGGCGGCAAAGGACTGGAGAAGATGAAGGATAATCTCTACCCCCATTATGACACCCTTGCCAAGATACTTCAGAAAATGGATGTGACAGAAGATTTCCAGGCTGACCATGTGTCAATACGTTATACCCACCGTACCCACGCTGACTGGGATATCTATTTTTTATCCAACAAAACGGACCAGTATGTCAATTCCCGTTGTCGATTCAGGCTCAACGGGGGCACGGCCACCCTCTGGGATCCCATTACCGGGAAGAGCTACAAGGTTGACAATGGCAGGTTTGAAAATGATCGCTTCCTACTGTCGTTGAAATTTGAACCTTATCAAAGCTATTTCCTGGTATTCGACAGCAAGAACCGGCGAGTGGCAACCCTAAACGAATCATTTTTCAAAACCGTAACGATTCTTACCTCCCTCGACGGAGCATGGGATGTCTGCTTCAATCCTGATTTCGGAGGGCCCAAAAAAAGGGTATTTCCCATCCTGCGTGACTGGTCTCAACATCCGGACGACAGCATAAAGTATTATTCAGGCATTGCCACCTACCGAAAGGAATTCGTGATACCCGAAACAATATCAGCAGAAAAAAATTCCGTATATATTGACCTGGGAGAAGTGAAAAATATGGCCAGGGTAAAAATAAACGGGAAAGAGGCCGGCGTGTTGTGGACCAATCCCTGGAAACTGGATATCTCATCCCTGGTGAAAAAGGGAACCAACCTTGTAGAAATTGAAGTAGCCAACCTATGGGTGAACCGGCTTATTGGCGATGAGTCACTGCCTAATGACGGCATTGAACAAGGCAAATGGCCGGCCTGGTTGACAAATCAGCAAAAAAGGACCGACAAACGCCTCACTTTCACTACTTATTCACATTATACAAAGAACGATCCATTGCTGAAGTCCGGTCTGATAGGACCCGTAACAATCAAACTGGCTAAATAATACAAGATGAGTAAATTGTTTTTTTAAAAAACAACAAATCATAAAAAAACAGTTTATTCATTTTAACAATGAAAATGCAATGTTGGCATAACCTCCTGCTCAAAAATACAGTTAATTATTGTCATATCAACAAAAACAGACAATGAAAAAGGCGTATTCACTAGCTGAATTTAAGCCACTCACATAATATATCATTTGTCTTTATTTAAATATCATAATTCATAGTTGCAAAAAGATAGTTAATTTATACTTTTGTTAAACAATATATTATTACACATTTATTAAACTTATATTTTTTAAACCCTTAATAAACACCAAAACGATGTCGGACAGTTGAATTGACCTAAAGAGAATGGAATGAAGCAATGTAATTTCAGTAAGAAGAACCTTAAAATTAAGATTTTATCATCAATAATCTAAAAAATTGAAAGAATGAAAAAGACTATTCCAGTTAATGTTGGGAAAAGGCTCATGTTCATTTTTTTGTGCATGTATTCAATCGGAATATTTGCACAAAATATTAATGTTACAGGTTTTGTAACCGACTCAAAGAATGAACCGCTCATAGGGGTGACCTTAAAAATCATCGGAGAAAGTGAGAAAGGAACAGTAACTGATTTCGAAGGAAAGTATGTCCTCTCCAATATTCCGTCAAATGCAAGAATTGAAGTATCTTATGTGGGTATGAAGAATCAGGTGATAGATGTCAGAGGAAGGACAACTATCAACATCGTGCTGAACGAAGATACTGAGCTTCTGGAAGAAGTGGTCGTAGTGGCCTACGGTGTACAGAAGAAAGTTTCCGTAACTGGTGCAATCTCTACTGTGAGTACCAAAGATTTGAGAGTCTCTACCTCACCCAGTCTCGCGAATGCGCTCTCCGGTCGAATCGCAGGTTTGACCTCCATGCAGCGTGTAGGAGGACAACCAGGTGTGGATGATGCCACAATGTACCTGCGTGGAGCAAGCACCATCAACGGTACCAACCCATTGATCCTGATTGATGGCGTTCCCCGTGATAACATCCGCACCCTCGACATCAACGAAGTAGAATCGATATCGGTGTTGAAGGATGCCTCTGCCACCGCAATATTTGGTGTTCGCGGTGCCAACGGGGTATTGATCATTACCACCAAGCGCGGTACCAAAGGGAAACCGGAACTCTCAGTAAATGTCACGCAGAGTTACTCAAGACTTACCCGCGAACCGGAGATGCCGGGATCAGTAGAATATATGAACCTCCGCAATGAAGCACTGGCAAACGACGGCATGGAACCCGCCTTCACCCCTGAGATCATTGCAAAGTTTGAGAACCCGCTAATGGGTCTTGACCCAAATGATCCCGAATATGAATCGAAGGCTGCTCTCAGAAAATGGATGTATCCCAATAACAACTGGTATAAGATGCTGATCGGACGCTGGTCACCACAGACCACAGTCAACACCAATATGAGTGGAGGGACAGACAATGTATCTTACTTCATGAATGTGGGCTATCTTCATCAGGGAGGTAACATGAAGACGCTTTCGGAGGATATCCTGAAATATGACCCATCCTTTAAGTTGGACCGCTATAGTTTCCGCTCCAATGTCGACTACAAGGTAACCAAATGGATGAAAGCCTACCTCAATTTAGGCACCTATATCGAAAAAGTGAACATGCCCAACCCGGGCGTCATGTATGGGGGAGACCGCAACTGGCTGGTACGTGACATGATTTATCAGGCACAAACCATCCTGCCCATTTCTCCGGGACCATCCACGCTTCCCGGTTTCGGTATACCTGCCGACCGTCCGCTCGACCCCACCTATCTAAATGTGGGTCACTATGCAGACCGCTCACCGTTGATGATCATGAACTGGTATGGCTATAACCTCGATACCCGCTCTAACCTTAACTCCTCCTTCGGGCTGGACTTTGATCTGGGTAGTATCACACAGGGTCTTGCACTGAAGGGAATGATCTCCTATGATGCCAATGGCAACAGCATGACCCGTGGAAATATGTTCCAGACAGACTATCAGGCGTTTATCTCCCCAGACACGGATGAACTCACCTTTTCAGTCCATGAGCTTAAACAGGACAATTTCTATATGTCATACGGTCAGGGCTCCCGCTACAACATCAATGTGCAGGGACAGCTCTTGTACAACCGCACCTTCGGGGAGCACAGTGTAGGTGGGATGCTGAGAGCCGAAAGAGATTATTGGGATTCGGGTGGTGCACAGATTCCTTACAACGTTTTGGGATTTGCCGGCCGTGCCACGTATGATTACGCTTCTCGCTATTTTGCAGAAGTCAACTTCGGCTACAACGGATCCGAACAGTTCTCTCCCGAGAAACGATTCGGTTTCTTCCCCGCTACTTCTGTAGGTTGGGCCATTTCAAATGAAGCCTTTTTACAGGACAACCCAATCATTACTTTCCTGAAGCTTCGCGCTTCTTACGGAAAAGTTGGAAACGACAAAATGGGAAGCGCCCGTTTTCTTTATCTCGACGACAATACCATGGGTGGTGGCTTCGTGGGAAGTCTTGCTGCCGGCAAAGGAGTGAACGAAGGATTGCTGGGTAATAAATTTCTGACCTGGGAAACCGCCGACAAATACAACCTCGGTTTGGACTTCTCAATCATGAAAGATATCACCGGCCAAGTTGAAGTGTTCAAAGAAAACCGCACCGACATTCTCCTCACAAGGCAGAGTATTCCCGTCTGGCAGGGAACACCGCTGGGAAACATTCCCAAAGTGAATATGGGAGAAGTACTAAACAAAGGATACGAAATTGAACTGGGATACAACAAACAAGTCAACAGCGACCTCTTTATTAATATCAAGGGACAAGTTTCCTACAACCGGAACAAACGGACGATGATGGATGAGGTACCACGCGATGAAACCTATGCCTACCAATATCGGTCAACAGGCTTCCCGATCGGACAAAGCTGGGGATATCTGATCGACTGGGATCAGGACAATGGCTACTGGACCGAAGAGACATTGGCCGATCCCAACAGGGTGACCTATGACTTTGGGACACCTGGTCCCGGTGACTTTGTTTACAAGGATCTAAACGACGACGGCGTTGTCAACGATAGAGACCAGGCCCCCATCGGCGTGGGAAATATTCCACAATACAGCTATGGAGCCTCTTTCTCAGCACAGTGGAAAGGATTTGATGCCTACATCTTCTTCCAAGGTTTGTCCAAATTTAACTCCACCTTTGCACAACAAGGAACTTATGAATATACCATCAGGGGTACCTATTTCCCTTATCATAAGACTGCCTGGACCAAGGAACGCTGGGAAAACGGGGATGAAATCACCTATCCGGCACTCCACACTGGGCAATCGACCAACCACATGGCCAACTCGTTCTTTGTGTTTGACCGCGATTTGATCCGCCTGAAGAACTTTGAAATTGGCTATACACTGCCTGCAAACACACTAAAGATGCTGGGTATCAGCAATCTCAGGTTGTTTCTGAATGGTCAGAATGTATTGACATGGTCACCCAAGTTCAGACCATATCACCTGGATCCGGAGAACGATGATTCCATCGGATATCCCCAGACCAGTGTTTTTAGCTTCGGTACAAATATCAAGTTTTAAATTTGTTAACAAGTTAATTTGAAAATAGAATGATGAACAATAACATGATAATCAAAATCAGAGGTTTGGCGCTTTTGCTGTCGCTATTTCTCTTTTCCTGTACCGATGTGCTGGATCAGGCACCCGATGGGAAAATATCACTCGAAGATGTTTTCAAGGAAGATGAAAAAACAGCTGCATATCTCAATAGCTGTTACCTCTACATTCCGGCTGAAGGACACAACTATTTCTTCTGGATGCGCGGCCCAGTAGACTGGTGCGATGAAGCGTGGGATACCGATGCCGAAGCCGAACCATGGATTACCTCCGGACAACTTTATGGGGGCAATGTATCGGCTGCTTCTCACTTCAACACACAGTGGGCCGACAACAACAATGGAAATTACTGGGTACGCATGTGGACCGCAATTCGCAAATGTACCGTATTCCTCGACAATATCGAAACGGCCAATGTGAAGAGCGAAGCCAACCGTTCGCGCTGGAAAGCAGAAGCTCATCTCTTGCGAGCTTACTACTACTCGGTGCTGCTCAAGTTCTTCGGATGCGGGCTCCCAATTGAAAGGACATCCTATATCTATACGGATGACTTTTCTGCCACAGAACGCGGCTCCTACTACGATGTGGTGCAGTTTATCATTGAAGATTGCGATGCGGCACTTGCCAGTCCCGATCTACCATGGCGCATCACCACCGATGCCGAAGCTTACCGTTTCACGAAAGCTATTGCAGAGGGCCTCAAATCGAGGATGTCCCTCTATGCTGCCAGCCCTCTCTATAATGAAGGTCAAAACTACTGGGAAGAAGCTTACCAGATCAACAAAACAGCACTGGCCAATTTGAAAAGCAATGGCTATGAATTGTACAATTCGATAAACTTCTCTTCCTGGAAAAACAATCCCGATGTGCATCTACCCAACGATGGTGCAAAGCTATTCAACGAGTATTTCAGCAACAACATGGCTTATGCAACCAGTCCCACCGACAAGGAAACCATCTACCAGACCAGTGCAGGACAAGACTGGATCAATACCGAAGGAATTGGTGCCGTGATGGGTTATAAATCTGGATCCTGTCCTTCACAAGAGATCGTGGATTGCTTTGAGACCATCGATGGTCAACCGGTGCTTAACCTCAACCAACCCTATTTGGATGAGATAACTCATTTACAGCCAAACTACAATACGGCAAATACACTCTACGATCCACAGGATCCCTATGCAAACAGAGATCCCCGCTTTTATGCATCGATCTACTACAATGGTTCCAAAAGAACCTGTTTCTGGATATTTAATGAGACTTCCGAAAGCCCAGAAAATTTCCCCGCGAATAAAGGGTACCGCACCCGTACAATTGCAACTTGGTATGGTGAACCCCAGACAGGAAGACACCCAACCACGCGCAAAGCAACCCGTACCGGTTATTTCCTCCGCAAGTTCCTGCACCCCAATTCGGGACAGGAAGTGGTTACGGCAGCTCATGCCAGAGCAAAGGTTATGCGCTTGGGTGAGATCTACCTCAATCTAGCTGAAGCAGCCGCAGAAGCAAATCATCTCGATGAAGCTTTACAGGCAGTGAATGCGATCAGAACCAGGGTGAATATGCCACCACTTCCTTCAAACCTTTCCAAAGATGAATTGATACAACGTATTCGGAATGAGCGCAGGGTTGAACTGGCTTTCGAAGCACATCGTTACTTCGATGTACGCCGCTGGCACACACCGAATGAAACGCTTGAGAAGACCGATCGATGGATCACTGCAGCGCATGTTACTCGTAACATAGATGGCACTTACACCTATGCAAGGGGTCCTGTTTCCAAAGAACGCCTCTGTTATCAGAATAAGTTCTTAAAATTCCCAATTCCGATGAATGATGTCAACATCATGTTCGCACTGACCGGTGAGAACTGGCAGAATCCGGGTTGGTAAGCATACTTATTAATTTTAAAATAGATCTATCTATGAATAATTCTATTAAAAAATCTCTTTTGTCGTTTGCTTGTTTGCTCTTATGGGTATTCTCCCTGAATGCACAAGTGAGCGGAACAGTTAAAGATGGATACGGCCGCGTCCTGCAAGGTGTTTTGATCACCTCTGAAAATGAAAAGAACATAACCATTACAGATAAAAACGGAGATTATGATCTGACCATCGATGACGGAAGTAAATACGTCTCGTTCACTTTTCTGGGTTATGTCTCTCAGCGCCATGATATTGACAGTGACACATACGGAAAACAAATTGATGTCACATTGGAAAGGGCAGAGACATTCGATCTGGATGAGAAATTTTTTACCGGTATTTATACACAACGGAAAGAGGAGGTCACAGGTTCCATAGCCCGTGTAACCGGCAAAGAACTCGAAAAATCACCAGTTGGCAATCTCTCCATGTCATTGACGGGACGTTTGGCGGGGCTCTTCACGCGAGAAACCTACTCAGAGCCTGCACGTACAAATACCGAACTTTGGATTAGGGGCTCTTCCTCTCCCAACGGGGGTACGGCGCTGGTGGTAATTGATGGTTTTCCCTACGATTACAACGCCAACCAACTCTTTGAGTACATTACAGCCAACGAAGTAGAATCTATCAGTGTGTTGAAAGATGCATCGGCCCAAGCACTCTATGGTATTCAGAGTGCCAATGGGGTGATCGTCATTACCACCAAACGGGGTATCAAACAGCCATTGAAAATTGATGTGGCCATCAACCATACCCTGGAGCAACGCACCAACACGCCCCCACACATCAATTCCGCCGATTTTGTACAACTGCGCAACCAGGCTGGCGTGAATGATGGAAGAGGTGAGTACTCCTACTTCAGCAAAACGGCTGTGGATGGTTTCATAGCAGGTGAAAATCCCGAGTATTTTCCCAACAACAATTGGCGTGAGATGAACGCTAAAGATATCACCCAGATGAGTCGGGTTAATCTGAATCTTACCGGAGGAACAGACAAAGCTGTCTTCTTCACCAACATCAATGTGCTGCATCAGGATGGCATGTGGAAAATTGATCCAGGAACGACAAAGTACAACCCCAACAATCAGTTTATCTGGGCCAATATCCGTTCAAATGTGGATATTCAGCTGGCAAAATACTTCTCTGTTGGGCTTAACCTCAGTGGGAACATCAAACGGGAAAAAACCCCCGGCGGACATGGTGTAGAACTTGGATTTGGCGGCAGCTGGACCGGTTTTGCAAACCAACTCTGGTACCGCTTTTTCTCTCTACCTCCCTATGTGTATGGTCCTACAACCCCACTCATTCAGGACCCCGAAACAGGAGAAATCAGCGGAGGAGAGGTAGCTGTTACCGAAACCGAACCAATTACCTCCTGGGCAGTGATCAACCGTTTGGGATACGACCAATACACGGTGACCAACATCTATGCCCAGTTTATGCCCAAACTTGATCTGAGCTTTGTAACTCCCGGACTGAGTATCAGCGGTAGCTACGGTTATCAGACCAACGCGGTAAAAGGTTTGTATGTCAATCGGACCTATGAACGTTGGGTACGCACAAAAGATTATTCGGAGGTGGAATTCAACCAAATTGGTACAGATGTGAATTCCCCGCTGCAGTATCGCTCCAGTGCAAGCTTCTATTACAACCTGAACTACAAAGGTACCCTGAACTATCAGCGTCGTTTTAACGGAGTACACGATATCAATGCGATGGCTTATAGTTTCTACCAGCATCTGAACAAGGCAGGGGGCGGATTACCCTATAAACGTTCCAATTCCGGTATCGGTATTGGCTACGGGTATGACGATCGTTACCTTTTACGGGTAGACCTGGGCTATTCCGGTTCAGAACAATATTCACGCCAGAATCGTTTCACAGCATTTCCAGCTTTCTCTGCTGGCTGGGTTGCCACCAACGAAGCGTTTCTCGAAGAAAATCCGGTACTCACCTACCTGAAACTACGGGGTTCATGGGGAAAAACCGGAAATGACCGTGGCATTGGACGCTATGTCTATCTCGACAATGTGACACTCACCGGAGGTGGTTTAGGCTTTCTAGGAGGACACAATGTGAACGAAGGACAGGTAGCCAATCCTTTCTTGGATCCGGAAATTATCACCAAGAAAAACCTGGGTATCGACCTGACC
>DHTF01000113.1:1970-3103 GCA_002411515.1 Proteiniphilum sp. UBA5267 | reverse complement strand
TTTGCAAATTTAATTTACAATAGTGTAAAAGAAGTGTCCGGAGCAGTTCTTACCGGACAACTTACCACTATCGTAAGTTTTATTCCGGTTTTCATGCTGGAAGCACAAGAAGGAAAACTTTTTGTTCCTTTGGCATTCACCAAGACATTCGCACTCGTTAGTGCATACATGCTCGGTATCATGGTGATACCTACATTGATGTATTATTTCTTCTCGATAAGGATTACATCAAAACAGGTTCGAAAAATATCAAATATCATATTGATTGCAGCGAGTATCGCACTCGCCATAATTACAGGGTACTATCTATTATTCTCACTGGCGTTATTAGGCCTGAATAACCTTTTCTCGTATAAGTGGAAGAACTCAAAAATACCCACTTATATCAATTTAGGAATTGTATTGTTTGCGGTAGCATATCTTCTTGCAATGGACTGGCTGCCCATGGGCACTCAGGCCGGAACACCACGGAATTTTCTCTTTGTTATTTTAATAATTGCTGTTATCCTGGGAGCACTGTGGTCGATGGTAATCTATTATGAACCAATACTCCGGTGGAGCCTTGCAAACAGATGGAAATTTATGACCATTCCCATCTTGACAATTCTGTTCGGCATTGTTATCTGGCAAGGATTTGACAAAACATTTGGCCTTGTGGCAAATGGTTTCGAAACTGTTGGATGGAAATCATTCCGACAGACAGGATTGTGGCAAACTGCAAGCAACCGGTTTCCAGGAGTCGGTCAGGAGTTTATGCCCACTTTGAACGAAGGTTCTTTTCTACTCATGCCCACGAGTATGCCTCATACCGGGATAGAACAGAATATGGATTACATTGAAATACTGGATAAAAGGATCAGTAATATTCCGGAGGTGGAAATGGCCGTCGGTAAATGGGGACGTGTCAACTCGGCACTCGACCCTGCACCGACTCAAATGTTTGAAAATACAATCACCTACCGCCCGGAATATATTCTGGATCAGGACGGCAACCGAAAACGTTTCAAAGTAAACAGGCAAGGTGAATTTATTCTGACCAACAACAGTACATATAATCCGGAAGGGGGTTTCCGATTGATACCTGAAGATAGTCTCGTTCACGACAGACGTGGTAAATACTTCAGACAGTGGCG
>DHTF01000113.1:0-1647 GCA_002411515.1 Proteiniphilum sp. UBA5267 | reverse complement strand
CCCGACCTGGAGTCGATAGAACAAGGTGGTAAGGCAATTGAAACTGCTTTGAAAGATGTTCCTTCAGTGCTTCCATCCACCGTGTTTTACGATCGAGCTGTGGGAGCTCCCTACATCGAAATCAGCTTAAACCGGCAAGAGATGGCCCGCTACGGTATTACTGTAGCCGACCTGCAAGAGATCATCAGTGCAGCTGTTGGCGGAATGCCCCTGACTACCACAGTGGAAGATCGGGAGCGTTTCCCGGTACGACTGCGTTATCCGCGTGAATTAAGAGAGAATCCGGATGAACTGGCACGTCTCATCGTGCCTACAGCCACAGGTGCGCAGATTCCGTTAGGCGACGTAACAGACATTACCTATACGCGGGGAGCACAGATGATTCAAAGTGAGAATACCTTTCTGATTGGATATGTTATCTTCGATAAGGTAGAAGGCAAAGCGGAGGTAGATGTGGTTCATGATGCCCAGAAAGTGCTTGAAGAAAAAATAAGAAACGGTGAATTACAATTACCAAAAGGAGTTTCCTTCACTTTCGCCGGAAATTATGAACAACAGGCTCGTGCAGCTCAGCGACTTGTGATTATCATACCCATTAGTCTTCTTCTTATCTTGCTCATTCTATATTTCCAGTTTAAAACATTCACGGCCTCATTGATTCACTTTTCGGGAATATTTGTCGCGCTGGCCGGTGGGTTCATTCTCTTGTGGCTCTACGGTGAACCCTGGTTTTTGAATTTTGATATCGGAGGAATGAATATCCGTGACATGTTCAACATGCAACCTATTAATCTGAGCATTGCCGTATGGGTTGGATTTATCGCGCTCTTCGGTATTGCTACAGACGATGGGGTACTGATGGGAACCTATATTCACGACTCCTTTTTGGAGAGAGATCCACAAACATTGGAAGATGTGCGGGAAACGGTTGTTTATGCAGGGAAAAAAAGAGTACGCCCTGCAGTAATGACTACAGCGACTACATTGATTGCACTTCTTCCGGTACTCACTTCCACCGGTAAGGGTTCAGAGATCATGGTCCCCATGTCAATTCCTACTTTTGGAGGAATGGTAATTCAAATGATGACCATGTTCATCGTACCCATCCTGCAGTGTTGGTGGAGAGAAGGTGCCATCCGGAAAAAAGCAAAACAACAAGCTAAAATTACAGATTATGAAACAATATAACATCAACCTCTTATTCATCCTATTGCTGGGTCTTGCTATTATCTTCCCAGCCAAGGGTCAAACGGCAGATTCACTCGACCGGTACCTTGAGATAGCGGGTAGAAATAATCCGGGGTTGAATGCCGATTTCCTGGCTTACAAAGCATCACTGGAAAAGGTACCGCAGGCTGGTGCCTGGCCCGATCCTAAACTCGATATCGGCTTTTTTCTTAAACCGATGGATATTGTAGGTGGACGCCAGATAGCCGATTTCACACTTATGCAGATGTTCCCCTGGTTTGGCACCAAAAAAGCCGTCCAAACCGAGGCCACCCACATGGCCAAAATGGCGTATGAACAATTCAGAGAGACAAGAGACAACCTCTACCTGGAGGTATATACCCAGTGGTATGTACTTTCCACACTGGCAGAGCAGCTTAATAACAATCGGGAGAACCTGCAACTGTTGAAACAACTCGA
>DHTF01000133.1:2857-5808 GCA_002411515.1 Proteiniphilum sp. UBA5267 | reverse complement strand
TCCAGAAAGTCGTCGAACAGTTTCTTTTCTGAACGGAGATCGGTCGTCATGTCTCCGTTAAAAAAAACAAGATCGGTTTTATCCCAACGGATTCCCGTCATGAGGGAATCCATCAACTCGTTGTTGCCGTGAATGTCATTCAACACCAAAAAAGAGATATCCTCCTTTTGAGGATTGTTGGTGGTGAATTTAAGCGGTGTTTCACTGTATACATTGCTTGCCACGGTCCGGCCGTAGGTTATATTATACACTTCATGACTCAACACTTCCTGTGAATAGATTCGATACCGGTAGGAGGTGTTAGGTTTCAGATCCTTCAGCTTGACCATGTGAACAGAGTCGACAACTTTGAATCCGTAGGATTCCGAAAAAAATTGAGGCCTCGGCACATGGTAGAAATGGGTTTCATCATCCGGAGCTAGCTCCACCCACGATATGGCCATTTTATTGGTCGTCCACACGATCGTTACTTCATCTTCAGTCAATCCTTGCAGGTATGGGCCATGTGTGATGGAGATCCGAGACTGAGAAAAAAGGGACATTGAGATACTCAGTAAAACAGTTATCAATAAGAGCGATCTGACGTTCATAATCATCTTTTTCATTGTGTCGTTGATGTTATTCAAAATTAATTCAAAATTAATTTAAAATTATTGTTTACTTCACGAACACGTTTTTATCTTTCGAAATTGCGTGACATTTCTGATCTCCTGGAATGACCACTTTCACCACATCATCCATCTCAGTACGCTGTGTGGGTAATAAGGTGAAGTTTATGAATCCATCCTTGTAAATGAAGGGTATCGGTTCTCCCGTTCGGAGAAGGGTTACAGATAATGGTTTTTGGTCTGTCTGCAGAGAAACCTGTTTCTTGAATGACGGAAGAAGATGCAGGTACCAGGTATTGCCCCGGGTGGTGATCATCACATTGCTGCGTGCAACTCCCGGAGATGGAGATGCTCCGATCACCGATTCGCGGCTATGTGACATCCATTCGGCTATTGCCTCCATATTTTTGTAGTAGTTCGGGTGCATATCTCCATTGCCATCAGGTCCCACATTCGGTAGGAAGTTTCCCCCTAAAGAACGACTGGCGACCAGATGTTCAAAGAACCAGGCGTAAGGTCTGAAGGTGCCCGTTTTGTCGTATCCCCAGCCACCACCTCCTGATGTCCAGATATCACAGTGTTCCCACCATTGGGATGGCGTATAGGTAGGAAGTATACATTCGAAAGGAGTGGTGAAGTCTCCAACTCGCATGCCGGTTCCGGCAGGATCATCGGGGTTCACAATATTGGACCAGCGGTCGTTGATTACAATTTCCGGTTGAAGTGTACGGATCCAGGTGTAGATCTGCTCTGTATGCATATCATTCACTCCTTTGAAATACATGCCATCCAGCCACAGAATATCAATTTTGCCGTATCGGGTAAGGATTTCTTCTATTTGTGTCAGGACAAATCCGAGAAACCGTTCGTACTTTTGATAATTTGCTACTGAATCGGTAATTGCCGGCAGTTCATGCCACTTCTCTGCATCGTATTCATTGGGGTGCATCAACCCCGGAAAATGCCAGTCCCTGGGAGAGAAATAAAAACCAACCTTCAGGCCGTTTTGTCTACAAGCATCTACATAAGTTTGAATCAAATCACGTCCACCCATGTATTGTTTGGTGCCAATGCCATATTTGGAGGGCCACAAGGCATAACCGTCATGGTGCTTGGTGGTAAGTACAGCATAGGTGAAACCTGCTTCTTTGGCCGATTTCAACCATTTATTGGGGTCATAGTTCTGTGGATTAAATTCATCGGCCAGGGCATAATAGCGTTCGGGAGGTGCTACTTTCCCTCCATACCTGTAATGGGCAATCATATCCCACGATGGTTGTGCGCCCACCACACTGTGGATTCCCCAGTGCATGAAAAGCCCGAGACTGGCATTGGGATACCACTGTGCCTCTTTATGTGGGTTGGGGAATACCAGATCACCTTTCAATGGTGTTGAGATCACTTTCCTGGCTCTTTCAATATCTTTGTTGTCGATACGGTAGGATTCCGGGAAACTATTGAGTTGTGCCGATAATGGGATAGTTGTTGCGCATATCAGCAACAGGATTGCACATTTTTTCTGAAGGATTTTGTTTTTACTCGTCATGGCTGAGGCTTATTATTTTTGAATTTCAATGATCTGCTTTTTATTTAGGTCTTTCTGAAACAAGGTGAATTGAACAGCTCCCTTTTCATACTTCCAATCATCCGTTTGGGTGCCATTCACCAGCAAATGAACGGGTCTTGTGTCTGAGAAAATTTCAAGTTCCCATGTTCGCTCTTTGGGCATCCCTTCGTATTGGCCTTCTATGGGATTGAAGATAATCTCTGTATTTTGTCCGGCATCGGCACAATCGATTTTTGTCTTTGAAAAATCACCCTTTTCATATGCAAAAGTAATTCCATCATCTTCCCAGAGTGTATAGCTGCTTGACTGACAAGGATAGATTCTCAGCTCAATTGTATCAAGAGCATTCTCACCGATAAATTGAGTCGGTTTCTGGTAAGGAATAATAGCCCCTTCGCGGATAAAAAGGGATCCGCCTCTCGTTTCCGGCACCGTAGCGAGAATAGTTTTATTGCCTTTAACTGTTTCGCCGGTCCAGTAATTGATCCATTTCCCTTTCGGCAAATAGAGAGAATCACTGTTGACTCCTACCAGCAGATGGTCTCCAAACATAAATTGGTTGGTTATGTTATCCACTGTACGGTCATCAGGAAATACCAGGGGCATTGCCCGCAGGATGGGCATTCCGGACTGGCTTCCTTGCAATGCTGCTGAATAGATATAAGGGTGGAGGCTGTTGCGAAGGGTTGCATAAAAGCGAAAGGTCTCTTTTTCTTTCGGGTTCATGTACCAGGGATGAAGCAGGTTATACCAACTGTTGACCTGGATCCAGGGAA
>DHTF01000133.1:0-2707 GCA_002411515.1 Proteiniphilum sp. UBA5267 | reverse complement strand
ATCCAGGGAAAGAAGAACCCCATGTGCATAGCCGCCTTGTTGTCAGAGACCTCAACCAGGACGTCGGCCGAGGTGTTGACAAAACCGCTAAGTCCCAGATTTAGCTGATCGAGCATTGCCACTTTGTCTCCGCCGTTGTCACCGCTGGTGGATACCCCCCAGTGCTGCGTTCCGGCATATCCCCCACAATAGTGGTGAAAGGAGCGTATCCCTTTGTGAGAACGGAAGGTTTCGTACATTTGTTTGGGGAGTAATACCTGATTCAGGTTGTGCATTTCCCTGTCTGTAAGTCCGTTGTAATATACTAGGTCTGGGTGCTCATCGAGTGTGTGGGCAGGGTCCAGTTTGAATCCATCTACACCCTGATCGATAAACCGGGTGAGGTGTTGAAACCAATGTTCTTTGCCTGAAAGTGACATTCCACGCTCCAATGCCAACTTGTCTTCCTCGGCGATGGACATGTCATGATCGATGCAAAGCCATAAAGCAAGTTTAAATCCAAGGCCATGCAAACGTGAGATAAAGAGGGTGGGGTGTTCATATTTTGGAAATTTCTCTTTTTCCCAATAGGGCTCTGCCGGGAATTTGTCGAAATTCCAGTTTTTGGAGGTGGAGAAGTCATATCTTTTTTCCATCCATTGGGGTTCAAGCCAAAAAATATCACAAGGAATCTGTTCCTCCCGAAAACGAAGTGCATCGTTCAGGATGTCCAGTTGATCTTCCATTGTGTTTCCGCCAAATGCAAGTCCGTACCCCCATTTGGGCAAAAGATAGGGCCTTCCTGTAACACGGGTGTAGTGATCAATTACTTCGGTCATTTGCTTGCCCAATAGCAAGTAGAAATCGGGATCACCCTCGCTGTTGTAGACAAAAAGCTTGTCTTTTTGAAAGCGACCGATGTCGAAATAGTTTTTTACCGTTGTGTTGTTGAAGATTCCCCATCCCAGAGAACTCATGATGAAAGGCATCGGAATCTCTGCTTTTTGGTATGTGGCCCACATGCGCAGAGCTGTACCCCGGTGTTGGATGTTGCTGCGACTGGTACTTCCGCCGCCGTAGAAACGTTCTTCCTCTTTGAGGGTGATGTCAACTATCCTGCCTTTGGAGAGATCGCCAACCTCATCCAACAATTGTCCTTGTGCTGGTATGTCTGTTTTTCCTGAACCGATAATTGCTTCCTCCTGCCTCATCTCTCCAAAATAGGAGTTGAGGGAAGCAGCCAGCTTGTGGACTATGGCATCCTTCGGCTGAACAAAGGAAATTTTTTCCACTACACATTGTCCTTTGATGTCGGTGACGGTCATGTCACCTGCAAGTGGATCCACCGTGAGGCAATATGAATCTGTGGAAATTATGTGCTTCCCGTTTTTCTTTTTGTGGGTGGCCCCTGTTGGTTCCCAATCCGTGTTGATGATTCCGTACCTCTCCATCACGGTTTCCTGAAATTCACCTGTGGAGGAAATCCTGATCCGAAAGATTTCGTTCTGGCATGCCTGGATACGTAAAACCTGTCCGTCGTGAAGGGAGATGTCAAACGTGTCCGATCCTTCTTTGGCACTCAGTTGATGATTCATGCCGGTAAAAAACCAAAGTAACCCGGCAAGGAAGAATGAAACATGTAAATAAATCTTCATTTATTTTCAGTGATAATTTATGAATCCATAATCGAATTTTCCGCTACCTAAGGAAGCTTGTGGAAGTTCTCGTATTTTATTTTCCAGCTGCCATCTTTCGGGAAACCTGGAGCGGCAACGAGGTCGGAGCCGTCCCATCCTTCCGCCATCATGGCGATGGCCGTTAGCAGCCCTCCGTTCGATGGAAAGTAGGGATAAGGTGATCCCTCGCCATAAGACAACCCGTGTTCATCGAAAATGTAATTATCGTGCAACAGCAGGTCAACCGCCAGCTCTGGCCTGTTTAACCGGGCTGCTGTCATTGCCAGCATAGGAAAATCCCATCCCCAGATTCTTTTAAAATTCCATGTGGAAAGAATCTTGTCAAAGGTTTTTTCCAATATTACTTTATCTACATCATCACCGGGTAACATGCCATAAATACCTATGATGGCGGGATGCTCAAAGGTATATTTGGTCCACATATCGGGTATCCCCTCATACAGGGTATAAAGGCTATCTTCCACCGGATAGGGTGATAGCTGATGATAAACGCTGTCTATTTTTGCCGGAACATCGATGTGGAGCCTGTTGTACCATTCTTTAGCCACCTTTAGTCCGTAACGCCAGTAACCCAGTTCAAATGTAGGATTGAAAGTTTCGGCATAAGGTGTGTTTTCTGAAACGGGAACAATAGGAGGTCCCAGAACATATTCACCTTTTTCCGGATGATAATATGCAAACGAAGCAAGGAATTCGGCGGTGCCGAAAACTACTTCCTTCCATTTCTCAAGCGTTTCCCGGTTTGGCTTTTGACGATACTCCATTTCTGCAAAATAGATGGGATGGGGTTGCTGCCAGATCAGGAAAGCATGGGCAATGCCTGGCCACTCCACATTGTTGTATGCAGTGCATTTTGGCCACTTTGTTCCCTCGAAGCCTTCACTTTTCGCCCTCAATCTGGCTGTTTCCAGAAAATCCTGATAAATACCCAGGCTCTTGTCTGCCAGCTCGAGGTTGTCCCACAAACCCCAATGTACCAGATGCCACCAGATCATCTCAAAATGGAAGCGGCCATACCAGCCGTTGTTGTT
>DHTF01000005.1:578-6928 GCA_002411515.1 Proteiniphilum sp. UBA5267 | reverse complement strand
GGGCAAATATAGCAAGGATCAGACCCCTCTCCAGGAGTGCGGTCAAAAAACCCGATCCAGCTCTTTCATCATGTAGGGCCGTCGTTTATAGGTCTCCCGGAACTGGTTGATCAGTTCTCTAACCACTGCTGTTCCTCCCTCGAACGATTTCATCCAAATCAGTGTCTGGCCGACCCGCTTGTAGGCCTCTTTATCGGTGATGGTAGCCTGTTGTTGCACATATTGCAGATAGATGGAAAAAACCTCCTTCGGGTAACGGGGACGGAGATGTTTCTCATACTTGCGGATCATCCCGATACCGCTCTTGTGGCATAGGTGCAAGAGGTCGTCCCATCTCTTGTGTTCCACGTAAATATCCGCCCTCAACTCACCCGTGTCGTAATATCTCTTCTCCGATAAAATCTGCAATATCCAGGTCAGCATGTCAGGCCACTCATCCTCAGGAGTGAGTTTCCTGAGTGACTGGTAACATGCACGTTGTTCTCTACCCTCCATGAACAACATCTTGGTGATCTCCACCATCTTCGCTTTGTTGTTCAAATGCGTATAGATCGACAAAAGCTCCTTTTGCCAATCATTCACCGTACCCATCGTCTTCTTTTCCTTTGCAATCTCTATTCCTTCCTGCAGCAACCGGATGGCATCATCATACCGCTCCGCTGTCAGCAATCGCTTCAATCTGATCGCGCGGACATCGGGAAAGAATAAATATTGCTCGATTGTCTGATCCGCTGCCGCCTCCCGGTTATTCTCCTCCAACAAGTATATCTTTTCCACTACAGCGCGCTCCTTCTCAAACTCTTCCGAGATTGCGATCCGCTTGTCAACGATGCGGAGCACACGTTCAAACCCACCCGCGGCATCTGCGGCAAAATACCGCTCCAGTTGCTCCAATGAGCTATTCAATCCCATGTACTGGTGTTTTTTATCACCGTTCACCTTCTCGTACCAGCTGAATATCAGCTCCATCTGTTCAGTAGTGGGTTCATCGTTCAGGATATCTTCAAGCAGGTCAATTGCTTCATCGTATATCACCTGTACATCCCCCTCGTAGTCGAAATTCTCATCCCAGTAGTCGGGGATGGTATCGATCAGGTTCTGCGCGATGTGTATGGCCTCCTCCCTGTTGTCGTGACGCAGATAATAGCGCGCTTTGTCGAGCAACGGTTCCAGCTTATTGCTCACCGCTTCGGCATCGAACCCTATATCATAATAATCATTCCGGTATTTACCATGTGACCTGCTTTCTCCTTCATCAAATGCTTTTTTGATTATTCTCGGGTAATCCTCCTCAGGCTGTTTATGTTTGGAATCCGGCTTCGGCTTTGGTTTCGGAGAGAATTTCTCCAGGAAAACGTCTCGAAAATCCGCATGATCGTTTGCGTACTCGTTGACAAACTGTTTCAGTTTGCCGGTGTCGGTGTGTATCAAGATATCTCTCAGTAAGTCGTTGCTTTCCATTGTCATATGCTGGTCTTCGATATAGTGAATGATTCAATTCAAGGATGATTCCTTATTAGCTGATCGCAAAAAGCTGATTATCTGATCACCACCCCCATTTTTCCCTGTTCTTCCTCTCCTTCTCCATCTTTTTGCGAAATGCTTCCATCTCTTTTACCTCTCGCTGCAAGGCATGCTCCCTGAGCTCAACCACTGAGAGGTCACGATGGTTGAAGATATCGACTACGGAGACCCAATTCCCGTCGATCAGGATCGAGAGATCAGGATTCAACTGATAATTCCCCCTGCTGATCCGTTTGAAGATCTTCTTGTTGTAAGGGTTGTTGCTCTCAACCTCATGTTTGGCAAGCAATGCAAGCATGTAGGTGCGTTTCTTGCGATGAGGAGGCAGCACTGCGTCGGAGAAATGTTGCAAGTTCTCAATCAGGTCATCGATCTTCACCGCCATCTCCTCATAGAACGATTTCTTCTGCAGTATCATCGGTTGCACAACCAGGAAGAGGTTAATCAGCAGGTACTCCACTTTGTGAGGGTCAATTTTGATGAGGAACCCATCCGTCTGGATCTTCAAGGCATCGGTAAGCAGCAGGGGATAGATCTCACCCAGTCTGTTCCTGGCATAATCGGACGACAGGAAAGCCTGTTCCAGTGTAATCTGAAGGGGTGTCTTCCTGAAAGTATCCAGGGAGGAGGGGCTGGCACCGTGGCTGAGCAGTGTTTTGGCAATCTTCACCGCCCCGGCAAAAGCCGCCGCGTGCAATGGGGTGAAGTTATGCTGGTCCCGGTAATCGACCCCGTACCTGTTCAGTAGCGGGAGAATCATCTGCAGGTTATCCTCCTTGTAATGATGGTAATATTTTCTATAGAGCGATGAACGTTCCGTTTCGAAACGTTCGGCACGTTTGTATTTCAGCTCGGCCAGCTGCCGGATCACCACCTCCTGGTTGTGGAGCAAGGCAAAATCGAAAAGCCTGTCCTTCGCTTTTTTATTGAAGTTTTCCGGGTTCAGCGCTTCCTCTTTGGTGATCCGGTACTGTTCTCTTGTCATCGGCTCCCAGTCGGGCTTCACAGTAGCCAGCATTCCTTTCCTGATGGCATCCACCTGTTCTGTTTTCCCCTGCATCTCCAGGCGGCGTGCTTCCATCTTCCAGTCGTCGGCCGATGAGATCTCCTCCTTCAGGATACGTTTCGGTGCATCTTTGGCTATCTCCAGCAGGTGGAGGAGCTTGTGTCCCCCGGTCTTTTCAACGATGAATACATTTTTCACGGCACGCGTCAATGCCACGTACAACGCATTAATGTAAAACTTGTAGATCTCATGCGATTTGTCGGTTTTGTCCTTACCCCGTGCATAGGTCAGCTCGTCAACCAGCAGGTTGTCGCGGGTCACCCCCTCACACACCGCGTTATATTCGGCAGCGTTTTCGGAGATAAAGTTGTAGAGGATCACATTCTCATACTCAAGTCCCTTCAGCTCCTGCACGGAGAAGAGCAGCGGTGTCTTAAACAACTCCCGTGCCTTTGCCTTGTCTTCGTTTCGCAGCACCAGCACGGCATACTTGACCGACTGGCGGGTCTTTTGTCCCAGGTCGGCCACCGCATTCCCCACCTGTTCAATGAAAACGGCATCCCCTTTCACCGCCGTATCGGTAGTGAGCAGGTAATTGCTCTCCTTATCGATGGAGCCGAATCGGGCGTTCTTGATTTTGAGCAACCTGTTGGCCAGGGTGGTGATGGTTTGACTGTTGCGGTAATTGGCACGAAGTATCTTCACTTCGTTCTCTATCAGGTCGCTCCGGTAAAACATGCTCTTCAGGTGCGACCAGGAAAAGAAATTGGGGTACACCACCTGGTTCGAATCACCACAGAGGATGAAGTTGGCAGGATTATTCAGTGATTTCAGGATGATGTGCAGCTGGATGTTGGTGAAGTCCTGCACTTCATCCACCACGATGTAATCATATACCGGCTTACAGTAAGACAACCACTGGTGTGTGAGGATGTTGACGTCATAGAAGTCGTTCTCTTTCAGGAAAAGCAGGTATTTTTCAAAGAGCCGGTACACTGTTTCACGTTCCCGGACAGGAAAAATCGACTGTTTCACGCCGAGCGCGAGGTATTCATCGAACAAAAGGTACTCTTTGGTGATATCCTGACCGGTGATCACCCCACGATACTCCTCGAAGGTCTTGTGAGCGTCACGCAACCGTGTAGCCTGCCGATGTCGGGCAAACCATGACTCGAAAGTCCTGAAATCGACCTCTTTCCCATCGGGAATCTTCAGTGTCTCCAGGAACTCACGGTATGAAAGGAAATCGATTTCCAGCTTGTCGTTCTCGTAGTTGAACGAATAAAACAGGCGAGCCGAGTTTTCCGCGAGAAAGGGTGAAAGGGTGATGTAGAGTACCCTTCCCGTCAGCGACTTCATCTTTTCAAGCGTGAGAGCCGTTTTACCACTCCCGGCAGAACCAATCACAATGTGTGGCAGGGGCAGGGATAGTACCTCCTCCTGTCTGTCGTCGAACGACAACACCTTATCGAGCAAGTGAAAACGACTGTTCCGGGGGTTCAGGAATGTCAGCGGCACCAGGTCACCCTCAGGTACCTCCTGTTGACTCCTTACCGGGAGCAGCTTAGAATCATCCACCCCGCTCCCACGCAAGAAACGCGATTTATCGTAAGCGTGATTCATGATGATCTCCAGGATCAGCAGACAGGTCTGATCATTGTATCGGCCAAAACGAAACAACAAGCGGTTTTCATAATCCAGCCGTGCACGGTATAAGCCCGTGTCTCTCATTTTTTTCACCTCGGCCGACACAAAATCACCCCGGGAAAGTTGTTCTACCGTTTTATCAAACTGCTTCCGCAGTTTACCCGGCTTAATGTCATTGTATATGAATAGATCAAACATGCGCAGGCAGATTTTGTCATAACAAAAAAAGAAGCGTTATCTCTCAATTGATTGGCAAGTCAACATCTTGAAATAACCACATTCTTTTTTTGACTGGTAAAAATACGCAATTTGTGGAAAGGGCGCAACAAGATCACGTTAGAAATCAAATTTTCGCTTATCAAAAGGAATCGCTCTTACCCTCCCGATATTCTCAAGTATATCTGTGCAAGTAAGTTGAAATTTCTTTTTATCGGGCAGATTTCCCCAAAACAGATCTTCCAGTTCCGCATCGTCAGCTTGCATGATCTCCCGGGTCATTTGTTCAGCTTTATCGATGTATTCATCCTCGTTCTTGCAGTCGATGGATAACAACCCATAATGCAGCGTCAGATCATGACTCAGCTTCTCCGCCTCGATGATGATCGCCTTGTAACATTCTCTTGATAAATAATCTGTATCCATTTGATTTGCTGATTTGTCCCGCGAAATCATACAACCCGCCAAACAGGTAGGCGTGAATCTGTTGCAATCCCTTGGTAGTCCCCACTTCAATGCTGTCTATGAAAGAACTCTCGAACAATGCATACGCTTTTGCTTTACTTTTCCCGTCAATCGATTCATCGCTGAATGTGAACCACTCCATGAACCTGTTTGATTCGGTCATTGCTCGATGTCGATGTTCCGTCTTTAATTCTTCAAACAACCTATGGGAACAATGTAAATTCCATCCTCCCTCTTATATGCATATTTCCCGGTTCCGGTAAGCACCATTTTGATTGACGGGCTTTTCATTTTCGTAGTATCGATGACCTTGGCCATCTTTTGAAGCGAGTCAACTCCCTCTCCTATCAACTTGTCTCCTCCCAGCTTTATTTCAATCAATCCGTGCGAACCATTGCGGAAATGGATCACAGCATCGCATTCCAATCCACTACTGTCCCGGTAATGGTAAACCTCACCGCCGAGCGCTTCCGCATAGACCCTGAGATCTCGCATGCATAAAGTTTCAAACAGGAGTCCCATGGTTGCCAGGTCGTTGATTAAATCATTCGGACCTGCTCCCAAAGCGGCTGTAGCTATTGACGGATCCACGAAATAACGGGTGTCCGACGTCCTGATGGCAGACTTCGAACGAAGATTGGGATTCCAGGCAGGAGAATCTTCAATGATGAAGATTTTTTTCAAGGCATCGATATATGCATACAATGTGTCGGCATCGAAGGTATCCACATCATTTGCCAGTATATCCCTGCGTATTGCGTTCAAAGATGTTTGTGAACCCTGTGCGCGTGCATAGGAGTGCATTACTCTTTTGGCGCGCTCGGGACTTCGGCTTACACCGTCAACTCTTGAAATATCATTGTTTACGACAGCATCATAATAGTTACCCGCAACTGAAACCGCAATCTCTTTTCGCATCTTCACCGCTTGAGGCCAACCTCCCCGACAAATCAAGAATGCAATATCATCGATGTTAAGATGGTTCTCTCCCTCAATCTGGTCAGGAGAGGCGAATAGATTTTCCAAACTAACCTCTCCTGTCGATTCACCGGACTCAAAGAGCGACATAGGTCGCATTCTGAGCCACGAGAAGCGCCCTGTCCCGCTATGGTGTATTTTTGAACGATCAGCAGGAATGGCAGAGCCGGTGAGAATGAATTGACCGAAACCATCTTTATGATCAACGGTGAAACGTATCGTATCCCACAATTGCGGCGCAATTTGCCATTCATCAATCAACCGGGGGGTATTACCCGTTAAAAGACGCTTGGGGCTGATACCGGCCAATCGCATATTTTGCTCCATGATCTCAGAGTCGTCCATATACAAGGTACTCCTGGCATGTTGCTCGGCAGTAGTCGTTTTACCACACCATTTTGGACCTTCAATAAGGACAGCGCCACTACTCTCCAGTTTAAGTGATAAAATCTTAAATGTATATCCGCAGTTATTCCTAAAGAATTTAGCGGAAAAATAGTTATAAATAAGTTCG
>DHTF01000005.1:0-367 GCA_002411515.1 Proteiniphilum sp. UBA5267 | reverse complement strand
TATTTCAAGCTATGAATATCCTGGATTTTGCTATAAATTACCCCGATGAGGAAACCTGTCGGGAAAAATTCAAACAACAAAGAGACCAAATGGGAGTTACCTGCCGTCGTTGTAATTGTAAGGAGCATTATTGGCTGGAAAACAAGCAGGCTTACGAATGCAAGCGTTGCCAAGCGCGCCAGACGCTGCGTTCGGGCACGGTCATGCAGCATTCCAACCTGCCATACCGTTACTGGTTCGTGGCCATGCACCTGCTCACGGCTACCAAGGGCTCCTTTTCCGCCGCCGAGATACAGCGACAGCTGGGGCACAAGCGTTACCAGCCCATATGGGAAATGGTCAATAAACTGCGTGACGTGATGGGCAA
>DHTF01000001.1 GCA_002411515.1 Proteiniphilum sp. UBA5267 | reverse complement strand
GCAAAGGTTATCAATGATTTTGTATCCGTGTCATAGATTCCAATTCCAGCCCCTTCTGTCCCAATCCAGAGCCGGCCTTTTGTGTCTTCTAACAGACAGATGATGTCTCTGCTTGTTTCATCATCGCGATTCGCAATGGTTGGGTAATGAGCCCATTCATCCGAGAATCTATTGTATGAATAGATACCTTCGCCAATGGTGGCAAACCACAATATCCCTTTCTTGTCTTCCAGGATGTAGTTAACCTGCTTTCTGATGACACCCTCCTGCACCCTTGTAAAATCGTCTGAACTTTTGTTGTAGTACTGCAGACCTGTTAATGTTCCAATCCATATTTTGCCGGTCGAATCTTTATAGATGGAATACACATTGTTGTCGATGATGGTATTTCCCGACAATGAATTGGCATACGACTTGATCCTGCCACTATTGAGTTCCAGGGTATAGATGCCCTCGGAGAAAGTGCCAACCCAGAGTTTCTGATCGTCATAAAGCAGGGAATGAATATTCTTTGCGGGAATCTTACACTGGCCAAATGTTTTTGTCACAGGATTAAACCAGTTTAATCCTGCATCTTCCGTGCCTATCCAGATGGTATTCCTGTCGTCTTTGCAAAACTCGCTGATACTTTTTCCACTGATAGAATTTTCACCTGCAATGGGGTAATATTTCTCAAATTGTGAGAAAGCCTTGTTGAAGTAACAGACACCGCCAAAGAATGTACCTACCCATATTCCCCCTTCTCTATCCTGATAGAGGCTATGGATTGCATTGTCAGAAAGAGAGTAAGGGTCGTTGTAAGAATGTTTCAGGTTTTGATGTCTTTCAGTGAGGAGGTCAATGATGTAAAGTCCAGTTTCCGTCCCGACCCACAATTCGTTGTTGTCGGATTTCATGATGCACCTCACAAAAAGTTCCTTCCCATCATCACCCACCTCAAGACAAGGGATGAACAACTCTTTCTCTATATCAAATTTCTGTAACCCTTTCTTTTCAGTTCCTACCAGGATGTATTTTGAATGATGTAAAAGGATTGAGTTGATGTTATTCTCGGGTGAGTTTATTTTTGTTTTCTCCAAGAGGTAACGGGTTGTTTTATGACTTTCTGGATCTATCTTGAGCAACCCATACCCGTAAGTCGCAACCCATATGTTGTTTTCCTTGTCAAATAAGATTTCTCTTACATGCACATCTTTCAATGCATACTCTTTCAGTTCGCCCTGGTTGTAACAAAAGATTCCCTGGTCCTGAACAGCCATCCAGATGTTTCCCTCTTGATCAGATTTCAAGTCCCTGACAACTCCTTTTATTTCATTCCCCTCTGTGGTTTTGGTGTCGAATTTGGTAAATCTCTCGTTGATTGGATCATAAATGTCGATGCCATTGGCTGTCCCAATCCATATTTTATTTTCTTCATCCTGTAGAATAGAGAAAATCCTGTTTGAGCTGATGGATTTTGGATTCTCCCTTTCATTCTTGAAGATTCTGTATTGGATTCCATCATACCTATTCAGCCCATCCATGGTACCAAACCAAATGAATCCAGTCTTATCCTGGAATATGGAATAGACCATATTTTGAGAAAGGCCATCTTCTACAGATATGTTCCTGAAATAAAAATCCGAACCATGTAATAAAAACTGTAAGTTGGATAAGATGTAAAAAACAAACAGAATAAATATTTTTGGTCTCATCATCATTCTCGATCTACATACATGCTGAAGAACTTCCACAGCTCATCACCCGTATCCATGTCGTCCCAGAACCAGGAATGTTTCCCTCCAATCATCTCATAGAGCCACACCTCACTTTCGTTGGTTCCACCGGAAAAACGGTGCTTCACGATGGTGCGGTTATTGGGTGCTTTTCCGGTGATCGTATCGGTCTGCATGAGTGTGCAACGGTTCTTCGCCGCGCAGAAGTGTACGGCAAGGGGCACGGGAATATATTCACCCCAGCCTCCCTTGTTATCGGGATCGCCCTCCCAGGCAGAGATTTTGTCGTCAGTGCCATGGATTTCGAAGAGGGGAACAGGGAGGGTAGAGGTGTCGCTTTTGTAGAGCCACTCCATCATCAGTCCGGATATCGGCGCCACGGCAGCAAACAGATCGGGCTTCCGGGCTGCCAACAGATAACACATCTCTCCTCCGTTCGACATCCCCGCGCAAAAGACATTCTGTTTGCTGAAGCCATACTTCTGCTGCAGATGATGCACCAGCTGCGTCAGAAACTCCACATCGTCGATCGTCATATCGTGTTGAAAGGGATAACCTACATTCCAGCACAAGTTCCCCCGGCCATCTTTCTCGCCCTGCGGGTAACAGACCGCAAAGCCGTGACGGTCGGCCGTTTCGTTCAAAACCCCCGGCTTGGGACTACCGTAACCATGCAGCACAACGACCAGCGGGCCATTCTCGGGCATGTTCTCCGGTATGTGCAACCGATAGACCCTTTCAATGCCTTCACACTGCAGGGTATATTCCGGCGTATTGTCGGCACGTACACTGCCCACAGCAGCGACGAAAAGGATGAGTCCTGCCAGAAAGGATCGGGCAGTGTGTACTTCAGACAGATGTTTCAAGTTAGATAAGTGCATGATATATATTTTTTTCTACAGGAATAATTTTCATCAAACAGATGTCGTCACCCATTTTTATACTCTTTAAAAGCTCGACATCCACTTCACAACCAAAAGCTTTTTCGAAGATCACTTTGCTATAACCTGTTGTACATTGGCACCAGGTATTGGTTTCCAATTTGTCAACTTCGGCAAGCATCGGGCACGGACAAAAAGGGAACTGCAAGTAAAGCTCCCCATCGCGAAAAGATATGCCGGCGGCCTTTGCCTTGTCGTGGCTGGCAAACTTGTGTTTTTTACCCACGTTGCATTGTTTTCTTTATCCCCATTTACAATCTTCCGGGCCGTCTCGTCGTCGCTCTCATTCTTTACTGCATGGTAGATGACGCTTTCTTGAATTTTTCGTATGTCAAACATAGTATGTAAGTTTAATTTGTTTTTACAAAGATACACACGTTTACTCTTCCAATGAATGGAGTACCTTCAGAAAGATTCCGTCGAAATCGGGATGAGGCTCCTTTCTTATTTCCTGACGATAAAAGGTGTCAAAGGCACGATATAAAACGGGAATATATGAAAACCCCAAATCATTGGACTGATGGTCAATTTCCTGCATGGCCTGTTGATCGTTTCCATTCGCATTGATGATGATTTCCACCGTTCTTGTCAGCAATTCGTTGATGGCACTGAACCAGTCGGGGCACCCGTTTTCCTGATACACCTGCTTATTCTGATCGTACAGATGGGCATATTTTTGAACTTCTTCCCGGTATTTGGTACAATAATGCATGATAAATGGATGTACCAGTTCATGCACAATCACCGTCTGAAACTCATCATCCGAACCAAACACAGGCATACCCGACGCCACCGATTTTGGCCCTATGCACACATAGATATCCTTCCCGTTTTCGGCACAGTTTTTCGTGTAGGTAAGCGACATGCCACCAGGCCACATCATGGGAGACAGTACCACGTGGTACCCGTTTAAGCCCCATCCAAAGTAGTCCTCAATTTGAGACACCAGATGATGCAAGTCTGCTTTTTCCTTGTGCGTTTCAATGATGGCATCGTATTGCGGCTGATGCTGTCGGTAAAAGTCGTTGAATGCAGACAAGTCACGAAACTCCCTCAGCTTTCCAATGAATTCGACGATCGATTCTCTTGCTTCGAGTGGAAGAGGGAGTTCGTTGAAGTAGCAGGAATCTGTGATATGCATATCGGAATCGACTCTCAACAGTGCATTGAATGGGGCGCCAAACAGGAAGCCCTGAGACGCAATGTCTTTGTAGAACTTTACCTGAGGAGCGTGCTTGTATTTGCTGAAATGGTTGAAATAGGCTCTTTTTAGGTCAAAATCCAATTGGGTAGTCAAGGGGAATCCCGAATATTTATCTGCCATAATCACGCTGTCCACATCCGTAGACAGGTACATCGCATAAAATAATTCAAAATTTGTATTGACGTCCAGGCTGACATTTTTATGTGGATTTTGAGCATATGAATCAATGTGTAGAACGATCAATAGGAGTGGAAATAAAATCCTTCTTTGTAAAAAAATCATGGCCGGCCTCTCATTAAGCAGTATCACGTCAGGAGTTTTGTGGTTTTTCTTTTTCTTTTTTTGTCCGGTTTTTCATCACTGTTTATATACGTTTGGATTAAATCGTTCCATATATATTTCCGGATTGGGCACTTTGGTAAAGCCGTATTTTTCATATAGCCAATCTGCTGTCGATGTCAACAGAATCCACCGTCTCAATCCTTGTAAGTTTGGGTGATTCACTATCGTGTCCATCAGTTTTTTTGAAAGTCCTTGTCCGCGATAGTTCTCTAAAACATACACGTCACCTAAATAGGCAATAGTCGAGAAGTCTGAGATGATTCTAGCAAATCCTATTTGCTTGTCGTGATGAAAAAGTCCAAAGTTGAGAGAGTTGTCAATTGAAGTCTTTACGCTGTCATAAGGGATATTGTCACTCCACCCTGAATGTTTTGATAGAAAGTCGTGGATGGCAACCACGTCCATTTTTGATTTGTCGGTCGTGATTGTATAATCGTCAAATGTGACTTCAATTATTTTCATTTGTGCCAATTTATGAATCATGCAGGCAGTACGTTGCAGATAAACCCAACCTTTAATTGTCGAATAAAGACTACAAGTTTAGTTAATTTTATGAATATCTTTTTCAAATTAAGCGTTTTTTTTAGCTTGCCGACGTTAAATGTATTTAAAGAATGTACGCAAAGTGAGTTCCAGGGCCCAAAGACAGGAAGTACAAAGAAAATTCCCCAAACTCATGTTTTACAGAAGTTTGGGGAATAGCGTAGGGGGTTCAGATACCTTGGCCTCTCCCCTGAGTTTGACGTTTTGCTCTGGCAAAGCGCGGAACGAAGTTTCCTTGTACCCGTCGACGGAGATTTTCATCATTTTGTTGACGCTGTAGACGTTGGTGAATGCAAATTCACCGTGTGCATCGGTCGTTGTTTCGTTGATCAGTACCGAGTCCGGTAGGGAGTAGACCGCCACCTTGGCGTATTGGATGGGATTGCTGCTGCTGTCGGAAACAGTACCTTTTATCTTGGCGCTCATGGGTATGATCAACCCGCTT
>DHTF01000129.1 GCA_002411515.1 Proteiniphilum sp. UBA5267 | reverse complement strand
TCCTTCTTCATCCAGACGGAGATGCGGGAGAGTTTTTCGTTTACCGAGACCACTTCTTCATAGTCGCCAAACTCTGTTTCGATCAGTTCGTTGGCTTTCTCGAAATAGTATCGGGAGTCTTTCGCATTGTCGCTATTCACGATGCGGATGCTGTGCAATTCCTTGAATGTATTTTGCAGTTCCTCATCCTGTGTATTCGCGGCCATCTTGTCGAGCATCTTCTTGCCAATGTTGACGTTATTCAGCGGGCGATCTTCCTCGCTGTATTTTTGGATGAATTGGGTGATGAAATCATTTGCAAATAGCGTTGTGCTGGCAAGCAACATGATCATCAGTATGGTTGTTCTGTTCATATCTCTTCATGCTGTTTATGATCGGAAATAAATTCGCCGATGTCGTCAAGCGAGTCTTCTTCCTGCGTGAGTGCCGCCAGGGAGTCGGCGGTAATTTCTTCTGCCATGAGTGAATCGAGCGCCGTCCAGTTGATATTCAGGTCGTCGATCACGCGGATGGTCTGTAGCGATGCCTCCTCTGTGGTCTGCAACGCATGGGAGAGCACCTGTAGCGCATAGGTGGCATCTTTGATGGCTGCATGGGGGTCGTCGTAGGTTTCGACGAACCAGGGTTTGTTGTTTTGGCGGGTGATGAAGAAGATGCTGATCCCCATTCCAACGATCAGCAACAGCGACGCGGCTATGCGCAGCAGCGGGGTGAAAATGCGGATGGTGATGTATTTTTGGTTCCCTTTCTTTTCCTGCTCCATGGCTACCTTGAGCCGCTCATCGAAGTCTTCGCTCAGGGCAACGGACTGCTCATCGCGAATATAGGAGAACAGGGGAGCATAGTGCTGCCAGGATGTTGGGAGATGGTCACTGGAAAAGAAATCGCGCAACTCCTGCTCTTCGGCAAGGGTTGTTTGGCAATCCCAGTAACGTTTCAATAAATCCTGTATGTGTATCTCTTCTTTAGCTGTCATATCCTGCTAATAATTCTTTCATTTTTTTTCGTGCCCTGAAGAGGCTGATTTTTACCAGATCTTCGCTGATGTCGAGGGTGTCGGCGATTTCGCGGTAACTCATCCCTTCGACCTCTCGCAGCCGGAATGTGAGCTGCTGGTTCTCGGGAAGCTCCTCGATGCATCGTTCAATGAGGAGTTGTTGCTCCTTGATGACCATTGCATGATGCGGTGAGTTGTTGTCCACAAAATAAAGATCTTCCTGTTCTCTTTCTATGGCGTCGGTCTTTCGAACAGCCATGGAGGAAAGCCTGTCGAGCGCCATGTTCTTGATGGCCCTGAAGCAATAGCCTTCCAGATTCCCGATATCGTGCCACTCCTCTTTCCTGCTCCAGAGCTTGAGCAGCAGGTCCTGCAGGATGTCTTCTGCCTCTTCGCGATCCCTGACAATACCGTATGCCAGACGGAAGAGCCGATCTTTCATCGGCAGGATGATTTGATGGAATGGTTCGTTATTCATTATGAGATGACGGTTGACCGGGAAAAAAGTTACACGGGTATGCAAAAATAATTGTTTTTTTATTCATTGAACGACTGCACGGGAGGATGAAAGGGAGGTGCTGCGGAATGGAATTTAAAAAAATATTGTTTTATTTGCATTTATTTGTACTTTTGGGGCAGAATTGATCGATGCACCTATTTGGTTGGGCACTATTTTTTTTATTATAATGAAGAGGATATTATTTTGTCTTCTCGCTATCGGCCTTTTTTCCTGTGACAAGAAATCAGTTGAACCGGCACAGGACACTGATATGGATGCCGTGATAGCAGATGCAATGGACTCTATTTACGACAACACGTCTTATGCCAGAACTATACTGACTGATGCCATGAGAGATGCCACAGATAGTTTGGATTATTACAGGGCTTTGCAAACGTATGGCATGACATTTCTGGTCGCCGGCGTGAATGATACGGCAAAACTGATTTCGGAACAGGTTGTTTCTTTTTTACTCAAAGGGAAAACTTCGGAAGAGGGACAGATTCTCCTTTCCACCTCCTATAACTGCATTGGCAACTGTTATGCTAATCTGAGAAAGCAGGATTCGGCCTTATATTTTTATGAAAAAGCACTGAGCAGTTACCGGGTGACGGGCAAACGCGATAAATTGCCCGATCTCTATATCAACATAGGTGACATGCACATGAAGAGCGGTGATTTGGCTCAGAGTGCTTTTTACTACAGAAGCGCCCTTTCGGTGGTGGATTCACTGGAGATGCAGGATAAGCTGGAGTTACCTATTTATATGGGCCTGGCAAAGCTCTATATGGATATGCGTGATTTTGAATTGTCGGACTATTATCTTCGACTTGCGGAGGAACGTTATCAGCAAGGTACCCTTCACGAGCAGTTCGGTTTTTGTAACCTTCGGGGTAATTACTATTTTTTCACGGAAAATTACGAGGAGGCTTTGCAATGGTTCAGAAAAGGCAAAGCATTGCTGGTTCCGGGAGGCTACCTTTTTCATATCAACCTGCTTCATGGAAACATGGGTGAAGTGTTTTATCATCTTAATCAGCCTGACTCGGCACATTTCTACCTGGATGCCGCCTATGATTATTTTTCGGAGATTGATCAGCAGCCGCTGATTTATCATATAAAGAGCGTGAAAGCGGCATTGGCCTTGAAAGAGAATGATACGGAGCTGGCAGGGTATTATCTGCGGGATGAGGGCCGGGTGTCCGAGTCGGAGATAGAGCCAGTTCTTGTCAGCCTCAGGAACAGCTATATGCAGGATTATTACGCGCGCCGGGGTGATTTTAAGGAGGCCTACGCTTATTTGTTGCGCAACGATGCACTCGACGATTCGATTCGCTCGGATAGGGTGAGCATGCGCATCGCCGACATCGATATGCGTTATTCTCTCGACACCACCCTGTTGAAGAGTGAGATGATGATTCAGGGTCAGGCCTTGGATATTAAATCGCTGCGATGGAGAAACATGATGCTGGTGACGGCCTGCCTGCTCTTTGTGGCCATCGGGTTCATTTATTACACTATTTCAAAGAAACAAAAAGAACAGCAGTTGCTCGACTTTAATCAGGAGATTACAAGGTTGCGCATGCTGAATATCCGCAACCGGATCTCTCCCCATTTTATTTTTAATATTCTTAACCGGGAGATCAGCTCTGAAAGGGAATCGATCCGCACCAATCTTACAGGGCTGGTGCTCTTACTCCGAAGAAGCCTGGAGATGACCGACCGTACACAGATCACCCTGGGAGAAGAGCTGGAGTTTGTGAAGTCGTTCATCGGGCTGGAGCAGGAAAGTCTCGGCCCGGCATTCACACTTGAATGGATCATTGAGAGTGATGTTGACATCCATTCAGTTATGCTCCCCTCCATGATTATTCAGATACCGGTTGAAAACGCCATCAAGCACGGGCTGCGATCGCTCCCCGGGGAAAAGAGGCTTTCTCTGCAGGTTAAAAAAGAGGGGACGGGAACTACCATCCTCATTACGGACAATGGACCCGGTTACCGATCGGAACAGGTGGTCTCGTCTGTCGGCACGGGTACCGGGCTGAAGGTGTTGTATCAGACTATAGATCTGTTGAACTCCATGAATCGAGACAAAATTGTTTTTCATATTGCTGATGCTGGGGAGGAACCACGTCGTACGCAGGTCTCGATTTTTATTCCAGATTATTTTGTTTTTCAAGCGCAACGGGTCACCTCGAAGCATACATAAGTGAGTAGATATGAGAGAAGGAAAATACAAAGCAGTCGTGGTGGATGATGAACCGGTTTGCATCGAAAACCTGAAGAAATCGCTTGTGGCGTATCCCGAAGTGCTGCTTGCCGGGGAGGCACGGACTGCAGCTGAAGGCTCGTTGTTGATCCTAAACGAGCAGCCCGATCTGCTTTTTCTGGACGTAGAACTGCCTGGCATGAGTGGGGTAGAGTTGCTGCAGGATTTGCAACACCGCATTTCGTGGGACATGCGGGTGGTTTTCTACACTTCCCATCAGAAATACTGGCTCGATGCCCTCCGACAGTCTGCTTTTGATTATCTGCTGAAACCCTACCTGCCCGATGAGTTTGCGACAATTATGGACCGCTTTATGGAGCATGCCAGACTCGTGGAGCCTACAAAGAGTTTCGAGTGTGCACTCTCGGAGCTGCTGCCTTCACAGCAAACCTTTGTGGTGCCCAATATCACCGGCTATCAGGTTATCCGGGTTCATCAGGTGGGTTTCTTTGCCTACCTGCAGGATAAGCGACAATGGTTTGCCTCGCTGACGGATGGTAAACAGGTTGCATTGGGGCGGAACATCAAATCGGATCAGTTGCTGGCCTTTTCACCTGCTTTTGTGCCCATCAACCGGCACCAGATCATCAACATGAATTACCTTCTTTCGATCAAGGGGAACAAATGCTGCCTGATTCACCCCTTCGACGAGGTTGTTGATCTCCATATTTCGCGCAACTATCACTCCAGTCTGCTCAAGAAGCTTCGGCTGATTTCAGCGTTTTAATCCACTTATTCCCTTGCCGTGATGATGCTTTTTCCGGTAGACGAGACTCCTCCGGGGTGTTGTGTGGGAATATCCCGTGATTTCATCATCTTGCTTTTGATGGCATCTGTTGAATCTGTGTTTCTTTGAGAATTGATCCAATAGGGGAATGATCTCCTTTTTGAACTCCGGTTGTTGTCTCTCGAATTTGCAGCGGCTGCGCGTGCACTGGGAGCATAGTTGGGAGTGAGAGTGATGTCGTAGCAGGGACCGAGATAACCCCGGTATTCATCTGTTTCCATTGAGTAGTACCGGTAGATAAACCCGTTGGCAGTCAAGTCGTCCTTATCCGGCAAGAAGCCCAAATAGGAAAGAGTACCGTCGACGTTCATCATCAACCTTGCTTCTCCATTTTCATATTTACCACCGCTAAGGTAGCGGACATAATTGTCTGTCGGGTCGTAGTGAACAGGGTAATACGCGGCATAGTAAAGTGTATTCGGTTCATCTGTAAAATAGAATGTTCTTCTGGAAAAAAGACTTCCATACAGCAGAAAACAACTTTCATACGGTTGCCATTCTCCGTAAGCCGTAAATGCGGAGACACCTTCATACAGCCCTTCAATAAAGATCCACTCGCCGCCCCCTTCATCTTCATAAGGGCTTATTTTTACAACGCCTGTGGTAGACTCATAATTTCCATACGGTGTTTTATAGCTGATGTCATAATTCCCGTAATAATCATCCGGGGTTGTGTTGGGGAAGAATTCCCATATCATGCCATCGGGCTGCTTGTTGGCAGTAATCCACATGTCGTAATTATCTCCGTACTTTTTTGATTCAACAAAGATCTCGTTCCATCCTTTCCTGAGGCTGAGGTTGATTTTATAGTGATAATACTCGTTGTTGTATTCATCTTTCCAGGTTTCAGATCCGTTGATGCTTACATCTCTATCTGCGTAGACAAAAACACCGACAATGCCTCCTGCAAAATATATATCTTCCTCATCATCTCTTTTGTAAAAGTCTTTGCCCATTTTTTTTACATGATAGAACTCTCCCACACTCTCCGTTCCCCTGTATGCCTCCAGAGTGATCCCACTGAATGAACTGACCCTTGCCCTCTTATCGGATATCTGTAGTGAAAGTGAATAAAAATCCTCCAATTCATAGGTGATATCCTCAAGGTATCTGTCTGGTAACTCTCCGAGCATCATTGTAAAGCCGTTGTCCCTGAAAGTTCCTTCGCCCAGTTTTTCAACATAATCATTATCTGTATAATCATCCCATACCCAAATGTTTGCTTTTACATATTCAATCATGCCGGCGAGTGTGGTATAATTCTCCACGTCGGCTTTTATTTTGCCATCCTGCGTGATTGCACATTGTCCAGGATTGGGATCCTGACGGATAGTGAGTATATCGGTCAGCGAGGAGTTTTTATCCTTGATGACAATTGAGGCGGTACGTGGAGTGTAACCCTCATTTTCGTCGACGGAAAACTGCAGTATATCGCTGCGCATGGCCCTGGTCTGACTTTGTTTGATCCATCCTGCCTCACTGGGTATCTGTACCTGATATTCCACGTTGGTGCGCAACTCCACATCTATCGACGTGGCATTGTGTGTCACACTGTAAGTGTTCTGGGCGAGTATCAGGGCATCTTTCTGCGTTTGAAAAACGGTCACGGTGTCTTTGAATTCGCCACTCCTAAAGAGGATCAATCCAATCCGTGCTCCTTGGATGTTCCCTTCTCTGATGGTGAAGTATTCTCTTTTGTCCTGCAGTGCCCTTGTGCCTGAATCTGTTTTTTTGATGATCCAGGGAACATATTCTTCGGGGATCTCAACCGTGTAGCTCACATTGGTTTTCAGATCGACCTGTAGGGTTGATTCATTGGGACCGACTTCAAATTTATCTTTGGAAAGGATGAGGCTGTTCTTTTTCTTTTGGGTTACAGAAATAATCTTGCTTGCGTCTCCTGCCTCAATTTTCAGGTTTGTGCTGCGGTCGTCATAATCCTCGTTATTCTGGCAGATTGTCACCGTCACACTGGTTACCCCCTTGTTGCCACTCATCGGCTCTACCTTGCACCAGGAGAGCGCCTGCTGCGTATTGGAGAGGCTCATCTTCCAGGGCACATTGGATGTGACGGCAAAAATGCAAGATTTTGCCTCTACATCGGGAAAAACCAGGTCGGCTACCGAGATATTTACTTCGGGAACTACAGGGACGGGGAGGGGCTCTACTTCTTCGCTTTTGCTACAGGAGATAACGAGCAGGATGAATCCTATCATAAAGGTTACGCACATTTTCTTTGTCATGGTTCAATATTTTTGTTGAGTGGATATTGCCGAATAACTGATGACAAATTTAGTGACGAGACGCATCTGTGCCAAGGGCTACAATGCGCCTGAGTGATTGAGCTGCATTGTGGGTTGACTGTGGTGAAAAAAAAAGGGTGTATCCGGTAGTTATTTTTACGACTCGGAAACAAACAGCCATGCATCTTCTGGAACATCCCTATTTCTCACACAGTTTGTTTGTAAGCCCAACGCTTTTTTTTAAAAAACATCCTCAAACATTTGCATATCTTTCTGATTATTTGTAATTTTGTGCCGTTTTTCACCCGAACAGAAAGGTTATTGAATGATAATCAGGGTATTATTGTGTACCAAAAAGGTGAAAATGAAGCGATAGAGAAATTATTAAAAAAAATAGCAATACGTAAAAAG
>DHTF01000081.1 GCA_002411515.1 Proteiniphilum sp. UBA5267 | reverse complement strand
TACGGCAATCCTTACGGTTCCACTGCCGGTCAGATAGGGGCCGGCACCGTGATGATCGGCACAAAACTGCGCATCACCGAGTACCAGGCGGCCATCGGACTGGCGCAACTGGAACGTTTGGAGGAACAAAACGCCTTAAGAAACGAAAATGCTGGATATCTCCGGTCGTTAATTGGGAAAATACCGGGCATCGTACCTTACAGGTTGTACAAAAACGTTACGAAAGCCGCCTTCCACCTGTTTCCCTTTTTGTACGACAAAGAGGAGTTCAATGGATTAACCCGGAATGAATTCATAAAGGCGTTGCGCGCCGAAGGTGTTCCCTGTTCGGGAGGGTACACCGAACTCAACAAGATGCCTTTTTTGAAAAATGCTTTCGAAAGCAGATATTACCGGAAATTCTATCCGGCTGAACGACTGGATTATGATAAGTACGCAGAAGAGAACAGGTGTCCGATGAACGAGAAATTGTGCAATGAACAGGCAATTTGGATTCCTCAAAACGTACTGCTGGGTTCTAAATCGGATATGAAAAATATAGCGTCCGCCATCGAAAAAGTGTATTTGAATACTGAAAAAATTAAAAACAAATCATGAGAACCATCATATCTTTGATTATTATAACTTTTTCCCTTCCGATATTTTTTACATCGGCCCAGGAAAAGAAAAATGATTTGGACAATACGTCCCAAGGTCTAATGATCTCCGTTTTTGATATGGATGTGACTCCCCCCATTGGTTATAAGATGCCTTACGGAATAGTGATCAACAAGGGTGATTTAGGTCTTCGCGCGAAGGGATTGGTATTAACGGGCATTCAGAACCCTGTGGTACTGGTGTCTATTGACTGGCTGGGAATATCAAACGACTGTTATGAAGAATTTAAACATGCAATAGCCCGGGCAGCCGGAACTTTACCTGAGCATGTTGCAGTGCATGTCATACACCAACACGACGCGCCATATCCGCGTGATTTCACCAATGATAGCTTTGCATTGTCGGTTATCCACCGTCTTGAAATGACGGTTGTGAAATCGCTTGAGACACGTGAGCCGGTAACGCATATGGGATATGGTGAGGCAGAGGTGTTTGAAGTTGCTTCCAATCGTCGGATACTGGGTGAGGATGGAAAAGTAAGAGCCATGCGTTGGACTGCTTGCAAAGATGCCTCCCTGCGCAACGAACCGGAGGGACTGATCGATCCAATGTTATCTACTGTGAGCTTCTGGAACGAAAATAAACCGGTTGCAATTTTGAACTTTTATGCCACTCATCCACAAAGTTACTACAGTACAGGAATCGCAAATCCCGATTACCCCGGCATTGCCCGTTACTATCGCCAGCTTGCCATACCTGATGCATTAAGTGTATACTTTACAGGTGCCGGAGGAAACGTAGGTGCCGGAAAGTACAATGATGGAGCACATGAGAATCGTGGAATATTGGCAGGACGTCTTGCTGACGGAATGAAAAGAGCATGGGAGGGTACAAAAAAGTCATCTGTGGATGTTTCAACCTTTCAGTGGTCTTATGAGTCTGTTTCATTGCCACTTGATTCTGCTAAGACTGGAAAAGCATTGTGGGAGAGAAGTAAATCGGGTAAAAAGGTAGACATCCAATGCCTTTCATTTGGTAATTCCAGTGTCCTGTTCCTGCCGGGTGAACTGACGGTTGAATACCAGCTGGCAGCAAAAAAAATGAAGCCTGATCAGCATATAGCTATGGCCGCATACGGTGATCTGGGATTTGGATATATTCCAAGTGCCAAAGCTTTCCCACAAGGCGGTTATGAGGTTGATGCTGCAAAGATTATTCCAGAGGCTGAGAATGTACTCTTGTCAACAATATCCAAGTTGTTGGATCGCCATCAAAAAAAATAGGGATGTAAATCAACAATGAAATAAATATTAAACTTGATAAATGCAGAATTGTTATGAATAGCAGATTTTTATATGTTTTCCTTCTCGTGAGCATAATGACAGGTTGCTCAGATCAAAACAGACAGGCCGATGAGCAATCAACAGAAAAGAAAGCATTGATTGCCACCCGATATTTCTCCGGTTTTAATCTTGCACACGATACTTACAATGCCCTATCAGCAGCAAGTGACGGAAATATCTACTATGTTCTCTCCTCACAGCCACACGATATAGCCGGACAGGTACATGTCTACAACCCGGTCACAGACAAAACAAAATTTTTAGGCGATCTGACTGAGATCTGTGGCGAAAAAGATAAAAAAGTAATTGCCCAAGGCAAAAGCCATGTTCGCTTTTCTGAGAGCGATGGGAAACTCTATTTCTCTACCCATGCCGGTTATTATGAGATGATTGATGGCATGGAACGTCTGCCGGTAACAGCACCGGAAGGGTACGGCCTGTATACAGGAGGGCATTTTTTGTCATATGACTTAGAAAATGGTCAGTTTGGAGATTTAGGACTGGCTCCCCATGGAGAAGGAGTGCTTACCATGACAATGGACACGCTACGGAAACAGATATTTGCCATCACCTGGCCAAGAGGATATTTTGTGCATTATGATCTGAACAGTGGGGAGATAAAGGACCTGGGACTGGTTTCCGCCAACGGTGAGGCCGGTGTGATAGGTGATGACTACAGGGTATTGTGTCGATCAATATTTGTTGATCCGCGTGATGGACTGGTCTATTATTCAACAGCCGAAGGTGATATCATCTGTTACAACCCCGGCAAGGAGATAATGGAAAAATTGGAAGATGTGGACTTGCGCCTGGATTATTTTGGAAGTTATGACCCCACCGATGCCGGGAGCATGGGTTACAACTGGCGTGCCGTCGTATGGTATCCGAAAGAAGAAGTAGCGTACGGAGTACACGGAAATTCAGGCTATTTATTCAAGTTTGATCCGAAAGGAAGGACAATAGAAATTGTAGACAGAATAACGTCTGAACCCTCCCGAAAAAGTGGCATGTACGATCAGTTCAGTTACGGCTATTTGGGATTTGATTTGGGAGACGATGAGGAAACCTTGTACTACCTGACAGGAGGGCCCATTTATGAAAACGGTAAAAGAGTGAAGGGAAAAGACAAAATTGCGATGGGAGCGGCTCGCGGCTTAGAGAATCTTCATCTGATCACATATCATATCCCTACCGGTGAGTATATAGATCATGGTCCCGTATTTTATGAAGACGGATCCCGTCCCACCTATGTGAACTCGATTGCTTTGGATAAAGATGGGAATGTATATACCTTGGCAAGGTTTGAACATGAAGGCAAATTGGTGGAAGACCTGGTAAAAATACCAAATCCTTTTAAATGATTTAGGATAACTTCATGTAGATAAATGATGGTCTTTACTTGACAACAATTTTGAGCACCCTAATGCCCCCGTCCTATCATAATTCGAATATCATAACGCCGAAGCTTATATAAATTGGCAATACATAAAAACGATATTTAGTCATCCAAACTATATAGAGTTGTAAACTTGAAATGCAGTGACTATTATAATAAAGATCTATTTATCTTTTTTTCATAAAAGTATAAATAGTCGGCCCTTAAAAAG
>DHTF01000088.1:1287-7805 GCA_002411515.1 Proteiniphilum sp. UBA5267 | reverse complement strand
CGGTCCGCCCGCAGGTCTTCGTCGCGGAAGCACTTCACGATCTGGAAGTATCGGTCGAACCCCGACACCATCAGCAGCTGCTTGAAGAGCTGTGGCGACTGGGGCAGGGCATAAAACTCACCCTGGTTCATGCGTGAGGGTACAATGAAGTCGCGTGCCCCCTCGGGTGTGGAGCCTATCAGCACCGGTGTCTCCACCTCCAGAAAAGCCCGTTCGTCGAGATAGCGCCTTGTCTCGAACGCCATCCTGTGCCGCAGTTCCAGGTTCTGGCGCACCACGTTGCGGCGCAGGTCCAGATAGCGGTATTTCATCCGCAGCTCGTCGCCGCCGTCGGTCTCCGTCTCAATGGTGAAGGGCGGAGTCTGTGATGCATTGAGCACCGTCAGTTCAGAGGCAATGATCTCGATGTCGCCGGTGGGAATGTGGCTGTTCTTGCTGGAGCGTTCCTTCACGACGCCGGTGACCTGTATCACCCACTCGCGGCCCAGCTTGTTGGCCTGCTCACACAGGTCGTGATTGACCTCCTGGTTAAAAGAGAGCTGTGTAATTCCGTATCGGTCTCTCAGGTCGATAAACGTCATTCCTCCCATCTTGCGGATTTTGGATACCCACCCCGCCAGTGTCACTTCCTTGTTTGTATCGGCCAACCTGAGTTCGCCGCACGTGCTGTTTCTGAACATATCTATAACCGTTATTTAGCGTTGCTTTTGTGGTACAAATGTACACAATTATCGTGTGAAATGCTTCATATCTTCACCACTTTATCGGCCACCTGCTCAAACTCTTTCAGGTGTGTGGCCATCAGGATGGCGATGTCGGGATGTTGTGCCTGAATGTTTTGGAAGATGGCGATGGCGTTTTCCGCGCTGATGCCCGCTGTAGGCTCATCCACCACCAGCAGTTGCGGCTTCTTGAGGAGTGCCTGCGCCAGCAACAGCTTCTTCCGCTGCCCCCCGCTCAGTGTCTCGCCGTTCTCACCCAACCAGCTCCCCAGTCCCTTTGGCAGGGAGGCACGCCACGAAGCCAGGTCCACCGTCTCCAGCACCCTGTCTATCTCCTCGTCGGCATACCCCTCGAAGTTCTCCCGCAGTGTCCCGGTCAGCAGGTAAGCCTTCTGGGTCACGTAGATGGCTTCCGGTACCGGGAGGTGGTGTAATTCATCCGTTCCATTCCATGTCAGTATCCCTGTCATCCGGTACTCCGGATAGAAGAGGCTGTTCAGCAGGGTGGTCTTGCCCTTGCCCGTCTCTCCGTAGAGGGCTACCCATTCGCCCCGCGCGATTTCCAGCGACAACGGCCCCACCCGTATGGGGGTGTCGGGTATCCCAGCTTCCATGTTTGTAATCTGTAGCTTCTCAAGCGGTGTGGCGACGGCGACAGGCTCCTGTGGTGTTGTACCTTCCTCGATAATCGATTTTATATCCCGTATCTGCTGTTCCACTGCGCTCTTTTCCGATTTTCCCGAGAAGAGCATTTCGGCCAGTTCTGCCTGGGCCATGATGCCAAAGAAGATGCCGATGGCGAGGGGCGCATCCATTCCCTGTTGGCCCGAGTGCCAGAGGAGGAAGGTGGCGATGTAGCTGAACCCGAGGCCGGCAATGAGCTGCAGGTAGAAAGAGTTGAACTGGATCTTTTTTTCCAGTCGCTCGAGCTGCAGCCGCATCTGTTCGTGGCTGGCAATGGCTTTCTCCTCCAGGTTGTATTTTGCAATCTCTATTCTCCCCCGGAATCCCTCCATGAGTATCTGGTGAGTTTCCTCGCGCGCTGCTTTCAGTTGCCCGTGCAGCAGCTTGTTCCTGTGGAAGGTCAGCTGGGGCACCAGAAACAACAGGATGGCCGACGAGATCAGGAACTCGAGCGCGATCACATCCGAGAAGAATGCCACGAAAAGGGCATAGAGGGCAATGGTGAGCATCAGCGCTGCAAAAGGCAGCAGCCACAACAGGATGTGGTTCAGTATTTGGTCGGTGCCATGGGTACTGTTTTCCAGGAGCGACGAGTTGTTGCTCACCTGCTTGCGGAAATAGGGCAGCCGGGCGACCGCCGAAAATATCTTTAGCTGCAGGTTTTGCTGCACGCTCAGGGTGGTCTTGTGGTTCTCCAGCCGCTCAAAATAGCGGGTGGCGGTACGCAGCAGCGACAGCAACCTGATGATGGAGGAGGGGATGAGGTAGGCAAAAGCCGTATTTGCCGTAATAAATACCACGCTACAGATGGCCAGGAACCAGCCCGAGAGGGCAGGCATCGCCACGAAAGCCACTGTCCAGAGCGCCAGCAGGAGAAAACCTTTCCGCCATCTTCCCCTGAAGGGACGCAGCACATATGTCATCATAAACTTACGCATAGTCCATCTGTTCCCCCCAGTTTAAGTTGATTACCCTGTGGACCACCGCTTCGAACCGAGGCTCGTGAGAAGCCACAATCACCAGTCGTTCCCCGGCCATCTTCACAATCTCCTGCAGGATGACCTCCGTCGTCCCTGCATCCAGGTTAGCCGTAGGCTCGTCGAGAATGGCCACCGGCCGCGGGTGCAGCATCATCCTTGCGAGGGTGACCAGCTGTCGCTCCCCGCCAGAAAGCTGCCTTCCGTTGTGGCTCAGGAGGGTCTCCCATCCCTCCTCCTTTTTCGCAACAATCGGCTGCAGGAAGTTGGGAAAGTATTCTTTTCCTGTCGTCTCCTTTTTGAGGAGGAGGTTGTAGCGCAGCGTGCCATCGAAGATGAAGGGAAACTGATTCATGTAGGCCGTGTTCGCTTTGAGCCAGTGACGCGACCATGTGTTATCCCGTCCGTTGACCGACACGGTTCCTTCGTGTGCGGCGAGGCTGCCGGCACATATTTTGAGGAGGGTCGATTTTCCCGATCCCGAGATGCCTTTCACCAGCACCAGTCCCTTTTGGGGAAAGTGCTGGCGGATGTTGTGAAGCACCTTCACCGGTGAGTCGGGATAAGCAAAATTAAGTCCGTTGAGGGTGATGTGGTCGAATGTCTCATCCATATCTGCCGGTGGCGTTTCCGCAGTGCGGGTAAGCAGGGGCATCAGCAGATCGGCCGCAGCCAGCGCCTTGTTCCGGTCGTGGTATGCACTCACGAACTTCCGGATGTAAAAGAAGAAATAAGGTGTGATGGTGAGCAGAAACAGGGCCGTGCCAAAGTCGTACCCCTTGCCGTAGTTGGGACCATTCATAATCCCCATCAGACTAAATCCCAAGTAGATGGCGATGGCCGCGATGGCGATGGTGACAAACAGTTCCAGTACGGCCGAGGAGAGGATGGCCACTCGCATCACATTTGTGGTTGCCTGGTTCAGTTCCTCGCTCTTGCGCGACAAGAACCGGTATTGAGGTTGCAGGTTGTTGAGGTTCACGATCTCTGCGATCGTCTTCAGCCGGTTATAAAATACCGCTGAGTATTTCAGGAACAACCCGGTATGTTTCTTGTGTATGGCTTCGGCACCGATGCCGATGACGGCCATCTGCACGGGAATCACAAACAGGGAGACCATCAGGATGACAGCCACCCACTTTTCCAGGAAGAAGCAGATCACCAGCAGCAGAATGCTCACCACGGCCGTCGCCACCGAATAGGGAATAAAAAAAGCGAAGTAAGGCTTCAGGTCGTCGCTGATTTTGGTCATATAGAGAGCGCCGGAAGTGGAGTCGAGCTGATTCTCCTGCAGCAGCACCGGATAAAGCTCCTTCTTGATGCCGGCCACAATGGCATTTCCAGCCTTGTAGTTGAATCGCGACTCGAGGTGGGCGAAAAGGTAGCGCCCCGCGAGGTAGGCCGATGCCAGCCATAGCATCTCGGGATGTAGCGCTCCGTTGTTGAGCCACAAGGCCGCGAACTGCGACAGGTACCAGCTGAAGGCCACAAAGCTCGCTGCGCTGAGCAGGGTGCAAAGCGAAGCCATGGCGTAGGTGCCCCTCGCCACTGCCATTCTCTTGCCGAGCCATCCGGAGGCACTTTGTTGTTTTGGACTCATCGATTGCTTGTGATTTTAATTTCCCAAGACCCCTGGAGGTGCGGGTGATGCGGAACAAAGATAGTTATTTTGAAATCCATTACAAAAGCCGATTGGAAGAAGATAACCATAAATTCAATTTTAAAGAGAAAACCTTTTTGTTTTTCAGAATAAAGTGCTACTTTTGCATCCGCGAATCACAATTCATTCGCCACATTCGGGGTGTAGCGCAGTCCGGTTAGCGCACCTGCTTTGGGAGCAGGGGGTCCCAAGTTCGAATCTTGGTACCCCGACAGAGTTAAAATGCTGATTAGAAACGTAAAAACAGCTCAAGCGGGTTGGTTCAATTTTGAGCCAGCCCGCTTTTTTTTGCTAGAACCGAGCTCCTTTTTAAGTAAAATGCGCTATTAAGAACCTTTTTTCTTTGAACTATCTTTGAACTTTTCTTTGAGATAAGTTTTGGCTTGAAATTGAGTAGAATGAAAAACTTTTTAAACAGACAAAAAAAATGGCAACTTTTAAAGTAGTTGTATTTTTTCTTCCGTAAAACATATCAAATCAGATGCGGCTCTGAACATAAAAATAGGAGCTTTGGAAAAAAGTGGCGCCGGTAAATACCCTACAAACCTGTTAAACTAAACCGAAAATATTTAATTATCGAATAGAATATTTATTTATTGAATATATTATTCATATCTTTGCCTTACAAACAGCGATGAAATATGAGAATCATATCGAAAAAAGTGCTGCTGGACTTCTACACTCAATATCCTGATTCCAAGATATCTCTGGAAAATTGGTATAGAGTAGTAAAAAAAGCGCAATGGACATGTTTCAGTGATGTAAAAGGAACATTTAACACTGTGGATAATGTGGGTAATAAACGATATGTATTCAATATTAAAGGGAATGATTACCGGCTGGTTGCAATCATTCAATTTACAACCAAGGCCGTACTGATCAGGTTTGTGGGAACGCATAACCAATACGATAAAATTAAAGACATCAAAAAGATATAATTATGGCAACAATAAAAGACAAAGATAAATATGATGCCATCATGTTACGCATTGAAGAATTGATGGAGCAGGTGGAAGAAGATACACCGATGACCGACAAGAGAATTATTGAGCTCGATCTGCTTGTTGAACTCGCCGAAGAATATGAAGATGAACATTACCCTATTGGCACCCCGTCGTTGCCCGATGTGATGAAGCTTCGGATGTATGAAATGAATCTCACGCAGGAGAAACTTGCCGAAATGCTCGGCCTCAGCCAATCACGCATCAGCAACTATCTGACTGGTAAAACCGAGCCAACGTTGGAGGTTGCCCGCAATATAAGTAAACAGCTTAATATTGAACCGGCTATTATTCTTGGCGTGTAAATAATGAGTGAGCTACACCGATAGAACGCTATTAGCTGTCTGCTGCTGGTAAATACCTGGAAACCTGTTTGAAGATTGAGTGCCAGATGGAAGAAGCCAGATGTAGCTGGTTTGTGATATATTACTGAAATGTTTTGTACATTCGTTGCGTGAATCTATTGCCGTAAGTATCGGTGTTTTGCATAAAAATTAAAATCATACAGCGATGAAAAAAACAATTTTACTTATCATTGGGATTCTTTTCACACTGGCGCTTCTAGGTTCTGTCGCCATGTATATTTGGATTGATGTGGATGTCAAAAGCAACATCCAGGTAGCAAAAGAAAAGTACGACGGTAAGGCGGAAGATGCCCTGATTGCTTATTTGCTCGATACCACCAACTCACCTTTCGACCGTTCGCATGTCGCCATCTGGACATTGGGTCAGATTCATTCAGAAAAGGCCATACCCATTCTCACCCGATTGTATGAAAATGATCCGCAAGGAAAAACATGCAAGGGAAGACATGACTCCGTGCTTTGCCAGAAAGCAATCTATAACGCATTGAAAGCATGTCAGTCAACCGGGTGGCCGTTACATGCAAGGTTAAATAAATAAAGATTCTTGCGCGTTCAATTTAAATATTTCACGAATCTTTCACCTGCGTTTCAATCAATTGGAGACAGTCTTGACCTTCTTTTTCATGATTTGATGGCTTTGTCGAGCTTCACGTCTGTCTGTCCGCTCCAGATACGTTTTCCTGTCCATTCGGTATAGGGATCTTGCCAGAATGCGTCCGTTGCAGGCAAACCCAAAGGAAGAAAAACAGTTGTGCAGAGATACAAGCTGCCAGTGGAGATGTAGCTTTCTGCAACTTCCTGTTGATGTCCGCAAAAGCCCAAAGTCAACCAGCCGTTTTTATCAAAGTTCCCATCCATGCTCATGTGTTTCTTTATCACGGCAGTCAATGCGCAACGCACCTGAGCTTTCTTCACGGAAGCCGGGAGCATATTTAACAGAGAAGCCTGCGAGAGTTGGTGAAAAGCCCCAAACCGATAAGCAATGGAGCGCCCCATTGCCGGATAAGAGCCATCGGGGGAGATGAATCTTTCCTGTTGTTCCGCGAACCGCGTAAAGCGTTTCGATTCCAACTCAAACAGTTCGGTTTCCCCTTTCTGGTGCTTTTGCA
>DHTF01000088.1:0-1117 GCA_002411515.1 Proteiniphilum sp. UBA5267 | reverse complement strand
ACCAGAAGCACGTCCATCATCATGGGATGGATCACATAACTGTTGTAATAATCCATGTGAAAAGCAGTACCATCTCCGTACCAGCCATCACCTTTATACCATTCTTTGAATCGCATCAGCGCATAAGAGACCGGCTCGGGATTCCATTCACCGGTAAATTCAAGTGACGCAGCCTCCACCGTAGCCGAGAAAAGTAACCAGTTGTTTTCACCTGGTTTTATTTTACGAATTTTCTCCATGGCATTCAGCACGTCCTGCTTTGTCTTGTCGGAGAGCCTTCCCCAAATCTGATTGGGTGCACGCAACAAACCCTCACAAAAGAATGCCATGTCGACCAAAGGTTGGCGGGTAACCTCAAAGTTCAAATAATCCGAAGATTTGGGATCAAAACCATGTTCAATGGATTTCAGCATCAGTTGGGTATATTTCTCCCGAAGCTTACCTTCGGGTGTCTGATCGGGACCGAGCTCCAGCCAGGGAGCCATTCCGGCTAATAATCGGCCCAATGCTTCCAGGTGGGTTGTCCGGGCATTGCCGGGATTCTCTCCACCCGCCAAGGTTTCTACGGGCATTGTAGCTTTAAGTTTATCCTGACTCATGTTGATCAGGACAGGATCGGCAATTTGAGTCAGGACCTCTATCCAATAGGTACGGTCCTGCGCTCCGGTGTTTTGTGCATGCAGGTTCGATGTGAGTATGACGGTCAGCAGGATGGCCCCTATACAAATTCTTTCTATTACTTTCATACGATTCTTTTCTATGTTCAGATTTATTGTTTGATAAGTTAACCCGTAACAAAGGTAAATGAGTTTTTCATCAAAACGAAAATAGGACATAAAAAAACCGGTCGCAAATCTGCGACCGGTAAAAAAGGGAATTATTTTTTTGTAATCTTCAATGCAAGTCCTCCGCCGGGTGCCAGATTCACGGTGAGCTTCCGGTTGGCGGGTATATCGATCACTTCTTTCCTGTAATCTTTGGCCACACGGTGGGCGTTCACGCCATCCTTGAAGAGCTCGGCCGTATAATTGCCTTCACCCAGAAACGACAGGTCAAGCTCCATGCTCCTCGCATCCCAGTTGGTCATGGAACCCACGTACCACGTGTCCCCTTTGCG
>DHTF01000101.1:630-6264 GCA_002411515.1 Proteiniphilum sp. UBA5267 | reverse complement strand
CCTGCTGCTCGGGGAGAATTACGCGATGAGCACGGGACAGCACATCAAACAAATACGCCTGTTTATCATCACCATCTCTGCCATCATCACCGGAGCTGTTACGGCATTCACCGGCCCCATTGCGTTCGTGGGGGTTGTCATTCCCCATTTTGCGCGCACCTTTTTTGTCACGGTCAACCACAAGACCATTCTACAGGCTACCCTTCTGCTGGGTAGCATCCTGATGCTCACCTGCGACATTGTTTCCCAGATTCCACTGACCGGCAGAACATTGCCCATCAATGCCGTGACAGCCGTTTTTGGGGCTCCCATGATTGTGTGGATCGTACTAAAAAGAAAGAAATTATAATCTCCTCTTGTAAACAAAATCGGCACCTCAATCGTCATAATATATGTGCGTTTCGCTGCAAAAAAGATTGGCACTGTTTTTGTAGATTTTTTACCGATTGCACTCGCCAATTCATGCATGATTAAAAATAAATGGTTTATATTTGTATTCAATCATGCGATGAAAAGATTGGTACTATTACGTTTTTCCACAAGACTGGCAGCAGTCTTATCGACCAGATGAGTTGCGGGGAGTAGTCAAAATTAAAAGGGAGGAAAACAATGGAAAATAATTTTTCACAACGGATAAGAGACATCATGGCATATAGCCGTGAAGAAGCAGGACGGCTCCAGAACAACTATATTGGCCCCGAACATCTCATGCTGGGTATACTCCGCGAAGGCGACGGACTGGCTATTCAGGTGCTGCAGGATTTCGATGTTAATTTAGAGGACTTAAAGAAATATATCGATTCTCACATACGGGCTATACAGGAACCATACGATGGATCAAATGAACTGGTGATCAACAAGAATACAGAAAAAGCACTAAAAATGAGCATTCTTGAAGCACGACTCACCAAGAGCACAGAAACCGATTCAGAACATGTCCTGCTCGCATTGCTGAAAGAAAAAAGCACCCTGATACACGATATTCTCACACAATTTCAACTGGACTATTCAAGTGCTTTCCTGTATATCAAGAGTATCCTCGAAAACCGCTCCGAAGACGGTAGTGACGACGAAATCGATGAGTCACAAATGCCTTCGGCAGGAGCAAACTTCACCGATGATGACGACGATGAATTGAGCGACAAATCATCGTTCAACCCCGGCAGTGGCCAGGGTACCTCCTCCCAGACCAAGGGTGGTTCCGATACACCTGTACTCGATAATTTCGGGACCGACATCACCCGTGCAGCACTGGAAAACAGGCTCGACCCGGTAGTAGGGCGTGAAAAGGAGATAGAGCGCATCGCACAGATCCTCAGTCGCCGCAAGAAGAACAACCCGGTACTTATTGGTGACCCGGGTGTGGGCAAGTCGGCCATTGTGGACGGACTGGCACTGCGCATCACCCAGAAGAAGGTATCGCGGGCACTGTTCGACAAGAGGGTCATTGCGCTCGATATGGCATCCATCGTTGCGGGAACAAAGTACCGCGGCCAGTTTGAGGAGCGCATCAAAGCCATCCTGAATGAGCTGTCGAAAAACCCGAACATCATCCTCTTCATCGACGAGATCCACACCATTGTGGGTGCGGGAGGCGCTGCCGGTTCTCTCGATGCGGCCAACATGCTGAAGCCGGCACTGGCTCGTGGTGAGATACAGTGTATCGGTGCCACCACGCTCGACGAGTATCGGAAGAATATCGAAAAAGACGGCGCACTGGAACGCCGTTTCCAAAAGGTGATCGTGGACCCCACTACGCCAGAGGAGACACTGCAGATCCTGCGTAACATCAAAGAGCGGTACGAAGATCACCACAACGTACGTTACACCGACGAGGCATTGCAGGCCTGTGTGAAGCTGACCGACCGCTACGTGTCGGACCGCACCTTCCCCGACAAGGCCATCGACGCGCTCGACGAAGCCGGGGCAAGGGTGCACATCTCCAACATCGTGATTCCGGAGACCATAGAACACCTGGAGGAAGAGTTGAAGGAGGTAGAAAAGCAAAAGACCGATGCCGTCAAGGCACAAAAATATGAGTTGGCAGCCAGTTACCGCGACAAGCAGCGGCATCTGCTCCTCGCACTTGAAGCCGAGGAAGAGCGCTGGCAAAAAGAGATCAAGGAGAAGCCTGAAATTGTAGACGAAGAGAAGATCGCCGAAGTGGTGGCCATGATCTCAGGCGTGCCGGTACAACGTATTGCTCAGGCCGAAGGACAACGGCTTCTTGAGATGCGTGACGTGTTGAAGAGCAAGGTCATCGGACAGGATGAAGCCATCAACAAGATCGTGAAAGCCATCCAGCGAAACCGCGTGGGGCTGAAAGACCCCAACAAGCCCATCGGCAACTTCATGTTCCTGGGACCTACGGGTGTGGGGAAAACACACCTTGCCAAGAAGCTGGCCGAGTTTCTGTTCGATTCATCGGAGAACCTCATTCGCATCGACATGAGTGAGTACATGGAGAAATTCAATGTGTCACGACTGGTGGGAGCGCCTCCGGGATATGTAGGATACGAAGAAGGCGGACAGCTCACCGAAAAAGTACGGCGCCGCCCCTACTCTGTGGTACTGCTCGATGAGGTAGAGAAAGCACATCCCGACGTGTTCAACATCCTTCTCCAGATCATGGACGAAGGTCATGTGACGGACAGCCTGGGGCGGAAGATCGACTTCAAGAACACCATCCTGATCATGACATCGAACATCGGGACAAGACAACTCAAGGATTTCGGAAAGGGGATAGGCTTCAGCACAGGCAACGATGTGAGCAATACCGAATACACACACAGCGTGATCCAGAAAGCGCTGAACAAGGCTTTTGCACCCGAATTCCTGAACCGTGTGGACGACATTGTGATGTTCGACCAGCTCAGCAAGGAGTCGATCTACAAGATCATCGACCTTGAACTGGCGGGGCTCTACAAACGCATTGCCGACCTGGGCTTCCTGGTGAAACTCACCGAGCCGGCCAAAGAGTTTATTGCCAACAAAGGCTACGATGTGCAGTTTGGTGCACGGCCACTCAAGCGGGCCATCCAAAAGTATATTGAAGACGAGATGGCCGAGCTCATCATCCGCGCCGGCCTGAAAGAGGGCGACAGCATACTGGTCGATTTCGACAGCGAGAAACAACAGATCGTGATGACAGTAGAAAAAAAAGTGGAATAAAAATTCCACTTTTTTTTTCGTTTTGTTTTCGCTGTTATTTTAAGGAATGTACTTCAGGTAAATTTTTCCCTTCAAAGGATCCGCATGCCCCGAGCTCAGGAAAAAGTTCTGCTGGCTTTGCGGTCCAAGATCCCGTGCCTGCTTGAATTTTGTCCCAACCGGACTGATTGCGTTGAGTACCGATAGTTGTCCGTCGGGAAACTTTCCGAGTGTATTGTCGTTGTTCCGCTTCACGGGATTGCCGGGCGTGAACAGATGAAGAAACAAATCATCGGATGCTGCCACGATGCGCAACACACCCTCATTGGTGCTCAGGTCCGCCGCATAGAGATTGGCATGAAACCCCTTAAACTCCGGATAGACCCATGACTCACCCGTGACCGTGTTGTTATACTCTTTTTCCCAGATATTAAAGGAAACACCCTTCAACCTGTTTTTCCAAACCCTATAGGGCCCGTTTCCCAGCCACCTGACTCCTTTTACCTTTTCCTCTGGATAATCAAACGTGATGCCCATGTGATCGTGATAACCACCCACATCGAATGTGTATTCTATTTCAACCCAGCCCGAAGCCAACAGGGAGAGCGTAATGATATTTCGTTTATTCTGCCGCTTGTTATTCTCTTCTTTAAAAACCAATTGTAGTTTCTCACGCTGATCCTCCATGATGGTATTCACCGTATCCAAAATTAAATTTCCGCTGGTAAACCTTGGGCCATTTGCAAGGGAGAGTTGTTTTCCATTTGCTTCAATAGAACGAATCAGCCCGTTCTTTTTATCGATGGTCAGTCTCACAGCTTTACTGCTGAACAGGATCTCGTCGTTCCGTTCTTCCCGTTCAACCACGTTCTGCCCTTTTTCAATCAATCGCGCAGCATATGCCGCGGCGGGTGTGATTGTTCTGGTCCAGGTATAAATCTCTTTGCCATACACATCGGTGGCAGTGAGATACAATGCATCATAGTCGGTCATATTTGGTGGCACATCCACCTTGATCAATCCGTTGAAACCAGGTAAGATATCGGGTACGGAAACATTTGCATCCAGTACTTCTTTTGCACCGGTGAGGAAATCGAAACGAACCCATTTTGCCCTGAATTTACACTGATTCAGGTTGGTGAAATGATATCGATTCTCCACCTTGAATGTCCCGTCGAAGGTGGGAGGCAGAAATGTTGTTCCCGCCAGATAGACGGGCGACCATATCTCCTTGATGGTATAAAAGCTACCCTCCTTTTCACGGTATGGGCCCACAATACCATCTGCAGCATGATTTCCGTCGGTATCCATCTCGTTGTTTCTATCATTGCGCACCACGCCCTGATCCACCAGATCCCACAAGAAACCACCCACACTCAAGGGATTAGATTGCATCAGATTCCAGAAATCGTCAAGTCCCGCTCCATGTCCACCATCGTACAAACCATGCATAAACTCCGTGGGGAAGAACAATTTATTTCCATTGAAGAGAAAATGAGTCCCTACCCCATACGCAGGGTAGTGAAAGGTGTTTGTGGATGCCTCCTCGAGCCAGGGATGGAAAACATGCCGTTTCTGGATGTCGAAACGGGGATATTCAGGCAGCAGATCAAAATTAAATCCCCCTTCGTTACCGTTCGCCCACAAGACCACACTCGGGTGATTCACATCGCGGACAATCAACTCCCGCACCAGCTTCTTGCCTGCTTCGGTGTCATACGCAGATTGCCAGCCAGTGAGTTCATCAATGACATAGAGTCCCAGCGAATCGCAACCATCCAAAAAATGGCGATCGGGAGGATAATGCGACATTCTGACAGCATTCATGTTCATTTCCTTGATCAGCAGTACATCCATCAAACTGATGGAATAATTGGTGGCCCTCCCGGTGGTGGGCCAGTGCGTGTGTCTGTTGACCCCCTTAAACTTAATTTTTGTTCCGTTTACATAGAAACCGTCTCCCGGGCGCAACTCCACTGTGCGAAAACCAAACTTTTCGGTCACCGTATGGATATTCTTTCCGTTTTTGGTCAGCACAACCTCCACCTGATATCTTTCGGGGAATTCGGAAGACCATAACCTGGGATTCTCAAACTTTCCCGACAACCGGGTAACACCGTTCTTACCAGCATCAGCCGTGAGTGCATCCCCAAATAACTGGCCATCCAGCGTCTTCACCCGGGCAGTCACCTGCGCATTTGCCGTATTCCCCCCCAGGAAGACATCCATCATAAAATTCCCGTCCGATTGTGCATCGATGGCCACCCGGTCGATGTGTTCCCTAGGGAGCGCCTTGAGCCATACCGGGCGATAGATGCCCCCATAGACCCAAAAATCCGACTTCCGTTCGGCATTTTCTATCGATTCATTCGAAGACGATTTGTGTACGGTGACTTCAAGGAGATTATTCTGTCCAAACTTCAACAGTTTGGTGATGTCGTATTCAAAACAATAAAACCCACCCTGGTGCATTTCTCCGGCGCT
>DHTF01000101.1:0-481 GCA_002411515.1 Proteiniphilum sp. UBA5267 | reverse complement strand
CCCTGGTGCATTTCTCCGGCGCTGCGTCCGTTGATCTTCACCTCGGTATCGGTCATGGCTCCTTCAAACACAATGTGGATTGTTTTGCCTTTCCATGTTTCGGGCACCGTGAACTGATGACGGTAGATTCCTGTCTCATTGAGCCGTTCCTGATCATGTCCATACGTGAACTGTCCGAAACCCTCGAACTCCCAGTTTGAAGGGACAGGAATTTTGGTCCATTCACCACTTTTTCGTCCTGCGGTACAGAAGAAGTCCCACAAGACAGTCTGGTCACTTCCTTTACCGGAAAGATACATCGATTCCGTTTCCTGTGCGTAAGAAGTAAGGAACAATAAGCTCGCAAAAAGTAAAGTAATACGTTTCATATCAGGGAAATAGATAAAAGTTTGGCCACAGATAAATGATCAATTTTATCTGTGGCCTAAATATAGCCATAATTTATTTATACAAGCTGTTTTGTACTAAATTAGGGTTGGCA
>DHTF01000123.1:10554-47402 GCA_002411515.1 Proteiniphilum sp. UBA5267 | reverse complement strand
TAAGTTTAAAACATTGAAAACTTCCTGCTAGAACAGCAATATCCTCTATCGCCTCCACACGACGATTGATTATATTTGTGGATAACTTCAGATTGATAAATCCCATTTTCATGGCCATCTCCACGTTTGCATCGGGAAGTGAAGTTCCCGGTTTCGGGTCGACTGGTATTTCCATGCTGTTCCCTTTGATCTCGATTTGTGAATCGGAAGATTCTTTTCCTCCTTCCTGGAAAACTGCTTTGTTGATGAAGTTACCCATATCGAAATACATCACATTCCCTTTCTTTATGAGGGTAATTTCTTCGCTGAGTCCCACTTCTTTTTTCGAGTCCATCGATTCGATCAAATAGGTGATTTCCATGTTGTCACCCTCCACCAGGATATTTTTAATGGTATATTTCATCGTCTCGGCTACTTTCCCCTTCTTGTCGTATCTCTTGTAAACAAGTACTTTCCCTTCCTCTGTCGGGAAAAATATTTCCTGTGCTTTCAAGGCTGTCATGCCAAAAAGAATCAATGTGAAGAATACTATTTTTTTCATTTGTGGTAATTATTAGATGTAATATGCATGAATAACTGGTTAAACAGACCCATGCAAATAGGATATTTATTGTCTACAGAAAAGAGTATGGTTTGATGATCAGCGCACTAAGCAGCGTTGAGACCAATACGGATGCCACAATGATCGACAACAGAGAGACAATGAAAAAAGTGTTTTTTTTGTCTTCTGGCGTCTGTAATATCGGTGTCATCCCTTGATACAGCAGATATAGCCCATACAACCCAGCAAGTGTGGCTACTATTGACAAGGAGGGAATGATCAATAAGATGCCCGCAACGAATATGGGTGTATAAGAGTAAGACACAAGCTGAAAGGCCCTGTTAAAGTCTTTCGTCAGTTCAAATTTAGGTGACAGGAGGGAGATAACCCATGCCGAGAGATAGACCCCCGCCAACGACGAAATAAACGAGAGAATGGCCTGCCGCAGTCCAAAACCCACGGAACCAACATGAATACCCATTACGCTGTGACCGATGATGCCATAACCAATAAAACTCGCCAACGCAGGAATAAGTGCCAGTGGAATCAGATAAGTGACGAGAATTACCAGCTGATTTTGATTCTCTTCCGCAATTGTGTTCCATGCTGTTTTGGGGGTAACCAGAATGTCTTTTGCCCGTTTGATGATGTCCATGATTTTATTTATTTAAGAGTGGTGAAAAAAAATGTGACCTGTGACAAAAATATTGCTTCGGGGTAAAGAAAAACACCCCCTAAAAGGGGTTTTTTATTTAATTTATGCAAATAAATATTATCTTAAAAAAAAATGGTATATTTACATCCTGATCCCTGTAAGCGCAAAAGCATGGCAAAACGAACATTTCATAGTCGTGATTTGATCTTATTCTTTTTGGTTGTGGCTACGACTGGGGTGTCAGCTACAACTCCTGCCGATTCTCTTGTCCGTCTGTTTACAGACAAAAAGGGAAAAACGACGATTGATTCTTTGCTCATCCGAGGGAGGGAATTACTTTATACAGATCCCCAACTGTCGTTTCAGGTCGCCCTGAAGGCAGTCGCTTTGTCTAAGGAGCAGAACGACAAGCCAAGCGAAGCAAATGGATACCGGTTGTTGGGAAGTTATTATACTGACATTTCCGGCGACTACACTGCAGCCCTCGAAGCATGCCACAAAGCAGACAAGATTTTCAGAAAGTTGGAAAATGAAGAAGGAATAAAGGGAAGAGGGGCCGTACACCACAATCTTGCAACCATCTATCACAGACAAAGTGATTATGTGAAAGCAATTGAATACTATACACAGGCACTTACATTTTTTGATGCCATTGGAGACCGAATCATTCGCCCCAAAACACTCAACAATCTCTCCAATCTTTACTCGTTCCTGAAAGATTATCCCAAAGCTGAGAAGTATGCCACCGAAAGTCTTGAACTCGCTGAGAAGAACGACGACAGCTACATGATATCGGTGGCCGGCATCACTCTGGCCGATGTATTGATTCTGCAGGGAAAGTTTGAAAAAGCGCTGCTTTATATTGAGTCATCAAAGAAAATTGCCGAAAAGCGTCAGGATCACTACATCATGGAGCTTGTACATCTCAATTACGGCAACTATTACACGAACATCAAAGACTATGCACGAGCCGTGACTGAATATAAAATGGCATACGACTATGCCCTTTATCTGACCAATGAATGGGAACAGATGAGGATCCTGATCAACCTCTCCGGTGCATTGATTGCCGATGGCAAATATGAGGAAGCCAGACAGGTATCGGAGGACGCGTTACTGCTGACAGAAAAAATGGGTTCCGATGATATGAAGCATACACTGTGGGTAGATTTTTCACTCATATCGGCACAAGATGGCGATTATCGGAAAGCATATGATTATCTTAACCGGGCTTATTTGCTGAAAGATACGTTGATGGACGCAGATAGATTACGCCATGCCGATTTACTCGAATCAGTCTATCAAACAGAAAAGAAAGAATTGGTCATCGCAGCGCTGGAAAGCGACAGGAAAATATCGCGAATCATCTATATATCGGTTATACTGATTTCCGTGATGTTGATCGTGCTGCTCTTTTTCAGTCAAAAAGCAATAAAAGCAAAAAAAGAGCTTGTCGAACAAGAGGTAAAACAACTTGAAAAAGAAAAACAGCTCGTCGCTGCCAATGCTATTATGGAAGGAGAGAAGGCAGAACGATCGAGGCTGGCTCAGGATATGCATGACGGCCTGGGAGGTATGCTCTCAGCGATAAAACTCAATCTTTTTGATCTGAAAAAAGAAAATGGGGCCCTCACGGAAAACGATGTAACAAAGGTGACCAAGGTGATGGCTATGCTCGACAATTCAATCAGAGAACTACGACGTGTGGCACACAACCTAATGCCCGAGTCGTTGCTCCAATATGGTCTGAAGACCTCTCTCCAGGATTTTTGTAGTGATCTGGACAATGTGGACTTTCATTTTTATGGAGAGGAGAAAAGGCTGGATGGTAAACTGGAGATGATGCTATACCGCTCGTCTTTTGAATTGGTGAACAATGCACTCAAGCACAGCGAAGCAACTCAGATAAATGTACAGGTCATACAGCAGGCCGACAGGATATCGCTTACCGTGCAAGACAACGGCAAAGGTTTTGATCCGAGGAAAACCACAAAAGGAACCGGATTAAATAATATCAGCAACCGGGTGGCTTCTGCCAAAGGCTCAATGAATATTTTATCTGATGCAGAAGAAGGTACAGAAATCATCATTGAATTCAATATATAGTTTCCACTCAAAAGGGAAACTTGTAAACTGCACAAACAAAAAAACCCGGGACCTATGCCCTGGGTTCTTTGTTTGCACCAAAAAGGTGAAAAATTATTTGGAGTAGCTCCCTTTCACAAAAGCTGCAGTATTCAAATAATCATAACTTTCCTTTACTCCTTCGAGAGGAGTACCGGTGTATCTTTCAACTTCCACGACCATATATTTGGCCCCTGCTTTATCTGCATTGTTATAGATAGCATCAAATCCTACCATTCCGCTTTGACCTAATTCCTTGCTGTCTTTGATATGAAGGATCTCAAAACGTCCAGGATATTCATTGAAATAATCTACAGGAGCTTTTTGTCCCATGACGGTCCAATAAACATCCATTTGGAAGAACACTTTTGCAGGATCGGTATTTTTCAACATATAATCGTACATCACTTCACCTTCCACTTCTTTAAATTCAAAGTTGTGATTGTGATAGCCAAACCGAAGGCCGGCGGCATTACATTTCTCACCGATCTGGTTGAAGTAGTCGCAGTAAGCCTTCAGGTCGGCCAACGTTTTGGGGGTTGGGATCCAGGCAACCACCAGATACTTCATACCGGCATCTTTGTGTGCCTGAATAGCGGTATCCCACCATGCCCAGGTTTCTTCCCAGTTGGTGTCGGAAGTGGGTTCTGCCAGCGGGCGACCAGTATGCGACGACAATACTTGCATACCAGCATCCTCGATCGACTTCTTGAAATCGGCGGGAGACATCCCGTAGAACTGACCGTCGGCGTAACCAGCGGCTTCCACTCCAGTGTAGCCAATTTTAGCCACGCTGTCGATGATCGCAGCATAATTGGCCTTGATGTCATCACGTACGGAATATAACTGGAGATAAATATCTTTTTTTTCTGCAGGAGCATTTTTTTGCTGTCCTTGCTCACAGCCTGAGAAAATGAACAAGCTACACAGCAACGCTGTACTTAGTAACATGGAACGTTTTTTCATTGTATTTTTTTTATTAAAGAATATTTCCACCCGAAGGGGAAATATCCTTTAGGGGTTCTTAATCCAATATTTTAATTTTGATATTTTTGTACCATACATCGTCGCCATGATCCTGCAAGCCGATGTAACCTTCCTGGTTCTCACCACCTGCATTCAGGAAGTTAGGCCAGTCTTTGAACTTGCTTCCAGCAACCATTTCTTTCCATGCGTCTGTCCAGAGATGATACTCCACTACGTTTTCTCCATTCTGAGAGTGGATAACGGTGCCCTTGTATACCATGATACTACCGGTATTCCATTCACCAGCAGGTTTTGAATTCTGCGGCACGGCAGGAACCAAATCATAAAGAGAAGCCGACTTACGGTTTCCGTCCTTACCCAATTTTGCATCTGGGTGTCTTTCGTTGTCGAGTATTTGATATTCGGGTGAGGATTCGTAGATGGGTTTTCCTTCTACTTCCTGAGCCAGATAGAAGATACCGCTGTTACCGCCTTCTGACACTTTCCACTCGAAGGTAAGTTCAAAATTCTTGAATTTCTGGTCATAGATGATGTCACCGCCATCCTTGGCACCTGCTTCACCCATACCCGAACCGTTGATCTTGATGGCTCCATCCTCGATGGTCCATGCTGCCGGCATGTCGGCACGGTTGTAACCACGCCAGCCAGTGAAATCAGTTCCATTGAAAAGAGTGATCCAACCTTCATCAGCTGCAACCACTTCGGTGGAATCAACGCCATCGGTAGCCGCGGATTGTTTGCTGGCGTTGGTACAAGATGCGAAAATCATACCTGACATAATGAGTAAACTAAACAAATAAAAAACTTTTTTCATAACTATTTTTCTTTTTAATTAAACAGACAATTTAATTGTGAAAGAAAGGGAACAACAACGGACGAAGCCATCGTTGTTCCCTTCGAGACATTAATTACGGCATAGCCGGTAATTCGTAACCGTTTTTGTATGTATGCTTGATAAGCTCATTGGCGTATGCTACAGCATTCACCGGTTCAGTCCAGGTCTTATTGAAAGTAGGATGACCGTCGGTAATTTTGAAACCGTCTTCGATAATGGTTCTGATATTGGCGTCAGCAGGAATATTGGTGAAACGCATATTTTCGCCATCCCATTCCAGTTCCTGATTCAACGACTGCAGTCTTACGGCGAGAACGCCCATAACCACCATTTCGTTGAAAGGCCCTGCTTCGGCGAAAGGAGAAGCTGTTTCTACGCGGTTTGCTGCCGATTCTTTGCAGGCACGCACCCAGTCCATTTCGTGAGAAAGGGTTACTTCACGCTGTGTTTTGGGAGAATTGGGCTTACGACCCGATACCAACCATGGGTTCACACCGTAACATCCACAGATCAGGGTGTCTTTTGTACCATGGAAGATCACAGCACCACCCGAGTCGTTCAGATTTTTGCCGGCCGGTACACCTTCGGGACGCATGGGAAGGAGACCTCCATCATACCAGTATACCTCTACTTCGGGCATACCTACCTTGGGCATGTTGTCACGCTGTGGGAACACATACTTCACCATCTGAGCATTGGGAGCACAGTCGTTCAGCAGCATGGTAGATGATCCCTGTACCTTTGTAGGATAACCCAGGTTCAACCCCTTGAATACAGGATGAAGAATGTGGCAAGCCATATCACCCAAGGCACCTGTACCAAAATCCCACCATCCACGCCAGTTCCAGGGATGATAGATGTTGTTGAAGGGACGGTTGTTGGCCGGCCCGATGAAAAGATCCCATTTCAGGGTAGAGGGTATCTTGTCGGCCTTTTGTGGGGTCATCAATCCCTGTGGCCAGATGGGCCTGTCAGTGAATGTCTCCACCTTTGTTATTTCGCCAATCTGTCCGTCCCTGATCCAGTCGACTACCTGACGCACGCCGGGGCCGGATGAACCCTGGTTACCCATGCTGGTTGCTACTTTGTACTTTTTGGCCAGTTTGGTCAGCAAACGTGATTCATATACGCTGTGCGTAAGCGGCTTTTGTACATAGACATGTTTGCCCATGGTAATTGCTTCGGCTGCAATCAGTGCGTGGGTATGGTCTGCTGTAGCTACAACCACTGCATCGATGCTTTTCCCCAACTCTTCATACATCTTTCTGTAATCGTAGTATTTCTTTGCTTTGGGAAAATAATCGAACACACGCTGGCTATATTTCCAGTCCACATCGCACAAACCTACGATATTCTGGCTTTCCAGGTTCTTCAGGTTAGCAAAACCCATACCTCCAATACCCACTCCCGCGATATTCAATTTATCGCTCGGGGCAGTGTAACCCATACTCTTTCCAAGTACCGACGAAGGTACCACTGTTAGACCGGCTGCAGCAATAGCACCCGTTTCTAAGAATCTTCTTCTTGAAATTTTTGATGACATAAGTAATTTTTTTTTGGTTTTAACTCTCAGTTAATAATGGTTATTCTCTTGTAATTTCTTCTTTGTCTTTATCCCAATACATGGTTCGTCCTTCCAGATAAGCCCTTGTTCCCATGTGCGCCGTAATGGCTTCCTCGAAACCCTGATCGATGCCGCAGGAAGGCTGTTTTCCACTCCGAATACAACTGATCCACTCTTTCAGATGAAGGAAGGTGGTGTTGAAACGTTTGCCGCTGATATATGAATAGAGCAGCCCCCGTTCCGCAAAATATCGTTCAGTAGCTGTGGACACCGCATCCACACTTTGCCCTGGCACGTAGGTGTAAAAGGGCTCACCTGGTTTGATGATACCTTGCTCCACTTTCTGACGGTATTGCACCGTTTGCGGGTCCACCGTCACAGTGAGCATGTTGCCCACCTCCATGGTGGCGTCTTGCCCCATGATCTTTCTGCTACGGCTGAATTGATTGGCCAATGTAGCGGAATAGAACATGGTCATATCCTTGTCCTTGAATTCAAACACGGTCTGTAGCACATCCGGTACGGTGCGTCCATCCTTAAAGAAGTAAACCCCTCCCGATGAACTGGCCGATGAAGGTATACCTATATTGAGTATCTGATTCATGGCATCGTATTCGTGTGTGAGCAGGTCGCCACTCAATCCTGTACTGTAATCCCACCAACAGCGCCACCGAAAAAAACGTTCCAGACTGAATTTATCCCTCGGTTCGGGTCCAACATACTTCGCCAAACCCGCAGAAGTCATGTAATCCATGTACTCTTTTACTCTCTCTGGATCTCCTTCAAATTGTTTCCAGTCGATATTCTTCGGGTTGGCCTCTTCATGAATCGGATAAACCCACGCTCCGTTGGGATCGTTCCGGTTGGTGCCTGTTTCAATCAGCGTGATCTTACCCAGGAGGTTATTTTCCACGATTTGGCGGGCACGTTCATACGCCTCTATTTGTCTGTTCTGATGTCCCAGTTGAAATACAACCTGAGGATTTTCTTTTACCAATGTACGAAGCATGTAGGTCTCGGGTACTGTCCATGTCATGGGCTTTTCCACATAGACATGTTTGCCGGCCCTCACGGCATCCATGGCCATCGTGCCGTGCCAGTGATCAGGTGAGGCGATCACCACGGCATCCACGTCGGGTGCAGCCAGCAGTTCCCTGTAATGAAGATAGCGCTTCGGTTGTGCTCCGTACTTCCCGTTCACACCTTCCCGGTAAATATTAGAACCGGCACGGATGGCATCCGCTGCATAGGGATCGAAAATGTCGCATACTGCGGTAATCTCCACCCGCAGATCCTCCTGCTCCAGAAAGTCCTGATAGCGGGTACTGCCCGTTTTGGATAAATCCTTTTGAGTCTCCACATATTCAGGTGTTGCAAAACCCAACGCCTGCATCAACTGTGTTCCTCGGATACCATAACCGATGATCCCAAGTCTGATGATGGCGGCATCTGATACGGTGGGACTGTAAGGGGCAACATCGCTTTTCATGCGAAACATTTCAGCGGCATCACGGTTGGTGAGTTCCTTCTTTTTCTTCTGATACACACCATAGGCCATGGCTCCCAATACAGGTACTGCTACCAAAGCTTTGAGCGTGTCGCGCCGTCCCTGTGAGACCTCCTTCCCCGGTTTATCTTCTCCTTCTTGTCGTATATTTTTTTCTTCTTCGTTCATAAAAGTGTACGTTCCTGATTATATCGTTCCCTTCTCCGTTGAATTTGCATGAATTCCAGGATGCATAACTTATTGTTTTTTACCCTTGCGAAACAGCAAACTGTCAAGACCGATGATCCTGGATGTGGGAAATAGCGCCAACACCAGAACCGATAGCAGCATGATCAGGTTTTTATCGATCCATAAATAGGAGCCTTCAGTAGGCATCATGTATTCCACATTTAACAGTGGAGGATGGGAAAGATAAAACAATAACAAAAAAAGGAAAGCGCCAAGGGAACCCAGCCGGGTGAGCAAACCCAAAATCAGCGACAAACCAACGAATGTCAGTCCCCAGGCGTTGACGAAGTTGACCACATCAAGCATGACTGGATTTTCAGCCAGTTGTAAAAATAAGGAGGCAAAAACTCCTTTCGAGTCGATCAAATAACCATATGCTGACCAGTTGGGGGTGAATAATTTTGCCAATCCTTCGTATAAAAAGTACCATCCGATGAACATGCGCAATGTAAACAATGCATACAATTGGGATTTGCTATATTGAGATAAACGCATTTTTTTTTGTAAATATAACCTGTTAGATTTTTCCAACTTTTCTTCAAAAGTAAACACAATCGTAAAAGTAAGATAAAAAAGAAATAAAACGAAATTTTATAGAGAGAAACAAGCTAGGAGTGGGCAAAAAAAAATATATCCGGGTAAATTTCAACAATAAATCACCAAAATCGGTAAATTTGTTTACATTTGATCGTTTCTTTTTGTAATTTCGTTTTCGTCCCTTGGTACTGCAAAACGGAAAAAGGTTTTCATACAGGCAACGGTGACTAAAATGAAAAATTTGAAGGTAGGGTCGCATTTCCTGCAGAAGGTGCATGATCGGCTTTACGGAGAATCATGGATGTAATCTAAAGAAATTAGCATAATGACGAACAACTCTTTTTTAGGCTTGATTGAACAAAGCTTCCGCAATAATTGGGATGCACCAGCCATGACCGACTTTGAGGGAAGGACCTTCTATTACAAAGATTTTGCCCGCGAAATTGATCAACTGCACGAATATTTCAATGCTGCCGGCATAAAGCGTGGTGATAAGATCTCGATTTGTGGCAAGAACTCGGCCCGCTGGGCAATTGTTTTTTTTGCCACCCTCTCCTATGGAGCAGTGGCAGTAAGTATCCTGCATGAATTCGACAATGAGAGTGTGCAGTTTATTGTAGATCACTCCGATTCGAAGATGTTTTTTGTGGATGAGGCCATATGGAGTCGGATCAATGAAGCCACTCTGCCCAAGGTTGAGAATGTGTTTTCACTCGACGACTTTGCGCTGTTAAAAAGTACATCCGATCAGGTGGGTGCATTTGTCCATGCTGCCCCCTCCTATTTTGAGAAAAAATATGAAATGGGGTTCTTCGTCAATGACCTTTCTTTTCGCACCGAAAAACCCGAGGAGCTCGCAGTCATCAATTATACATCGGGCACCACCAGTAGTCCCAAAGGGGTGATGCTGCCCTATCGCAGCTTGTGGTCGAATACCAAATTTGCCAACGACTGCCTCGAATTCATCCATGCGGGTGACAACATTGTCTGTATGCTGCCCATGGCGCATGCTTACGGACTTTCCTTTGAGGTACTCAACTCCATCTCGATGGGATGCCATATTTGCTTTCTGGGGAAGACGCCTTCCCCCAAGGTATTGATGGAAGCATTTGCCGAGTATAAGCCCAAGCTGGTTCTGGCAGTACCGCTCATCATCGAAAAGATTGTCAACCGGAATGTTTTACCGAAACTGAAAAAGGGTGCAGCAGCGACAATCATCAAGATGCCCCTGCTAAACAAATTGATCTACAACAAGGTACGGAAGTCGATGATCGAATTCTTTGGTGGCAACCTGGTTGAGGTGGTCATTGGAGGTGCGGCTTTGAATGGCGATGTGGAGAAGTTCTTGCGGAAAATCAAGTTCCCTTATTCCGTGGGCTACGGCATGACCGAGTGCGGCCCTCTTGTCTCCTATGTATTCTGGACCGATTTTAAGGAGCGTTCCTGTGGCAAGGTGGTCGACAGAATGGAGGTGAAGATCGATTCCGAAGATCCGGAAAAAGTAGTGGGTGAGATACTCACCCGTGGCAGTAATCTGATGTTGGGTTATTATAAAAACGAAGAAGTGACCAGGCAGGTTTTCACACCCGATGGTTGGCTAAAAACGGGCGACCTCGGAACGCTCGACAAAGATAACTTCGTGTTCATACGGGGCAGGAACAAAAACATGATCCTGGGTCCTTCGGGACAAAATATCTATCCCGAAGATATCGAAGAGAAAATAAACAGCTCTCCCTATGTAAGTGAATCGCTGGCAATTGAGGACAACCACAAAGTGGTGGCTCTTATTGTGCCCGACTACGAAGTGCTGAAGGCAGAAGGCATTGCCGCCGATCAGCTGACGAACTTCTTTGGGAAGATCGTCAGCGATATCAACGTCAAATTGCCCTCTTACAGCAAAATAATCTCTTTTAAAATACGGGATGAGGAGTTTGAGAAAACGCCAAAACGAAGCATCAAGCGGTTCAAGTACCAGTAAAAACAAGAGGCCGTCTCAAAACAATTTTTGAGACAGCTTTTTTTGTTTCAGGAAATAGCTTCTTGCACGGCTAATAGAAGGGTAATAGAAGGGTAATGGGTCGTTATCTCCTTATTGATGAATAAGCCAAATATAAGGAAAATATAAGGGAATACCGAAGAAGGTAGCAAGAAGGCCCGTCTTATAATATAACTGAACCAACCCCCAAAAGTATTTTTTCTAACTTTTGGAGGTCGGTTCAATCTTAAGACAGCCTCTTATTTATTCAATACTCATCCCAGCTTTTTATTTCGATATCCTCCAGTCCCATTTTGCAGAAGGCGGTAATAAATGCACTTGCTAAACGGGCGTTGGTGATGAGCGGAATGTTGTAATCAACTGCCCCTCTCCGAATGATGTAGCCGTTGGTTAGTTCCCGTCGTGTCACATCCTTTGGAATATTGATGATCAGGTCGAACTGCTTGTCGGCAATCATCCGGGGAATGTTGTTTTCTCCATCCTCATCAGGCCAGTTCACATCCGTGGCCTTGATGCCATTGTCTCCGAGGAACTTACAGGTACCGTGACTGGCATATAGATCATAGCCTTTCTCTCCCAGTAGCTTGCAGGCTTCCAGCAGATCCACTTTCGACTTCATTTCTCCCGAGGAGATCAGGATACCTTTTTTCGGTATTTTATATCCCACGGAGAGCATCGATTTCAAGATAGCGTCGGAAAAGTCTTCTCCAATGCAACCCACCTCACCGGTAGATGACATGTCCACGCCCAGCACGGGGTCGGTATTCTGCAGTCTGGAAAAAGAAAACTGCGACGCTTTCACTCCGATATAGTCCAGGTCGAACACCGAGCTGTCGGGTTTTGCATAGGGGGCATCCAGCATGATGCGGGTGGCTGTTTCAATAAAATTGTGTTTGAGAACCTTCGACACAAACGGGAAGGAGCGCGATGCACGCAGGTTACACTCAATCACCTTGATGTCGTTGTTCTTGGCCAGGTACTGGATGTTGAAAGGGCCGCTGATATTGAGTTCGCGGGCAATCTGTTTCGAGATCTTCTTCACACGTCGCATGGTCTCGAAATAGATCTTCTGCGCAGGGAATACGAGTGTGGCATCGCCTGAATGCACCCCGGCAAATTCCACATGCTCCGAGATGGCATATTCCACCACTTCCCCATTTTTGGCTACTGCATCGAATTCAATCTCCTTGGCATTCTGCATAAAGCTGGATACGACCACAGGATATTCTTTGGAGACATTGACAGCCATCTTGAGGAACACGTGCATCTGTTCCCTATCGTAACAAACATTCATGGCTGCACCCGAGAGCACGTAGGAGGGCCGTATCAGCAAGGGGAAGCCCACCTCATCGATGAAAGCATCAATCTCTGAGATGCTGCTTGCCTCTTTCCAGCGTGGCTGGTCAATACCAAGTTCATCGAGCATGGCGGAGAACTTGTGCCTGTTTTCGGCCCGGTCGATGGAAAGGGGCGAGGTTCCCAGAATGGGTACCTGCTGATGGTGCAGCTTCATGGCCAGGTTATTGGGTATCTGTCCACCCACGGAAACAATGACACCCTTCGGCTCTTCAATGTCGATGACATCCATCACCCGTTCGAAGGTAAGTTCATCGAAATAGAGCCGGTCACACATATCGTAATCGGTCGATACCGTCTCGGGATTGTAATTGATCATCACTGAGGCATATCCCAGTTCACGTGCGGTCTGCACCGCATTTACCGAACACCAGTCGAATTCCACCGACGAGCCGATGCGGTAAGCACCCGAACCGAGCACCACTACAGCTTCTTTTTCATCCTTGTGTGGTACATACGCTTTCTCGGATCCGTAGGTGAAATAGAGATAATTAGTTTTATCGGGATGATCGGAGGCCACGGTATTGATGCGACGAACGACTGGCAAAATGCCCATTCCTTTGCGAAGCTTCCGTACCCTGATCAGCGCCTCCTGCAAGGTGCCTGATGGTTCTTCCACAAAACGGGCAATCTGAAAATCGGAGAAACCCAACCTCTTGGCCTCTCTGAGTACCTCCTCCGGCAGTTCTTCTATTTTGTTATACGTAGAAAGTACTTTTGAGTAGTTGTATATATTTTCCAGTTTTCCCAGAAACCAGGGATCAATCTTTGTGAGTTCCTCAATCTGTACCACACTGTATCCTTTTTCGAATGCATCGGCTATGGCGAAGATGCGTAGGTCGGTCGGTTTTGCCAGCGACTCTTCCACGTCATCAAAGGTGATCTCTCTGTTTCCTACAAAGCCATGCATCCCCTGCCCGATCATGCGCAATCCTTTCTGGATTATCTCCTCAAACGATTGCCCGATCGACATGATCTCTCCCACCGATTTCATGGAAGAGCCGATCTCGTGACTCACACCGTAGAACTTATTCAGGTCCCAGCGGGGTATCTTTACAATCATATAGTCCACCGCGGGAGCTTTGTAGGCTGAGTTCGGCGTTCCCATTTCACCAATCTGGTCAAGTGTGTAACCCAGTGCCAGCTTGGTAGCGACAAAAGCCAACGGATAGCCAGAGGCCTTGGAAGCCAGTGCCGAGGAGCGACTCAGGCGGGCGTTGATCTCGATGATACGGTAGTCGTTTGTGACGGCATTAAAGGCATATTGTATGTTGCATTCACCCACGATGCCGATGTGGCGGACAACCCTTCCTGCGATATCCTCCAACAGGGAGATCTGTTCTTTGGTGAGCGTGATGATGGGTGCTACCACGATGCTCTCGCCGGTATGGATACCTAGTGGATCGAAGTTCTCCATCGGCACCACCGTGAAGCAATGGTCGTTGCTGTCTCGGATCACCTCAAACTCAATCTCCTTCCACCCCTTCAGGCTCTCCTCCACCAGGATCTGGTTCGAAAAAGAAAGTGCACTTTTACAGAGCTCAAGAAACTCTGTTTCATTTTCACAAATACCAGAGCCTTGTCCTCCAAGTGCATAAGCAGAGCGTACCATAATGGGAAAACCTATCTCGCGTGCCGCTATCAATGCATCTTCGAGCGTTTCTACCGCATGGGAGAGTGGTGTTTTTGCATCAATCTCATTCAGTTTCTTCACGAACAGGTCACGGTCTTCGGTGATCATGATGGCCTCCACAGAAGTGCCCAATACCCGTACACCATACTTTTCCAGCGTGCCACTCTGGTAGAGTTCGGTCCCACAGTTCAGCGCTGTCTGTCCGCCAAAAGCCAGCAGGATGCCGTCGGGTTGTTCTTTCTGAATCACCTTCTCCACGAAATATGGTGTGATGGGTAGGAAGTAAACCTTGTCGGCCACGCCCTCCGAAGTTTGAATGGTAGCGATGTTCGGATTGATAAGCACCGTTTCTATTCCCTCCTCCCGCATTGCTTTCAATGCCTGGGAACCTGAATAGTCAAATTCTCCTGCTTGCCCGATCTTCAAGGCACCGGAACCCAGTAAAATGACTTTTTTGATCGATTGATCCATTATTGATTTGTTGATATAATAATTCGTTGATGTGATGCTAATAAGTTAATCTGCTAATCTGTATACTCTTTCCAATGCTTGATTTCTATGTCCTCACTCGTGATCCTGCAGAAGGCATTGATGAAAGCACTTGCCAGTCGGGCATTGGTAATCAAGGGAATATTATAGTCGATGGCACTGCGACGAATCCGGTAGCCATTGGTCAGTTCCCGTTCGGTCAGATTCTTGGGAATATTGATAATCAGATCGAACTTTTTTTCAGCGATCATATCGTTTACTTTCAGTGTGGCATTTTCATCATCGGGCCATGCCACAAAGATACTGTTCACGCCGTTTTCTTCCAAAAACTTTTGTGTTCCGCCGGTGGCGTACAACGCATATCCATTTTTCTGTAAGAGCCGACAGGCATCGAGCAGGGCTACTTTCGATTTCGTTCCACCGGAGGAGATCATGATGTTTTTTTCTGGGACGCGATAGCCCACTGCCAGCATCGAGGTGAGCAATGCATCATCGAAATGATTTCCAATGGCGCCTACTTCTCCCGTAGAAGCCATGTCCACACCCAGTACCGGATCGGCCTTTTGCAGACGGGTAAAGGAGAACTGCGGTGCCTTTATTCCTACGTAATCGAGATCAAATGCTGATTTCTCAGGTTTTACAACCGGAATATCAAGCATCACTTTGGTAGCGAGTTCTATAAAGTTTATTTTTAGTATTTTGGAAACAAACGGGAACGATCTCGAAGCGCGTAGGTTACATTCTATCACCTTGATATCATTGTCTTTTGCCAGGAACTGAATATTGAAAGGACCGGTAATATTCAATGCTTTGGCTATCTGTCGCGTGATCTGTTTAATTCTCCGGGCGGTCTGCACATAAATCTTCTGAGCAGGGAATAGAATCGTGGCATCCCCGGAGTGTACTCCCGCAAATTCCACATGTTCAGAGATGGCATATACAACCAGCTCTCCATTTTGTGCAACCGCATCCATCTCAATCTCCTTTGATTCTTCAATAAATTCAGAGACGACCACCGGATACTTGCTTGATACTTCCGTGGCAAGGGTCAGGAAACGTTCCATTTCACTCTTATTGGAACAGACGTTCATTGCTGCACCAGAGAGCACATAGGAAGGTCTTACTAACAACGGAAAACCCACCTCATCGGCGAAATGGTGAATTTCGTTGAGCGTGGTCAGTTCCCTCCATCTCGGCTGATCTATTTCCAGCATGTCGAGCATGGAAGAAAACTTGTGGCGGTCCTCAGCGTTGTCGATGCTTTTGGCAGATGTACCCAGAATATTAACTCCGGCGTCATCTAACCTCACAGCCAGGTTGTTTGGTATCTGTCCCCCCATGGAAACAATGACGCCATGCGGGTTCTCCAGTTCAATGATATCCATTACCCGTTCATACGTCAATTCATCGAAGTAGAGCCGGTCACACATATCATAGTCCGTCGATACCGTCTCCGGGTTGTAGTTGACCATTACCGAGCGAAAACCTTCCTTGCGAACTGTATCGAGGGCATTTACCGAACACCAGTCGAACTCTACTGAAGAGCCGATGCGGTAAGCACCCGACCCCAGAACGATCACCGAGCGGTAGTCGCCCAGGTAGTGTACATCGTTCTCCGATCCGTTGTATGTGAGATAAAGATAGTTTGTTTGAGCGGGATATTCTGCTGCCAGCGTGTCGATCTGTTTTACCACTGGCAGGATACCTTTTTTCTTTCTGTAATTGCGAATGACGGAGAATGACTCATCATCCACCTGCTCTTTCCATAGGGCCCTGGCAATCTGAAAATCAGAAAAACCCTGCTGCTTGGCTCTCTTCAGTATTTTATCAAAATCATTGTGCTCGTTTTTTTCAAAATCCACCAATGAGAGGGGATATTCTTCCAGAGTTTCTGCTGTCAGTACAATGTGGTGGAGTTTATGAAGAAACCAGCGGTCGATTTTTGTCAGCTCATGAATCTGATCGACCGTATATCCTTTTCGAAAAGCCTTGCTGATCACAAAGATGCGCTGATCTGTCGGCTCCCGCAGTGCTTTGTCGATGTCGTCGATGATGAGTTCCTTGTTCTCCACGAAGCCATGCATACCCAGTCCGATCATGCGAAGTCCTTTTTGCATGGCCTCTTCAAAAGTGCGACCGATGGCCATAATTTCGCCGACCGATTTCATGCTGGAACCGATTTCTTTGGAGACGCCGCTGAACTTACCCAGATCCCAGCGTGGAATTTTTACCACGATATAGTCCAATGCCGGCTCAAAGAAGGCACTGGTTGATTTCGTGACCGAATTTTTCAGGTCAAAAAGTCCGTATCCCATTCCCAGCTTGGCTGCTACAAAAGCCAGCGGATAACCGGTTGCTTTGGAGGCCAGCGCCGAAGAGCGACTCAGACGGGCATTCACTTCAATCACCCGGTAATCTTCCGACTCGGGATCGAAAGCATACTGTACATTGCACTCACCCACGATACCAATGTGACGGACAATCTGAATGGCCAGTTCACGCAGCTTGTGATATTCTGAGTTTGTCAATGTCTGTGAGGGAGCCACCACGATGCTCTCACCAGTGTGGATTCCCAGCGGGTCGAAGTTTTCCATGTTGCAGACCGTGATGCAGTTGTCGTACCGGTCACGTACCACCTCATACTCAATCTCCTTCCAGCCTTTCAGTGACTTTTCTATCAATAACTGACCGGAGTAGTTAAACGCCTTTGCGGCAAGAGATCTCAGTTCTTCTTCATTGTTGCAGAAACCCGAGCCAAGTCCGCCCAGTGCATAGGCAGCTCGTACAATGATGGGATAACCCAATCTGTCGGCAGCATGCAATGCATCGTCCAGCGTAGAAACTGCAACACTTTGGATGGTCTTCACGCTGATTTCATCGAGTTTCTTCACAAACAGATCTCGGTCCTCGGTATCCATGATCGCCTGTACGGGCGTACCCAGCACCTGCATATCATATTTTTCAAATACCCCCGATTGATAAAGCGCAACACCACAGTTCAACGCTGTTTGTCCGCCAAATGCAAGCATGATGCCATCAGGTCGTTCACGGGCTATCACCTTCTCCACAAAGTAGGGAGTGATCGGTAGAAAGTATATTTTATCGGCCACCCCTTCTGATGTCTGTACAGTAGCTATATTCGGATTGATCAGGATAGACTCTGCTCCTTCCTCGCGCAGAGCTTTCAGTGCCTGTGAACCGGAGTAGTCGAATTCTCCGGCCTCCCCGATCTTAAGCGCGCCCGATCCCAGGACAAGAACTTTATGGATCTCCCTCTCGCTATGAAAATTCTCCCTTTTCGGTGCCAATATTTGATCTGTCATAATTATACTCACTAATGATTTCTGAATCCTATCTTACAACCATCTGCTTCACAAACTCTTCAAAGAAGAACTGCGTGTCAGTGGGTCCTCCTGTAGCCTCTGGGTGAAACTGTACGGAGAAAAAAGGTTTTGTTTTGTGCCGGATACCCTCGTTGGTGCCATCGTTCATATTGATAAACCAAGGTTCCCATTCATCGCCAAGTAGCGATTCATCCACCGCATAACCGTGATTTTGTGAAGTGATGAAACACGCATTGGAATCGACCCGTCTAACAGGCTGATTGTGACTGCGATGACCGTATTTCAACTTGTAAGTGTTGGCTCCAGCAGCCTTGGCCAGTAGCTGGTTTCCCATACAAATACCAAAAACAGGCTTATCCTGTTGCATCGCCTTTCGGATGTGCTCCACCGTGATTGCACAGTAATCGGGGTTGCCTGGTCCATTGGAGATAAAGAGCCCATCGTAATCCATACCAGTGAAATCATAGTCCCAGGGCACCTTGATCAGATGCACATTTCGTTTGATCAGCTCGCGTACGATGTTCAACTTTGCACCGCAATCGATCAGGACTACTTTTTTCTCTCCATGGCCATACTCGACCGGTTCTTTGCAACTTACTCTTGCAACCAGGTTTTCGCTTTCCGGATCATAAAAATCAATTTCGTTCTCTTTTTCAAAAACAATCTTACCAAGCATGGATCCTTTTTCCCGCAATATCTTGGTGAGCAGGCGGGTGTCAATACCTGAGATTCCGGGGATCCCATTCTGCTGAAGCCAGTCACCCAGACTCTGGTGTGCATTCCAATGCGAATAATCGTCGCAGTAATCCTGTACGATCAGTCCCGATGCATGGATGCGTGTGGACTCAAAAAAATCGGAAACTCCGTCTGTTTCGCTTTGTGCGGGAACTCCGTAATTTCCGATTATAGGATATGTGAGTGTTAGAATTTGTCCTTCGTAGGAGGGGTCTGTCAGACTTTCGGGATAACCGACCATTGCTGTACTGAAAACGACCTCCCCCGATGATGCCTTTTGGGCTCCAAACGATTGTCCGTGAAAAACCGTCCCGTTTTCAAGGATCAATCGCACCGGTTTGTATCTGTGCATAGAGTCACTGTTGTTATGATGATGAATTGATACCGTATGATATTAGGACACAAAGATAGAAAAAAAGATAGAAACGAACACAAATATCCACACAAAAGATAGAAAAACCAACAATTGGATAAGGAGTGCGCTCAGTTTGTATCATATAATTTCTATTTAATTAACAAAACAATTTGCCCCCAATCTGTTTAAAATAATTATACTAAAGATCAATGCGAAGTAACAGCTCATATAAACCCAACACATGAATAAAATTGCTATTATAGGAAATTATCCTCCCCGCCAGTGTGGCATTGCTACATTCACAAAGGATCTCAACGAAGGATTTAAGGAAATAGGCGTAACCACGGCTATAGTTGCGATGAACGATGGCCTGAATCAATATGATTACCCCGACGATGTGGTTTTTGAGGTGGAACAGAATGTAATGGCCTCTTACATTTATGCGGCACAATATTTGAATGCCAATTCTTTCGATGCAGTAATCTTGCAGCATGAGTTTGGTATTTTCGGAGGAGAGGATGGTAAAAATATTATTCAGCTTCTGACACGTCTGCGCATACCCATCATCACCACATTTCACACTGTCATTGATAATCCGACCGTAAATCAGCACAAAGTTGTCACAGAGATTGCCCGTCTTTCACAAAAGCTGGTTTGCATCTCTCAAAAAGGAATCGAATTGCTGAATGATATATATGGCTTACCTGTGGAAAAATGTGTCCATATCCATCACGGCGTTCATCAATATATTCCTGCAGATATTTCCCGCCTTCGGAAAAAACTGGGAGTGGAAAACAAGAAAGTATTGCTTACATTTGGACTGCTCTCTCCAAACAAATCAATCGAAGTGGTAATCAACGCTCTGCCAGAAGTGGTTGAAAAAAATGCAGACATAGTTTATGTAGTATTGGGAGCTACTCATCCGCATGTCATCAAACAGGATGGAGAAGATTACCGGCTGAAGCTCATCAGGTTGGTAGGCAAGCTAGGGTTAGAGAAAAATGTTATTTTCATCAACCGTTTTGTATCCAACGAAGAACTTTTCAGTTTTCTGGCGTTGTGTGACATATATGTGATCCCTTATATGGGAGAAAAGCAGATATCTTCCGGAACACTTATTTATACCATGGCTGCTGCAAAGCCCATTATTTCCACTCCGTTCTGGTACGCCAAGGAGATGCTTTCCGAAGAAAGAGGTTTGTTGTTCGATTTCCAGGACTCACAGTCACTGAGCAAGCAGATTAATATGTTGTTTGAAAATGAGGAGAGACGAAAAACCATCGCACAAAATGCCTTTAACCTGGCCAAAACATGCTATTGGTCACTCATCAGCCGCCAATATGATGAACTGGCAGAGTTGCTAATAGAAGAAGACCGGTTGAAGAGTTCCGGTAGCAATGAACAAGTAATTGAACCCAACTTCATCCTTCCTCCCATAAAGCTGGACCATCTCAGAATGTTAACCGACTATACAGGTATCTTACAACATGCAAAATACAACGTGCCAGACAGAAATCACGGTTACTGCACCGACGACAATACACGTGCACTCTTACTCTCGATCATGCTGGAGAGTGAAGTGCAGGATGTGGATGAGATAAATAGGCTAACCGGAGTTTATCTTTCGTTTATCGACTATGCCTATAATCAAAAAAACGGAAAATTCAGAAACTTAATGAACTACCAAAGAGAGTGGATCGATGAGGAGGGGTCGGAAGATACCACAGGGAGGGTGGCCTGGGCCTTGGGCTATACAGCATCTTACACTCAGATGACCAACTTCCGCCATCATGCAAATCATCTGTTTGATAAAGTACTACCCGCTGTAGACAATCTGACCCATCCCCGTGCAATAGCCTACGCTACGTTGGGATTGGTTTATTATGCAAAGAAGAACGAATCATCTGCCGTGATGGAACAGATAAAGCGCAATACTGAAAGATTATATGCTCTCTTTGAACCGCACATCGACAAAGAATGGCTTTGGTTTGAAGAAAAAGTAAGTTATGCAAACAGCCGCATACCACAGGCCATGATTCAGGCTGGTCTATTCTTACACAATAAGAAGTTGATTGACAGGGGCACAAAGATTTTGGATTGGCTCATCGCACATCAATTCCATCACGGTATCTTCTCTCCTGTAGGTAACATGGGGTGGCTTACGCTCGAGAGAAAAGCACAATTCGATCAACAACCCCTGGAGGCAAATGGCATGATTGATGCCTGCCTTCAAGCAGAAGAATATGCAAGGAATGGCACTTATGCCGATTACGCGTTGAAAGCCTTTTATTGGTTCACAGGCGACAATGACTGTGCACATCCATTGTATGATTTCGCCACCGGAGGGTGCCGTGACGGACTCCACCGGGATGGTGTAAACCTAAACCAGGGAGGTGAATCAACACTCTCGTGGCTCATATCCCTATTGAGTATCTCATTTTATTTACGAAACAAAAACAATGAACTACTATGATCGAAATGCAACGACATCCCATCCACATAGTGCCTTCCTCACGTCGTACGCTGGTGCGCCCTTTTGTCCCGGCAAACAAATATCAGGTGGAACATATTCTATTCCGTGCTTTTGCGATTTCCAAGAAAGAGAGAAAGCAAATCCTTCAGGATGCATGTGATAGAATTGAAGTATCGCCAGAAGTCATCCAGCGTATTTTTCTCAGACACTTTGGACATATTGAACACCGCATTCCTTCCAACATTGAGCTCACTAAGGATGACAAACGATTCATCGGTGCCTTTTTTACACAGCAATATGCGCTTGAATCTACCGCACTGTTTAATCCCTCCATTGTTCCCCACCCCATACAGGATAAGGAAGGGGTAATCCGTTTTATCATTAGCCTGCGAGCTGTGGGTGAAGGGCATATATCCTCGATCACTTTCATGGAGGGTGAAATTGATGCCGACTTCAATATATCGGTCGCCGAGAACTCCCCTGTTGTCTATGAGCCGGAAAGGTTTGAACATCATTATGAGAAAGAACTGATGATCAAAAAGGCACACGAGCTTGGTATTCTCACAAACCTCAACAGGGATCTTTTTCAGCACATGGCTGATGAATTTTCCTATGTGGAATTGACCAAAGCCATCAACCGGACATTCAAGGAAAACACAACCGTCAGCACAGAAGAGTTGGAAATCTCCATGAACAACATCCGATCGCTGGCCCTTTCTAACTTTTCTCTTGATTTCACGACCGACAATATTACGGAAAGGGCAATTTATCCAGCATCGCCTTCTCAGAGTAACGGACTGGAAGATGCTCGTTTTGTGCGATTTATCCATGACGACCAGCAAGTGGTATATTATGCCACCTTCACTGCCTACAACGGGAAGACTATCATGCCCGAACTCCTTGAGACGGTAGATTTCAAATCGTTTAAAATATCCACTTTGAATGGTCCTGGTGCAAGCAATAAGGGTATGGCACTTTTTCCAAGAAAAATTAACGGATCTTACATGATGCTGGGACGCCAGGACAACGAGTCGCTCTATATCATGAAATCTGACAATCTTTATTTCTGGTATGAATATCAACCTCTTTTGAAGCCAACTTATGATTGGGAGTTGATTCAAATAGGCAACTGCGGATCTCCCATGGAAATTGATGAAGGCTGGTTGGTGATCACGCACGGTGTTGGCCCTGTACGCACTTATTCTCTGGGAGCTGTGTTGCTTGACAAGGAAGATCCGCTACAGGTTATCGGAAGACTGAAAAAACCATTGCTCACCCCTTCGAAAGAGGAAAGCTCCGGCTACGTACCCAATGTAATTTACACCTGCGGGGCGATGGTGGTAAACCGCACACTGGTGCTACCGTATGCCGTTGGTGATGTAATCACCACTTTTGCCACGATCAGAATAGACGACTTGTTGCAGGCTATGAGGAACAATTAATCTTCTATGTTGAATGAAAATTGCAATGCTCTCTTCCATAGCCTGGCGCACACCCCCCGATCATTATGGTCCATGGGAGTTGGTTACCTCACTACTGACGGAGGAGCTGGTGAAAAACGGTTTGGATGTAACACTCTTTGCGACGGCTAACTCACGCACGAATGCCAAATTAATAGCGGTCTGCCCCAGGGGTTACGAAGAGGATAAAAACATAGACCCAAAGGTATGGGAATCACTTCATATCTCTTTGTGTTTGGAACATGCGGATGAATTTGATCTTGTGCATAACCAGTTCGATTTTCTACCACTTACCTTTTCCAAGCTCACAAAGACACCGATGTTAACCACCATACACGGTTTCTCATCACCTCGTATCCTGCCGGTGTATAAAAAATACAACGACCATACCCATTATGTTTCTATCAGCAATGCCGACCGTTCACCGGAGCTGCATTATATTGACACGATTCATCACGGCATAGACCTGAATCAGTTTACGTATATTCCGGAGCCAAAAGACGATTATATCCTCTATTTTGGAAGAATACATCATGACAAAGGTACCTGGGAAGCGATTCAAATAGCTCGGTATGTAAATACTCGATTAATTATTGCCGGTATTATTCAGGATATGGATTATTTCAACCAGTTTGTGAAACCTTTTCTAAAGGTGGGAGAGGTTGAATACATCGGTAGCGTGGGGCCAGAAAAACGGAATGTTCTTCTGGGTAACACAAAACTACTGCTGCATCCCATCCACTTCAATGAACCATTTGGCCTTTCCGTAATAGAAGCCATGGCTTGCGGTACACCAGTAGTCGCCTTCAGCAAAGGAAGTATGAAGGAATTGATTGTCGATGGAGAGAATGGCTTTCTCGCAGAAAATATGGATGAAGCAATCGAAAAAATAAAAAAAACAGACCAGATAAACCGTCTAAATTGCAGGAAACATGTGGAAAAGCATTTCAGCAAGGAAATCATGGCGAATCGTTATATTGAAGTTTACAAAAAAATCTTAGCTAATAAAGGATGAGGCAGACAAAAGATGTGTATCTTTAGGTCCATATTCATCTATTCAATAGGATTTACCAATTATACCCATTTATTAAAAAAAATTAAGCATGCAGGAACAAGAATTTAAAAGCGAACGTTCAAGGAACCGTATCATAGAAGCGGCCATTCTGGCTCTAGGTTTGGTCGTGATGGGCATCGTACTGAAAGCCGCCATCCACAACTTCAGCGACAAAGACCGTGTGGTGGCCGTGAAAGGACTTGCAGAAATGGAAGTGCCGGCTGACAAAGTGATTTGGCCGTTGATGTATAAAGATCTTGGAAATGACCTGAGCACACTTTACACGAACATTCAAAGTAAAAACAAAACCATTGTCGATTTTTTAGTGTCGCATGGTATCACACGCGAAGAGATAAGCGTGGCACCACCTGAGATCATCGATATGGAAGCGGAGCGCTACCTTAACCAGGCCATTCAGTACCGGTACAATGCTACCTCGGTCATTACGGTTACCTCCACCGATGTGGAAAAAATAAGAAAACTGATATCGGGACAGACCGAATTGCTCAAACAGGGCGTAGCCATTACAGGCGGAGATTATCGCTACAACACACTCTATGAATTTACAGGCTTAAACAACATCAAACCGGCAATGATTGAAGAGGCCACCAAGAATGCCAGAGAGGCGGCAGAGAAGTTCGCACTGGATTCAGGCAGCAAGCTGGGTAAAATACGCAACGCATCGCAGGGTCAGTTTACCATTACCGACCGGGATGCCAACACCCCCTACATCAAGAATGTGCGGGTGGTAACCACCGTAAACTACTATCTCAGAAACTAAACAAATGCAACCCACCACTGCTTTTGTTTCAGATTGAGAAGCGATTACCCGCCTTCAGGAAGGCACCGTATTTTTCTGGATTAAAAGTGTAATAGTAGGCGCCCCGTCTGGAGTTTTCCTTGTCTTTGATGGTGAGTTTGTCTAGGATGTTCATCGAGGCGAGTTTCTTTCTGAAATTTCGCTTGTCTAGAGGCATCTGGTAAATGGTTTCATATAGATCCTGCAGTGAGGTAAGTGTGAACTTTCCATCGAAGAAATTGAAGATTATCGGTTCTGTCGACACTTTGTATCGCAACAACGTGAGTGCATCGTTAACCATGCGGTTATGATCGAAGACCAACTCAGGTAGCTCGTTAATGTTGATCCAGCGGGCATCAAATTTTTGAGCCAGTGAGGTATTAAAGTTCTCCATCTTTACCAGCGCATAAAAGGCCACTGAAATAACCCGGGCACCACTGTCGCGGTCCGGCTCCCCATAAGCACCTACCTGCTCCATATAAATACCTTCCTGCTGTGTATAGCGATAGAGTATCTTTTCTGCTGCTTGGGTAAGGCTTTCATTTTCTTCCATAAATCCGCCCATCAGGGACCATTCGTTTTTGAGTGGCTCCACAGGACGGCGTGTGAGTAGCAGATGCAATTCTTTTTTTCGGAATCCAAAGATGATGCAATCGGCAGCGATCAAAAAATGATCATTGTTTTGGTAATAGCTGGTAGACATAACCTAAGGTATCGAGATTTTGTTTGATGGTATAAGAAAAAGTAATAAAGCCGGAAGCAGATACCTTGAGGCATCTGTCTTCCGGTTTATAGTCTCTCTGTTGGGATCAAAGTCTGCGTGCTCCGTCGCTGATTACCACGTCGTAGACTTTGGGATCATGGCCATATTTGGCACTGAACTGAGATTTGGCATCCTGGATAAAAGAATCGTACAGCTCATCCTTCACCAGGTTAATGGTACAACCGCCAAAGCCACCTCCCATCACGCGTGAGCCGGTGACGCCATGCTCACGTGCAACATCATTCAGGAAGTCGAGTTCTTCGCAGCTCACTTCGTAGAGCTTGCTCATACCGTGATGGGTTTCATACATCTTCTGTCCCACCGTTTCATAGTCGCCCCGTTCCAAGGCGTCGCTCACCTCTCTTACCCGCTGGGTCTCCTCGATCACGTACTTGGCACGCATATAATCCTCTTCGGATATCTCAGCCTTCACCTCGTCTAGCATCTCCAAGGAGGCATCACGCAGGAACATCACCTCTGGATGTCGTTTGGCAATCGTGCGAGCAGCGTGCTCACACGACTCGCGACGTTTGTTGTAGGCCGAAGAGGCCAGTTCATGCTTTACCACTGTGTCGAGCAGAACCACCTTGTACCCTTTCGGGTCGAATGGGAAATAAGCATATTCCATCGATTTGGTATCAAGACGAATCAGATGACCCTTCTGACCGAAAATAGAGGCGAACTGGTCCATGATGCCACACTTAACACCCACGTAATTGTGTTCAGTGCTTTGTCCGATGCGGGCCAACTCAAATTTGTCGATGCCAAGGTTCAGCAGGTCGTTCAGTGCAAATGCAAAGGTGCTCTCCAACGCTGCGGAGGAAGACATTCCTGCACCCAGGGGGACGTCGCCAGTGAAAACTGTGTCGAATCCCTTCAGTTTGCCACCTCTTTTGATAATCTCACGGCAAACGCCAAAGATATATTTGGCCCATCCCTCTTTCGGGAGATCCTCCTCGTTGAGTCCGAACTCGCTACTTTCATCCAGGTCAATGGCATAGGCTCTTACCTTGTCAGTTCCGTTAAAAAGAATGGCCGCAGTCATTCCCTTGTCGATGGCACCGGGAAAAACAAAACTGCCATTGTAATCAGTATGTTCACCGATCAGGTTGATACGCCCAGGAGAGGTATACACACCGGGGGTGTCACCACCGTATTTTTTTTGAAAAATATCTATTACTTCTTGTTTAGTCATATTTCCGTTGTACTTATTGAGATTATAGGGAAAAAAAAAGCCCGTTTTTCAACGGGCTTTTACCGTTTATTCATCGGCCACGTTAATATTTTTGTTCACATTCTTGGATCCTATCACTGCATAATATAACAGGTAAGCAAGACCGATCACAATAACCCAGTAACTGGAAAGATAACCAGCTGCATCGGCAACACTTCCCTGAATGGCAGGAAGGATTCCCCCACCGCATACAAGTACCATGAATAATCCGGATGCCGCAGCCGTATATTTACCCAGTCCTTCCACTGCGAGGTTAAAGATGCCACCCCACATGATCGAAGTACAGAGTCCTACCAGCACGATAAACATCGCATTGATGGGTACCTGAGCAAGGCCAAAAGAGAGCGCACCTGCTGCTGAGCGCTGCAGTACAGGCAGTGAAACCATGCTGTCAGTGGGTGAAAAAATTGCCAACAGCACCAATATCAGTCCTACAAATGAGGTGACGGTAAGCATCGTTTTACTTGAAACCTTGCTAGCGATGGAAGCACCTATGAGACGACCGGCAAGCATCAGCAACCAATATGTTCCAGCAACAAAACCGGCGATAGTTTTTCCCACTTCGGGATTATCAGAGAGCCAGTAAATCATCACACCAGGGGTTCCCACTTCCACTCCCACATAGACGAAGATGGCGATAGCACCCAATACAAAATGTCTGAACTTAAGGGCACCGGTCATCAATTGTTTCAATGACTGCTTGTCTTTCGATATATGGGGTTCAGGGATTGAAACGGCCATCATCACAAAAAACACCAATGCAAAAACTCCCATGGCAATATACATGACTGGGAACACATCCTTGATATTGGCTTTGGCTGCTTCACCAATGAGGATTCCCACGAATGCAGGTGTAAAGGTTGCCATTACAGAGTTGAAAGAACCTCCAATCTGAATGAGCTGGTTCCCTTTGTTGCCGCCTCCGCCGAGAGTGTTCAGCATCGGGTTCACTACAATGTTCAACAGACACATGGAGAAACCTGCGACAAAAGCGCCAAGCAAATAAACTCCAAAAGCTACGTTTTGGTCAGCATGACCTGAAAGATACTGAATCAGTACTCCCACGAAGCCGATTGCAATGGCGATGAGCGCTGTTTTCTTGTAGCCAATACGCTGCAGGAGAATGCCGCCGGGAATACCCATTACAGCATATGCTATGAAGTTGGCAGCGTTTCCAAGCAGACCCTGGAAGTTGGATGCACCGAACTGTTCCTTTAATACTTGTCCCATGGGTGCTGCCAGATTGGTAACAAATGAGATCATACCGAACAGTGCGATCATCATGATAATGGGCACAATCCGGTTCGTTGATTGATTGGTTGTTGTATTCATTTCTTTCATATTAATTAATTAACTTACGATATAGTTGTTGTAACGAATTATCAAAGTGTAAATTGGTAGGTGGTGCGTGAATCAAACTGCTCCCCGGGCTTCAGTATCACCGAAGGGTAAGCCGGTTTGTTGATGCTGTCGGGGAAATGCTGTGTCTCGAAGCATACAGCTGCTCTTTCGGGATAACAGTGTCCGTTCTTAGCCTTGAACCTGCCAGTCATCCAGTTTCCGGTATACAGCTGTAAGCCCGGCTCGGTGGTGTATATCTCCATTTTTATACCAGTTTTAGGAGATTGGCAGTAACCTGCATAATGATGATGTACATCGTCCCCGGACGGTTTATTTATGATATAAGTGTGATCATACCCTTTACCAAAGTGTAGCTGTTCAAAATCATCGTTGATGCGTGCACCAATTGCATAAGGTTTGGTGAAATCCATGGGGGTATCTTTTACCGGTGCAGGGTCGCCGTAGGGAATGGCTGTGGCATCGGTAGGGAGGTACACATCGGCATTCAGCATAAGGAGATGATCACCTATATAGGGATCACCCTCACCCGACAGGTTGAAATAAGAATGATTTGTCAGGTTCAGAATGGTTGTTTTATCAGTAGTAGCCTGATAGTGTAACTCGAGCGCATTGTCATCTGTGAGGGTGTAAGTTACCATGACCGAGAGGTTTCCTGGAAAACCTTCCTCACTATCGGGCGAAAAATAAAAAAGTTCTATACTTTCTGAGGTGACATTTCTCACATCCCACACCACCGCATTGAATCCTTTCAGTCCACCGTGAAGTGAGTTGGGTCCATTGTTCACTGCAAGCCTGTACTCTTTCCCTTCTAAAGAAAAACGGCCTCCGGCAATTCGATTTGCCGTGCGGCCGCATACCGCCCCAAAATAAGGCTCTTCGGAGATGAGATACTCGTCGATCGAGGAATGTCCTAACACCACATCAGTGAGCAGGCCATTCTTGTCTGGTACCATCAACGAGACAATTTTTGCACCATAATTGGTAATGGTGACTTCACTTCCTGCTTTGTTTGTCAGCGTATATAATCCGGTCTGCTTGCCATCAACTATTTTTTCAAATGCTTCGACCAGCAAACCGGACTTGCTATACATTTTGTCCATGTAATTTTCTTGGTTTAAAGAATAAGATATTGATGAAGATTGATCTTTGAATTAAATTCGTGTAAAATTAACACAGATTTGGACAATTACCCAAAAAAAAATTGTGTTATACAACATAAATTTCAGAATTTATTCTCTGCATTAATTAATCTCCACGTCATCAGAGTCTTTTATTTTTTTTGTTACTAATATTTTATCAATTTTATTTCCGTCTACATCCATAATTTCAAAATGGAGGTTATCATAATCGAATTTGTCGCCCACGAAAGGTATTTTGTTGATGCAGGCAAAGACAAAACCTGCCACTGTAGAATAGTCGATCTTATCAAAATCAACGATGAAATCCTCATCGAGCTGGGTCAATATCTCAATCGGAGCCTCACCGCTCACCAACGCAGAATGATCATCGCGCATAAACAGGAGCGGGTCGGCCAAAGCATCGTCATTTTCCTCCGGTATGGCTCCCACCAGATTTTCGAATATATCATGCATGGTGATGATTCCATCGAGGCTACCATATTCGTCCACTACAACAGCCACAAACTTGTGGTTGCTTTTAAAGTTTTCCAACACCTTCTGTGCCCGAAGTGTGTTGGGTACAATGATCGGCTCCATGATAAGATCCTCCACCGAGAAAAGTTCCCTTTTGCTCAATCGCAGCAGAAAGTCACGCATGGAGATAATACCCGCAAATTCATCAATCTTCTTTCTACAGGCAAGTATCTTGCTGTGCTTCATCTGGAGCAGATCCTGAATAATTGCCTCCCTTTCTTTGCTGATATCCACCCACTCCACATCGGTGCGATGGGTCATCAGGTGGATGGCTCTTTTATCGGAGAAGTAGAATACCTGTTCATGAATGATGTTCTCTTCTACATCAATGACTCCTTCGTGAGAGGCGGTCTTCAGCATGGCGCGCAACTCCATTTCAGAGATTACCTCATCCCTCGGTTTGAGACCGATCAGTCGGGAGATAAAACTGGTAGAGAATGCCAGCAGCTTCACAAAAGGATAAAATATGATGCTCACCACATGGATGAAAGGAGCGACGGCAATGGCCATCTTTTCAGCGTTATTCAAAGCAATTGTTTTGGGTACCAGCTCACCAACAACAATGGATACATAGGTAATCAGGAAGACCACGATCACTATGGAGATGCCCTCTGAAAATGGGGCTGTCGTTGCAAACCGCTCAAAGAAGGGTACCAGATATGCTGCAAAAGCCTGCCCTCCAAATGCACCGTTGACGATGCCGATGAGGGTAATCCCCACCTGCACCGACGATAGGAAGTTATCAGGATCAGCCTGCAACCTGAGTGCCCGGCTGGCTCCCTTTTTTCCCTGTTTGCGTTCCCGGTTGAGTTTGTTCTTCTTTGCCGAGACAATGGCAATCTCCGACAGAGCAAAAAACCCGTTGAGCAGGATCAACAGGAGCACAATAATGACGTCAATCCACATACTACAGCATATTCAGTGCATAATGCCACCCAAAACTTCGTAAGTTTACCACAACGGAGAGGGATAAACAGCGCTTTCGGTGAGTTCTTTCAGCCTGGCCACCACACCGGGACGGTCTTCAGCATAGGTCACGCCGAACCATTTTGAAGGAGTATCCAACACTTTTACGGTCACCTTACCGGTTACAGTGAGGTGGTTCACCAGCAAAGGAATAAAAAATTCCGATTTGATATTGTCAGCATTCTCCTTCAAGAACTGTATAAAGTAGTCGTCGGAATAGCGGAAGTAATCGGGTGTGAAGCCCCACATATTCATCGACACCGGGGTATGGTCAGCTATGGGAACCCATTGGTCGTTTTCATCCTTGTAGCTTACTTTGCCCTCTACACGCATCACCTGTGTACGTTCCACCACGCCGGTAAGATGTCCCACGGCATCGGTCTCACATACCCCTCGTGCCACGGTACCGCTTTCGGATAGCGTATTTCCCACGTGGTAACCCACCATGCAATATTTATTCTCACTGCCGGCGAGACCCGAAAGATAGTCGGCCAGTACACCAAAACTCTCCCTCCCGTAGAAGTCGTCGGCATTGATCACGGCAAAAGGTTCCTTAATCACCTCTTTGCCCATCATCACTGCGTGGTTGGTGCCCCAAGGCTTCACTCTATCAGGGTGTGGAGTAAATCCCTCAGGAAGATGGTCGAGCTCCTGAAACACCAGTTCCACCGGTATTTTCTTGTCATATTTGCTGACAATCTTTTCTCTGAAGTCGGCTTCAAATGATTTACGGATTACGAAAACCAACTTGCCAAATCCGGCATTTACAGCATCATAAATAGAATAGTCCATGATGGTCTCACCACTTGGACCGACGCCGTCGAGTTGTTTTAATCCGCCATAACGACTGCCCATTCCTGCAGCCAAAACAAATAATGTAGGTTTCATTGTTCGGGTATATTTTTTTATCTCACAAATATAGGATTTTTACAGATACCAGGGAAACGAACAGCTGCGAAAGTGGCAATCTTGTTTATTTTGATGGTTCAAAGGCACGCCACAATGCATCCTCCGGCAAGGGAGCGGTAATGGAAATTGGCTCTTTCGATACAGGATGTATAAAGGAAATAGCACGTGCATGCAAACTGATGCTCCCATCGGGGTTGGAACGTTCGGCGCCATACTTGAGGTCACCTTTGAGGGGAGAGCCAATTTTTGCAAGCTGGCAGCGTATCTGGTGATGACGTCCTGTCTCCAGATCAATCTCGAGAAGGAAATAGTTTGTGGATGCCGCAATTTGTCGGTAATGAAGAACGGCCTTTTTTGTATGGGGTTTTTCTGTATCGAAGGCTGCAGACTTGTTGGTTTTCTCATTTTTGATGAGATAATGGGTCAGGGTATCTTCGTCTGCCGGGGGCCGGTTTTTCACAATAGCCCAGTAAATCTTCTTCACTTCACCCTTACGAAACATGTCGTTGAGCCGGGTGAGTGACTTGCTGGTTTTGGCAAACACCACCACTCCACTCGTCGGCCGGTCGAGCCGGTGGGTGACACCGCAAAAAACATTGCCAGGCTTGTGATACTTCTCCTTAAGAAAGGTTTTTACCATCTCCGACAGTGGCTCATCGCCCGTCTTGTCGCCCTGTACAATCTCACCGGGTGCCTTGTTGACAATGATGAGGTGGTTGTCTTCGTATAAAACAGTCATCTTATAATTCAGGATCCGTTTAAAAATATTCAGAGGCACATAGGTACTCCCGTGTGCCTCTGACAATATGATTGTTACCCTGATCAGGTATTCATGCCACCGCAGACATGGATTACCTGGCCACTCACGTACGAAGAAAGGTCTGAAGCGAGGAAAATAGCTACATTCGCTACATCTTCTGGCGTCCCTCCGCGTCGCAATGGTATTTGTTTTGCCCACTCATTGCGCACCTCTTCTGAAAGTTGTCCCGTCATATCGGTGATGATGAAGCCCGGAGCGATGGCATTGGCACGAATGCCCCTTGATCCCAGCTCTTTGGCCACCGATTTGGCCAGTCCAATCATTCCTGCTTTAGATGCTGAATAGTTTGCTTGCCCCGCATTTCCGGAAACCCCCACTACCGAACTCATGTTAATGATGCTTCCTGTTTTCTGGCGCATCATCACGGGTGTGACAGCATGGATAAAATTAAAAGCGGACTTCAGGTTTACGTTGATCACCGCATCCCATTGTTGTTCGCTCATTCGCATCATTAAACCATCTTTGGTGATGCCGGCATTGTTAACCAGAACATCGATACGACCGAAATCCTGCATGATTTGTTCCACCACATGGTGTGTTTCTTCAAAATTAGCAGCATTGGAAGCGTACCCTTTGCATTTCACACCGAGAGAAGCAATTTCATGTTCGGTGGCTTCACCGGCTTCGTCTATCACCAGGTCGGTGAACGCAATATTGGCTCCCTCCGATGCAAATTTCAAAGCGATGGCTTTCCCGATTCCGCGGGCAGCACCGGTAATCAACGCTGTTTTCCCTTCTAATAACTTCATATGATTATTTTATTTTCATTGTGGAGTATGGAACCCGCAAGGATTTATTCTCTTGAGAGAAATAGTCTGAATGCTCGTTTCATACGATTATTATTCATCAATTGCTCATGTATGCCGACAATCGTTGATTGCTATACCCAAAATCAGATAACTGAAATAGTTTATTTCGCATACATTCCTTTAAACAAAATGGAAGAAATAATTTCCCTGTCCTCCTTTTTATTGTAGTCGAGCTTCATGGCACCGCGAATGGTGGGCACTTCAAGACCCTTGAATGCGTAATGCAATATCTCGGCTGTTTGTCTGATGTCGCAGGGTTGAAAGATTCCCTTTTCGCAACCATCCTGGATGATGGTCTCCAGGTAATGGATCTCTTTCCTGTCAAACTCCTTGCGTACATTTTCTACCTTCCAGATATCTCTGAAGAAATCAGCCCGCAGGTTACCGTTGCGGGTCACCACCTCCTTGATGGCGCCAAAACGGGTAAAAGCCAGCAGAATAAGCTTCTCATCTGCAGGCATATTTCGGCGTGTCACCTCCTCCAGTCTGCCGAAGAGCACATCGAGCTCCGACTCAATTACAGCCTTATAGATATCGCTCTTGCTGCTGAAGTAGGTATAAAGGGTACGTCTGCCTCGTTGAGATGCCTCGGCAATGTCATTCATTGTCGTATTCTCGACACCTTGTTTTGCAAAAAGCTGCCGGGCTACGTCAATTAAATTGTTTTTCGTTTTTGAAATGGGCGAAGTCACCTTATTCTGCACATTTTATTTATATATGTGCAAAAATAAAACAAAGATTTCAAATCTGGAAAGCAAATGAGGAAAAAAATAGCATGATCCTGTTACTTTTTTTCACTGAGCAATGTTGCCGCCTCACATACCTCCCGGTACCACGATTCACCGAATCTTCTGATCAGTGGTTCCCGCAAGAACTGGTATAGAGGTACGCCCTCTTTTCGTCCCAGTTTACGGGCGGGCTGGCAGACCGACCAGCGATGATAGTTCACCGCCGTAAAATCAGCATAATTATGCAACCTCACCGGGTAAAGATGACACGAAACAGGTTTCTGAACGGCAATGCGTCCTTCTCGGAAAGCACTGTCGATTGTGCACTTGCAAACTCCGTTGGCATCGAAGCTGGCAAAGACACACTCTTCACCCTGGATGATGGAGGTAACCAGTTCCCCATCGCTGTCGGTATAAGCAATTCCCTGCTGTTTGATCAGCTCCTGTGCTTTGGGCGTGAGGTCTTCCCATATAGCAGGCAGTATCTCATTGATTTCTGTAAACTCTTCGCGGGTGATCGGCGCCCCTGACTCTCCATCCACACAACACTGACCTTTGCATTTGCATAGGTCACAAACAAAATGTACTTCGAACAAATCGTCCGAGATGAGGGTATCTTGTATCTGTATCATATCAATATAAGTTGATTGTTTCTGCTCCATCGACCGATTGTCGGTCTCTTTTCAGATAGATCCAAAACAGAAGCAGTGTAAGCAGCACACTCACTGTGGCAACCACCAGAAAGGGAATAGTTACCGGTAGCTCCTCCATCCGACTAAACCACTCCTTGTCGCTCCAGAAAAAGTAAAGCAGAATCACCGTGGCATTGTTCACGAAGTGAAAGATGACAGCTACCCACAGGTTTCGTGTGTAAAGAAACAGATAACCCAGCAGCACACCTAACATCATTCTCGGCAAAAAACCATAAAACTGGAAGTGGACCAAACTAAATAGCAGTGCCGAAAGCCATACAGCAACATGGCCATTCCGAAATCTCTCACACAGAAACTGCTGCAGTGCTCCCCGAAAAAACAACTCCTCCGAGAAGGCTGCCAGACCAGCCACAACAATCAGGTTGAGGATCAACATGGCTGGAGTACGACCCGACAGCAACAACTTTGTGGTCTCCATGGCAGCATCCTCCATTGACCGCATCACCTCTTCCAAACTACTCATCCATTCGGGCAGTTGCATGCCGCTGTTCCATTGCGTCAGAAAAGATACAAACGGATAGGAAAACACAAACAACAACACGGCGAAAATAACCTTCCACCCCATCTTCTCATCCCAACCTAATTTTAAGTATCGCGTGGAACTGTCAGTGGTAAGAGCAACTGTCAGGTATGCTGGTAGTGCAATGGCAAAAAGCGACTGCAACACGGAGCCTGTATAAATAGATGTGGCGTTGCTGGCATCATCCATTCCAAATACCATATTCATTAATCCCATAATCAACAAGGACACAATGAGTCCGGTAAAAAGCAATATAAAAAGGGTGGCTATCTTGGAGCCCGGCGTGGCAGATCTGAAAATTGGTTGCATTTATTCTGTTTTGAACTGCAAAGATAGGGTTTTCACTTTAAAAAAAATCATTTCCTGATCTCATCGCTGCTTCAGGTTCCAAAGCATTCTTCAAACAGGAAAATATTTTTTGCAAATTGAAAGAATAACACTAATTTTGCACTCTTATTAAAAAAAAGGATTCAATCGGTTGAAATTAACCGACTTTACACTAAAACATCACGCATTTCAATGAAGTCAACACTGAATAAAAAGGACGATGTAAACGGAACCATTGTCATAGAACTGGAGAAAGCAGATTATCAGGAAAAGGTAGATAAGTCACTGAATCAATTCCGGCAGAAAGCCAACATTCCCGGATTCCGTCAGGGTAAAGTACCCAAGAGTGTAATCCAACGCATGTATGGCAAAGCGGTTCTGGTAGATGAGGTGAACAAGCTAGTCACGGAAGAGCTGACCAACTTCATCCGGGAAAACAAATTAAAAATCCTGGGCGAACCCATCTCCGATGACAGCGAAGAGATGCGGGTAGACCTCGACAAGGATGAAATCCTTACATTTTATTTCGACGTGGCTCTCACACCGGAGTTTGCGTTGCCGCTCGATAAAGACACCGAAATGACCTATTATCGGGTGAAGCTGGAGGATGATCTTCTGGAGAAACAGTTGGATGCCTATAAGCAGAATTACGGCACCTATGCTTCCATCGAGGAAGAGGCGAAAGATACCGACCTGATTAAGGGGACGCTCACCGAAATGGATGGGGAGAAGGAGAAAGAAAACGGTCAGCTGATCGAAAATGCCATCCTGATGCCTTCCTACCTGAAGGAAGAGACCGTAAAAAATCAGTTTATCGGCGCCAAGGTAGGAGACAGCATCGTTTTCAACCCGAAGAGTGCCTATGATAACAACGAAGCCGAGGTGGCCTCGTTGCTACAGACTACCAAAGATCATGTAAAAGATATCAATGCCGATTTCCGTTTCGACATCAAAGAGGTAACCCGTTACCAGGAAGCTGAACTGAACCAGGAGCTTTTCGACCGGGTGCTGGGTCAAGGGGTTGTTACCACCGAAGAAGAGTTCCGCACCAAGATTGCTTCGGAACTCGGCAATCAGTTTAAACCCAATGCCGACCACCTGTTCATCCATACAGCAAAAGATATCATCGTGGAGAAGATGAAAGATGTACAATTCCCCGATGCATTTCTGAAACGCTGGCTGCTCGAATCGAACGACAAGAAAACTGTCGAGGAGATTGAAGCCGATTATCCGGCAATCTTAGAGGATCTCAAGTTCCATATCGCCAAGCAGAAGATTGTAGAAGAAGGCGGAATCAAAGTGGAGTATCAGGATATCGAAGCACTGGCCGCGGAAGTTGCCAAAGCACAATTTGCACAATACGGAATGACCAA
>DHTF01000123.1:0-10469 GCA_002411515.1 Proteiniphilum sp. UBA5267 | reverse complement strand
ATCAAAGTGGAGTATCAGGATATCGAAGCACTGGCCGCGGAAGTTGCCAAAGCACAATTTGCACAATACGGAATGACCAACCTGCCGGCTGATGTGTTACAGAATTATACAAAAAGCCTGCTGGAGAAGGAGGAAACCATTCAGAATCTATACGACAGAGCGACTGAGGAGAAAATCATCGACTGGCTGAAAGATAACCTGGCTGTGACTGAGAAAGAGATCTCCTCAAAAGAGTTCAGCGAACTCATGAGCGAACATGCCCACGAGCATGGAGAAAATACAGACCATCACGCAGAAGAAGGTGACAACAAAGAGGAATCAGCTCTTGAGAGCGAATCGTCGGCAGAATAACAAAACATTACTGAAAAAAATCAACTGTTTTTCAAGGTTTTATTTTATAATTCAACAATTCCTTATATTTTTGTTTGTCGGATCCATTCTGCAGAAACAGCATCGAAAAATAGTGGCACTTTTTTTGCAGTTATTAATTCGACAAAAAAAAACGTTTGATAAAAGAATCTATGCAAGACGATTTTAAAAAATATGCAACAAAGCATCTGGGCATGAGCAGCACCAGACTCGAAAGTTACATGCAAATCACCAGCCAGGGAGGAGGCTACATTTCCCCCACCATCATTGAAGAACGTCAGCTCAACGTGGCACAGATGGATGTTTTTTCAAGGTTGATGATGGACCGCATCATCTTCCTCGGAACAGCCATCGACGATTATACAGCCAATGTAATACAGGCGCAACTGCTTTATCTCGATTCGGCTGACCCCGGCAAGGATATCTCCATTTACATCAACTCCCCTGGAGGATCGGTATATGCCGGTCTGGGCATCTATGACACCATGCAGTTCATCTCGAGCAATGTCTCCACCATCTGCACAGGTATTGCTGCATCCATGGCTGCTGTGTTGCTGGTTTCCGGCGCCGAGAAGAAACGCTTCGCCCTTACCCACTCCCGGGTGATGATCCATCAGCCCATGGGAGGTGTACAAGGTCAAGCCTCCGACATCGAAATCACAGCCCGCGAAATTGCCAAGATCAAACAGGAATTGTATACCATCATATCCAAACATTCCGGAAAACCTCTTGAGGAGGTAGCACGTGACTCTGATCGCGACTTCTGGATGACCGCATCGGAAGCCAAAGCTTATGGCATGGTGGATGATGTACTGACAAGAAAAGGATAAAAGTAAAAAACGATGGCTAAAAAAGCGAACAGCAGCAATCATTGCAGTTTTTGCGGAAGAAGCGAACAGGAAGTAAACCTGCTCATATCAGGCATGACAGGGTACATCTGCGATATGTGCGCCGAGCAGGCTCACGAGATCGTGAACGATACCTTTAAGAGTAATGCAAAAGCCGATCCGGGTATCTCCCTCTTATCTCTGCCCAAGCCGGCACAGATCAAGGAATTCCTGGATCAGTACGTGATCAGGCAGGATAGTGCAAAGCGGTTTCTGTCGGTTTCGGTCTACAACCATTACAAACGTATTCTACAGAAAAATCTGAAAGATGAGGTGGAGATCGAGAAATCAAACATCATCATGGTAGGTGCCACCGGCACAGGCAAGACCTTGCTGGCACGCACCATTGCTAAGATGTTGCATGTCCCCTTCACCATCGTGGATGCCACAGTACTAACCGAGGCGGGATATGTGGGCGAGGACATCGAAAGCATCCTCACCCGACTGCTGCAGGTGGCCGACTACGATGTCAATGCTGCCGAGAGAGGTATTGTGTTCATCGACGAAATCGACAAAATAGCCCGTAAAAGTGACAACCCTTCCATCACCCGTGATGTGAGTGGTGAAGGTGTACAGCAGGGACTGTTGAAGCTGCTCGAGGGTTCTGTGGTGAATGTACCGCCCCAGGGTGGTCGCAAGCATCCGGAACAGCGCATGATTGCAATTAACACCAAGAACATTCTGTTTATCTGCGGAGGTGCCTTCGACGGCATTGAGAAGAAAATTGCCCAACGTCTCAACACACGTGTGGTGGGTTATGCCGCCAGTAGCGACAAAGCGAACATCGACCGGCACAACATGTTGAAATATATCACGCCGCTCGATTTAAAATCGTTCGGTCTGATTCCGGAGATCATTGGAAGGCTTCCCATCCTCACCTACCTGGAGCCGCTGGATAGAGACGCTTTGTTACGTATTCTGGTCGAGCCCAAGAACTCCATCGTCAAGCAATATCAGAAGCTGTTTGAAATGGATGGGGTGGCCCTCACCTTCGATCAGGGTGCCTATGAATATATTGTGGACAAAGCCATTGAGTTTAAGCTGGGCGCACGCGGACTACGCTCCATTGTGGAAGCCATCATGATTGATGCCATGTTCACGCTGCCTTCAGAGGAAAAGAAAAAGTTGCATGTGACACGCGAATATGCCATCCATCAACTCGAAAATTCCGATCTGCACCACTTGCGTGTAGCCTGACTTCAGCCCCACAAAAAAGAATAAAACCGCCGGACACTGAACAGGAGTCCCGCGGTTTGTTAAGAACGCGTGCTAGTCAGGCGTTTTTTTAGTAGATTTGTCGACTAAAAAAATAGAGTTTTCACCAATATATTTGCAAGGATTATTTTTATCCATTATCTTGGATGTAAATTTATCTGTCAGTTTACCTGTGTGGAAAAACAAGCTACCAGAAACATATACGCGATGCATTTACAAACTAGATTTTATGCTTGGAAATATGAAATACTTTTTTAATTTTGTATCGACCTTTGGTGACAACAATTTCCCACCACGCAATTTGCTGAATGAAGGAACAAGACAATCTATATAAGGGGTTAAAGAGATATTTCGGATTCGATACGTTTAAGGGCAATCAGGAAGCCATTATACAGAGTATCTTATCGGGGAAGGACACCTTTGTGCTGATGCCTACCGGCGGCGGAAAATCCCTCTGCTATCAGCTGCCTGCCCTACTCTCGGAGGGAACGGCCATCGTCATCTCCCCTTTGATTGCACTGATGAAGAACCAGGTTGATGCCATGCGTAACTACAGCGAAGAAGACGGCATCGCCCACTTTCTCAACTCATCACTCAGCAAACAGGAGATCGAAGCGGTCAAGAAAGATGTCCTTTCAGGGAAAACAAAAATGCTCTATGTAGCTCCCGAATCGCTTACCAAGCAGGAGAACATTGAGTTCCTGCAGAACGTACCCATCTCCTTCTATGCAGTAGATGAAGCCCATTGCATCTCGGAATGGGGACATGATTTCCGTCCCGAATACCGGCGTATCAAACCCATCATAGGAGAGATATGCCCGCGACCCATCATCGCCCTCACTGCCACAGCCACTCCCAAAGTACAGCACGACATACAAAAGAACCTTGGTATGAGCGGGGCCATGGTATACAAATCATCCTTCAACCGTCCCAATCTCTACTACGAGGTTCGACATAAAACCGATCAAATTGATCGGGAGATCATCAAATACATCCTCTCGCAAGGAAACAAATCGGGCATCGTGTATTGTCTGAGCCGCAAGAAGGTAGATGACTTTGCCGAGATCCTTCAAGCCAACAATATTAGGGCTCTGCCCTACCACGCCGGCATGGACGCTGCTAACCGCAGTTACAATCAGGATGCCTTCCTGATGGAGAAAGCAGACGTGATTGTCGCCACCATCGCTTTTGGTATGGGAATAGACAAACCCGACGTCCGGTATGTCATTCATTACGATATACCCAAAAGCCTGGAAGGATACTACCAGGAAACAGGACGGGCCGGACGAGACGGTGGCGAAGGAAAATGCATCGCGTTTTATTCCGAAAAAGACTTGCAAAAACTGGAGCGTTTCATGCAGGGCAAACCCGTTTCTGAACAGGAGATAGGTAAACAACTCTTGCTGGAGACAGCTGCCTATGCAGAAACGTCGGTGTGCCGAAGAAAAGTATTGTTACACTATTTCGGTGAAGATTATCTGGAACCGAATTGTGAACACTGTGATAATTGTTTAAATCCCAAGAAAAAAGTGGAAGCGAAAGAACTACTCATTACTCTATTAGAAGCAATTATTGCTTTAAAGGAAAAACAAAAAGCCGATTACCTGATTGATTTCCTTGTTGGAAAAGAATCATCCGACATTGAAACATACGGACACAACGAACTGGAAGAGTTCGGATCGGGTGCAGATGAAGAAACAAGCACCTGGGAAGCCCTAATACGTCAGGCCCTGCTCGACAACTACCTGAGAAAGGATATCGAGAATTACGGCATTCTCAAAATTACCAAGAAAGGGAAAGAATTCATCAAAAATCCCATCTCATTCAAAATTACAAAAGATGATGAAGATGAGGATGATATGACAGATCTGGATAGTGATGATTCAGATGTGATTGCCTCCGCAGGAAGTGGCGGCGCAGCAGACCCGGTGCTCTTCTCCATGATGAAAGATCTTCGTAAGAAAATCTCGAAAAAGCTGAATGTACCTCCCTACGTAATTTTCCAACCCTCCTCACTCGAGGCGATGGCTACTTCCTATCCCATCACACTCGATGAACTGCAGAACATTCCCGGTGTGGGAGCTGGCAAGGCCAAGCGATACGGCAAAGAATTTGTGGACTTGATCAAGAAGCACGTGGAGGAGAACGACATCACCCGTCCTGAAGATCTGCGTGTGAAGACCGTCGCCAACAAATCAAAACTAAAAGTATCCATTGTGCAGGCTATAGACCGCAAGGTGGCCCTCGATGACCTGGCCGAATCGAAAGGGATCGACTTCAACGAGATGCTCTCCGAGGTGGAAGCCATTGTTTACTCTGGCACGAAAATCAACATCGATTATTTCCTCAATGAGGTGATGGATCAGGATGTGATTCAAGATATTTATTCCTATTTCAAGGAGACCGAAATAGATGATCTGGACAGGGCACAGGCCGATCTTGCCGAATACACCGATACCGAAATCAGGATGGTTCGCATCAAGTTTTTCTCCGACATGGCCAATTAAAATTCTGTGTAACAACAAGAAAATACTGATTCTAAACTATTTTATGCCGCTTCCGTTATAACAGGGACAGGAATAATATATTATGCAATATTTACATGAGATAAACAGTCCCGACGATCTGAAGAAGTTCTCGATTGAGCAACTGGAGACCGTATGTGCGGATCTGCGCGAATTTATCATTGAGCAACTCTCCAATAACCCCGGACATTTTGGTTCAAGTCTGGGAACTATAGAGCTGACCGTGGCATTGCATTATCTTTATCATACTCCCTACGACCGCATTGTGTGGGATGTGGGCCATCAGGCATACAGTCACAAGATTCTCACAGGACGGCGCGATCGTTTTTCCACCAACCGCAAACTGGGTGGACTTTCCGGTTTTACAAACCCCTCGGAGAGTGAATACGACACTTTCATAGCCGGTCACGCCTCCACTTCCATCTCGGCAGCCCTGGGCATGGCCGTGGCAGCCACACTCAATAAAGAAGACCGCCATGTGGTAGCCGTCATCGGCGATGGTTCCATGACCGGAGGCCTGGCCTATGAAGGACTCAACAATGCTTGCTCGCAGCCCAACAACCTACTCATTATCCTGAACGACAACAATATGTCGATCGACAACAATGTGGGGGGTATACAGGACTATCTGGTGAAGCTAACCACCTCATTCAAGTACAACCGCTTTCGAAACACTCTTTATCAAGGCTTCAAGCGGCGTAACCTGATATCGGAAAAAGAGAAAAATATCGTCCTGCGGTTCAACAACAGCATGAAGTCACTCATCACCAAAGAACAAAATCTTTTTGAGGGTTTCAATATCCGCTACTTCGGACCCGTCGACGGTCACGATCTACCAGGGCTGATTCGCATTCTCCGCAACATCAAGGAAATGAAAGGGCCGAAGCTACTTCACATCAAAACCGTCAAAGGTAAAGGGTACGAGCCCGCAGAGAAGTCGGCCACTGTTTGGCACTCACCTGGTTTATTCAACAAAGATACCGGTGAGCGCATCATCAAGAATCAAAAAGACCAGCCCTTACTTTATCAGGATGTTTTTGGACATACCCTGGTAGAGATGGCACAGGAAAACAGTCACATTGTGGGTGTCACACCCGCCATGCCTACTGGCTGCTCTATGACCTACATGATGTCTGCCTTTCCCGATCGGGCTTTCGACGTTGGTATCGCAGAAGCACATGCCGTCACCTTCTCTGCCGGTATGGCAAGAGAGGGATTGATTCCCTTCTGTAATATTTACTCCTCCTTTATGCAGAGAGCCTACGATCAGGTGATTCACGATGTGGCCCTACAAAAGCTGAAGGTTGTAATGTGTATCGACAGAGCCGGACTGGTGGGACCCGACGGACCCACTCACCATGGAGCGTTCGACCTGGCCTACCTGCGTCCCATACCCAATTTGGTGATCTCTGCGCCCTTCAACGAACATGAGTTGCGCAACCTGATGTACACCGCCGTATACGGTAACGACGGTCCGTTCGTGATCCGCTACCCGCGGGGACAGGGAGAACTCAGCGAGTGGAAAAACGAACCCCGTCTTCTTCCCATCGGGAAAGGAAGGCTACTTAAAAAGGGAAAAGATATGGCGCTCCTCTCCATTGGAGCCATTGGCAACAATGCAGCAAGAGCTATTGCCGAAGCCGAGAAGCAGGGGATCAGTGTGGCACATTACGACATGGTCTTCCTCAAGCCAATAGACGAAGAGTTACTCACTGAAGTAGCCACTACATTCAAGCAGCTCATCACCGTGGAAAACGGTGTGATCAGGGGTGGGCTGGGCAGTGCTGTGCTGGAGTTTCTGGCAGAACATGATTACACCGATGTGCATGTGCATCGCATCGGCATCACCGATGAGTTCGTGACCCATGGATCAATCAAAGAACTGCAACATATCGTCGGCCTCGACACCGAGGGTATCCTCCAACAAATCGTGAAGCTACATCAAACCATCCCGCATGATCATCCCGATGATGCAAGCAGTTCCAATCCCATTAGCCCGATAGAGATTATTCAGAACCGTTAAAAGACAACTATCAATGTCACGTCGATGAAAATATTAATTGCCGGTGCCGGCGCCGTTGGAACACACCTCGCAAAACTGCTCGGACAGGAAGAGCACGAAATAACCCTGATGGACGCTGACAGAGAACGCCTGACAGCCATCCGCGACAATACTGACATTCTCACCCGCCTTGGAAGCTGCACCTCCCTGAAGGACCTCAATGAGGCTGGTGTGGGAAGCGCCGATCTCTATATTGGTGTCACCCCCGAGGAGTCGAAAAACATTACCTCTTGCATGCTCGCGGCCAACCTGGGAGCCAAGAAAACACTTGCCCGTATTGATAATCACGAGTATCTGCTGCCCAAAAATACCGAGTTCTTCGAGAAGCTGGGCATTCACTCCATGATCTATCCCGAGCTGATTGCCGCACGTGAGATCGCCATGGCGCTGAAGACCCCCTGGACCCGCTTCTGGTGGGAGTTATCCAATGGAACAGTGATCTTGGTCGGTGCCAAAGTGAGAGAGAATGCACCCATTGTCAATAAATACCTGCACGAGTTGATGCAGGAGAGCAAGCAGTTTCACATGGTAGCCATCAAACGGGATAACGTCACACTCATCCCCCGGGGAAATGATCAGGTGCTGGCAAACGACATACTCTACTTCACCACACTGCGGAAGCATGTGCAAGTGCTGCCCGAGTTACTCGGTAAAAAATCATTCGAAACCAAACGGATCATCATCATGGGGGGGAGCCGCATCACCATGCGTACCATACAACAGCTTCCACCAAGCACCCAGATCAAGATAGTGGAGCAAGATAGGGAACGTGCCGAGCGGCTTGTCGAGGTAGTGCCCCCCAACGTCACAGTTTTCGTGGAAGATGGGCGCAACACAGAATTTCTCCTGCGTGAGGGCATCGCCGATGCCGATGCCTTTCTATCACTCACCGACAATTCCGAGGCCAACATCCTGGGTTGTATGATGGCCAAACGGTTTGGCGTAAAGAAAACAGTGGCCGAAGTGGAAAACATCGATTATATCTCCATGGCTGAACGTTTCGACATCGGCACAGTGATCAACAAGAAACTGATCTCGGCCAGTAAAATATATGAACTACTGCTCCAGGCCGACGCATCCAATATCAAGAGCCTCACCTTTGCCGATGCGAACGTGGGTGAAGTCATTGCCCGACCCAATTCAAAAGTTACCAAGAAGCTGATAAAGAACCTGGATCTGCCCCCCGATATCACATTCGGGGCACTCATCAGAAACGGGGAGCCGATGCTCATCGACGGAGATACCCTGATTGAACCTTACGATCAGGTGGTGGTCTTCTTCCTGAGTAAATCACTGAAGAACATAGAAAAACTGTTCAACTAGGGATAGCGCATATCATACACAGTGCAGCGACCACGAAGACGAACAGGATAAAATGTAAGCAACATGCGTAAATTTAATTATCGGATCGTTTTAAGCAGCATCGGGATTCTGTTGATGATTGAAGCGTTCTTTATGTTGCTTTCTGCTTTTGTGGGAGTTCATTACAGGGAAAGTGCGGTGCAGGGCATTTACCTTTCCGGCCTCATCACCTTCACAACAGGTACATTGCTGTTATTCCTGGGGAGAAAAAAGAAATCAGCCCCCAGTCATATCACCAAAAGGGAGGTTTACCTCACCGTCACCTTGGCATGGCTCATGATGACACTCTTCGGTACACTCCCCTACCTGCTTAGTGGTGCCATTCCTTCGTTCACCAATGCTTTTTTCGAAACCATGTGTGGCTTCACCACCACCGGTAGCTCCACCGTGCTCAACATCGAAGCTTTTCCCAGGTCACTTCATTTCTGGCGTAGTTTTACGCAATGGATAGGCGGCATCGGCATCATCATCTTTGTCATGTCGTTCATGCCTGTATTCGGGGGAAGCTCGGGACAGTTCTTCGACGCTGAATCTACAGGCATCTCGGAGGACCTCATGCGTCCCCGTATCAGCGTGATCACGGCACACATGGCATTGACCTACCTGGGACTCACCATCGTTGGTTTTTTTCTGCTCTGGGCCGGCCCCATGGATTCCTTCGATGCTGCCTGCCATGCACTCTCTGCCATATCCACAGGGGGATTCTCCACCAAACAAGCCAGCATCGCCTATTTTGATTCGGCCTACACCGAATATGTCATTACGGCACTGATGTTTTTCGGAGGTACCAACTTCATGTTACTCTACACCTTCTTCACACGTTTCAGTTTGCAGGCCTTTCGCGATGAGGAGTTTCGATGGTATGTCTCCATCATCCTCGTTTTTACCCTCGGCATCTCGGCGATGCTGCTTACTTCGGGAAAGATGAGCGACGTGGAATCTACCCTGCGTACAGCACTCTTTCAGGTGGTAGCCGCGGTGACCACTACCGGATTCGCCACAGTGGATTATCAGTTGTGGGGACAGGTTTACTGGCTTCTTTTTTTGGCCATGATTTTCTTTTGCGGTTGTGAGGGATCCACTTCGGGAGGCATGAAAGTATCACGTCTGGTCGTACTTGTAAAAAACACCCTGCTGGTGTTCAAGAAGCAGGTGCACCCTGATGCACTTTACCGTGTAAAGATAAACGGCAAGGTTATCAGTGAGCATGTCTCATCGAAGATCCTTGCCTTTGTCTTCCTCTACCTCACACTGGCAGCCTTCAGTGCAGTGGTACTAAGTTTCACGGGAATGACCTTCGATGAGTCTATCGGCGTTTCTGTCTCCTCCATCAGCAGCTACGGCTTCGGGTTGGGTTCCTACGGTCCCAGCGGCACCTTCGAGTCTGCCTCGGTGTTCGCCAAATATTACCTCTGCTTCCTGATGCTGGTCGGTCGTCTCGAGGTGTTCACGGTGCTTTCGCTCTTTGTACCCAGTTTTTGGAAAAGGTGAAGAAGCGGTCAGCGATCAGTTGCGGAAGAAGATGTTGTCGTCGACCGCATCGATGGTGATGGCTTGTGATTTGTCTACCTTGCCTGCCAGCAGATCTTTCGAGAGCTGGTTCAGCACCTTGTTCTGGATTACCCGCTTCACGGGACGAGCCCCAAACTCGGGATCAAAACCGGCCTCGGAGATGCTCTTCACCGCTTCTTCCGTATATTGGAGTTCAATACCATTTTCTGCCAACATCTTCCGTATGCCTCCAAGTTGTATGCGGACAATCTGCTCAATCTCCGACTCTTTCAGCGGAGCGAACATGATGATGTCGTCGATCCTGTTCAGGAACTCAGGGCGAATGGTTTTCTTCAGCATGTCCATCAACAGGTTTTTCGTTTTCTCGATGATCTCCTCCCTGTTTGTCGGGGTGATTCTTTCCATGTTCTCGCGGATCATGCCCGATCCCATGTTGGAGGTCATGATGATGATGGTATTCTTGAAATTCACCACCCTTCCCTTGTTGTCGGTCAGCCTCCTATCATCCAGTACCTGCAGGAGAATATTGAACACGTC
>DHTF01000087.1:53388-101543 GCA_002411515.1 Proteiniphilum sp. UBA5267 | reverse complement strand
AAAGAGTGTGATCCTTGTATCAATGAAACTGGAGTCGTTGCGCACCACCGGAGTGAGGTTGATGGCCGTCTGGTTCACGGCGTCAATGCCGTTTAATGAAGAATAGGTTCTCTCCACAATCCGGTCGGAATAAAGCCTGCCAGGTCGTAAAAATGTATTGTAATAGACCGTCTTGGGCAACAGGAACCGATCTTTTTCGGATATAATCTGCAGTCCCCTATATTCAACCGTGTCCAGTCTGGCAGCACCTGTAGTATCCTGCAAAAAAGCTTCCTCCACACCATTGATGACCGTTACATTTCCAATGTTGTACTGCTTGTGTTTCGTTGAGTCGGTAGGATTACCCAAAGCCATGGTGACATCAACCCGGTGGTTACCGACGGCGGTATCGACCAAAAAGTAAAAATTGTCTTTCTGAAAATTATAGTACCCCCTGTTCTTCAAGGTGGTGGTCATGCGCTCCCTGCCTTTTTCCAGAACGGACAAATCGAAGATATCTCCCTCTTTCATTACCTCAAGAGTTTTGGCATCGTGCAGGATACGATAGATGATGGTATCGGCTGAACGGATGGTATCGCTGAAAGAACGGATCCGATGAGGTATATTTTCGGTGACGTCGAAGGTCAGGTTGGCTTTTTTATTTTTCTTTTTTACGATCGTATCTACCTCCGCATTGAGATACCCTTTGTTGCTCAGGTGGAGCCTGATTTGTTCGGCAGAGATCACCGCCAGCTGTTCATTGAACAACACGGGAGGTTCTCCATACCTTAACAGCTGTCTGTTCATCCAGGTATCGTTGCTGTTGGGTAAGTTATACATATGCAGCTTCCACTTACCGATAAGGGGAATGGAAGAGTTGGGCCTCTGTCGGAGGTAAGACTTCAGCTCAGAGGATCCAATTCCATTCACATCGGAGTCGATCTCCACTTTGTTGAGCAGATAACTTCCTTCCGGAACCTTTTTGGTTACGTTGCAAGCGCCAAACAGCAGCGTGAGTATGATGGCAAGGAGATATTTCTTCATCTGCTAATCCTCATTTTTGGGTTTGGTGAACCGAAAGTTAAAGAGATCACGGAGCGATTTGGCCTCTTTAGTCACCACCACACCCGCTCCCTGGGTAGTGGGATTCCGGCGGTAGAAACGTTCATTTGCCCGGTTGTAAGCACGTAACATCAACCAGTTGTTGATATCGTATTCCATTTCAAACTCTCCCATGAAGGCCTGCTGACCAGCCAACATGCTGTTGTCGCCATAACTCAGGTTGGTGGTAAGGCGAAGACGATCGTTAAATAAGCGGGTGGACACATCAACGCCCATGCGAACATTTTCGAAAGTACCGTCCACCGTTTCCAGGTTGGTGCTGACTGACCAGTTATCATTCAATGCGCTGGCAAAGAGGGCGTCCAATCCGCGCGATAAGGTATTGGAGGCAAATTTGGTAAATACCGAGGAACCTAAATTCATGTCGGGAGAACCCTCTGAAGGAATAAAGCTGCCTGTAGTAGCCAGATAAGCAAACTGCAGAATCTTGTTCTCCTCATTGTTGATAAAGCTGTTCACCCGCTGCTGAATGTCGCCTGAACTTTCCGGCAGCTCAATGTCGTACTGCAAATCCATGGCTTCGAAATCACCACTGATCCGTAACAGTGCATTTACCGGCACCCTCGTATTGGCCAACTCAGTGGAGAAAGTGGGACTGAGCGCTGCCAAATCGGCTCTTACTGGGAGATAGGCAGTGATGTTAAACTGCGTATTCATGGGATTTCCCTCCATGGTAAGCCGGCTTCCTTCACGAATATTGAAGTCGATGGTACGCAGATTCTGCAGGTTATAATGAAATTTACCACTGTTTATCACGTAGTCTCCATATAAACGTACGGGGGGCGTCGACTTTGAATTAAAATTGACGTTCAGTTCTCCCTGGCCGCTCACCTCAAGCGCGTTGCCTGTAGTGGGATCGAGCAGCACCCCGGCCTTGAGCAGGGGGCTCAGGTTCACTGTAAAGTTCATCACAATGGGGTTCCCCGATTTTACACCGGTGTTGACCTGGATGAGTTCGCTCTCTTTTTTACGCAGGAAGGCCAGTGAGTCATCCTGCGGTGTATTAATATAAACTACGCCACTGTATTGGGTGGCTTTGGCCGTTTGGGGAAGCATCACCATCACCTCCGACGCGCTTTGTGTGGAGAGATTGCCTTTGCCAAAGATGCCGTTCGGTGAACCGGTTACCTCCAATTCGCCCGATAAGCGCAGGTTTCCGTAGACCATCAGGTCGGTACGTTCTTTGTTGTTCAGCAACATGAAATCGTTCAGTCGGAGTGTGGCATGGTATGCCATCTTCCCAAAATTGGAGTGAGAAAGCCGCACATCCAGATTTGCTGTATGATCGTTCTGGTCACGAATGACCAGATTTTCCAATCCCACGTTGTCCCTATTTACTTCGATGGTGTCCGATACGTAGTAAGTGACATTGGTGTAAGCCACCTTCATCACTCCATTATCAATACCCAGCCACCCTTCGGTCACGGGTTCAGAGAGCTTACCGGTGATGCGAATGTTGGAGTTTAATTTTCCGGAGAGTTGACTGAAGACGTTGACAGTAAGCGGCTGAAGTGCATTCAGGTTAAATTCTTCTATTTTAAATTTTACATCCAGTGGGTGGAGGCTGTTGTCGCCAGTAGGGATAAATCCCTGAATGTCTAAATTGCGTACGCCCTTGTGGGTGAGATAGGCGTTCAGATCCAGGCCTGAATAGAGATTATCCCAGTTCCCCTCTAACTTCAGCGTACCAATGCTGTCGTTGTTCACTGTAATGTTTTCAATGCGCAGATCCTCGGTGCGTATCAACGGATTATCGAGAGCCTGCCTTATATATATGTCCCCGTTAATGGAACCGGCAAGGTTTGACACGTTGAAGGCCGAAAGAATATTTTCCAGTTCTGTATTGTTGAAATAGATCCGTACATTGTCCGCTTCACTTTTCGAAGCAACCCCATCGATCCCGAGGAGGAGCATGTCCTGTTCGCGCAGACCGAAATTGTTGATGGCGATGTGATCTTTGCGGTAAGCAATGGTGGCATCATTGAATTTCACCTGCTTGTTGTTGAACAGGATGGTGGTGGGGTGAACGCGTATATCTGCTGCGAGATTTGCATCGGCATCACGTTGGAATCCGGCTGTGAGTATGATCTCTCCGGTTGAATTTGTGCTGCTCTGCCTCAAATCGTAGGATAGTACATTTCTCAATGAGTCGTCGGTGGCAACGCTCTGCAGACGGGCATTGACAAATCCGTTATTTTGTACCAGATAGGTATTTACATTGACTTTCATGTCGGACGAAAGCGCACTCTGCAGATCTGCTTTTGTTTCGCGCAGGTCGCTGTTGCCGACCATCAGCCGGGGAACATGCGCATTCAGCTGAATAAAGCCGTTGTCTGTCATTTGCACCCTGCCGGCTATGGTAGCCTGTTCCACATTATAAAACGGCAACGAGAAAGCATATGAAATATCTTCCGTATTTTTTAACAAGACATTGAATTGGAAGTTATTGATCCCCTTTTCGTGTTCAGATTTTTGGGACAGGTTGATGACCGAAGGGAGGTGCGGATGCAACGCTTGCTTTATTTCCTTGCCAATCGTAGAAAAATAATAATCGCCCTGCATCTCCGCCTCGAGGAATGAAGACATCAGTTGCAGCTTTTTCCCCCTCCCCACAGAGTCTGCGAGCGCTTGCAGATAGATGGCACCGGGATTATAAATAAAGCTGCTGTCAACCAACGACACGTTGTCTACCACCAGCGTACCGGTCATCTCGTCGATGGTGGCACCAGCCACATCTCCGTCGATCTGTAAGCTGATGTAAGGATTCTTCCAGTCTGCCATCATCAGGAAAGGTTTCAGCTCAAGCCTGTCAATATTTCCGTTCACGATAAAGCGCATTCCTTCTCCAAAGGTCACATCGCCGTTGAGATCAAACCTGTTTCTTTCGGTATTACTTTGGATATTCGCGGTGACGTTGTTGCCACTGTAGGTACCGTTGTAACTCAGATCGTGATAATAGTAACCCTTGTAAATCAATGACTCAACACTTCCGTCGGATGTAACCGTAACCCCTGCGTCTTTTTTGATAAGCACCTTTGCATTGGCACGCAGGGTGGCATTGCCTACACCGGGTCCTTCTCCAATGATCTGGGCCACCTGCATATTTTCGGCATACACTGGTCCTTCGAATTCCATCTGTTGAAACATGTTTCTTATCCGTCCGATACCGCTTAGCGTTATATCACCCTGTTCAGTACGCACATCACCGTTGTACCGGAAGTTACGCAGTTTACCTCTTGCCTGCATCTGCAGACTGATGTCGCCCAGGCTCCAAAGCTGAACAGGTGACTCAAAAAGTGGGGGGCCTATTCTGATAAAATCCCGCAGATCTTCCTGTGAAACAGTCAGCTGCCGGATATTGGCTTGCAGATCGCTGTTGTCGAAATCGCTGTAATCGGAGATCTCCGCCGACAAGTTGATTTTCGTATCGGATCCATATTGGAATTCAAATTGTTGAAGTATTGCCTGTGGCAATTTTCCTTCCACTTCCGCTTCGAAGGAGACGGTTTTATTCAGGTGATCGAAACGGGGAGTAAAGATGGAGATATCATGTGGATCTACAAGCTCACTCCCTACCTGGAGATAGAATGCTTTTGTCTCCCGGTCGAAACGTGCCTCAGTCACCTTGATCTCAGAGTGATTCAGCGACACGATGAGCTTATCGCTTGTGATGGTTGTTCCTTTGGCCTTGGCAGCAGTTTTCAGGTTGTATAACGTGAGCCCGGCAAGTCGTTCCTGAAAACTGAACAGGCTTATATTGGCCTGCAAATCTTCCAGGCTCAGAAAATCGACTTTCCCTTTGAAGTTCAAATTGTGTATATCGAAATGGGAAGCATTGAACAATCCCGGCGTATGAGGTACCGATTGGATATTGTATTGTAGTCGTCCGTTTTGTAAGATCACTTCGTTTGCCGTAATACGCCAGACTGGTTTCTTCTTCACGATCGTGGTGTCTTTTTCTTTGGCAAAAGCATCAATCAGAAATTGGAAGTTAAACGGATCATCGGGTGAGGGACGATTTGCACGGAGCAGGAAATCCTCGAGGCTCACCTTCTCCACCGATACTTTGTTTCGAAGCAGCTCAAGGGCGTGGATGCGCACACCCAGCCTGGCTATATAAGCGAGGGTATCCTGCTGTTGATCTTCAAGGTATATTCCATTCAGTTCAAGGGTATTGAAAAGACGAAAGCGGATGCCTTCGAGTGACGCCTCGGTGTTGAGGGCCGGTTTTATCTTTTCGAGTGCAAAGTCGGCAGCTCTCTTTTGCACGGTAGGTATGCTAAAGACAATGAAAAGTATAATATTGAACAATATGATACTTATAACAATGATAGCGAGTATACGGGCAATTTTTGCAACCAAGTTATATGAAACAAAACAGGTGAATGATCTTGACTTTTCAACTATGCAATATTACAAAAAAAAGGAGCAAAGGCCTTGACGCAGCGAGTATTTTAACCAAAAAATAAGGTTATTTGTTCTTTTTCCACAATAGAGAGCTGTCGCCATAACTGAGGAAGCGGTAATTGTGCTCCAAAGCATAATCGTAAATCTTTTGCCAGTCGTCTCCCACGAAAGCAGCGATCAGTAGCAGCAATGTGCTCTGTGGCTGATGAAAATTGGTAATGATGGCATCGGCATAATGAAACTGGTAGCCCGGTGCAATGATGATCTGGGTATCGGTAATCAATCGCTCTTGTTGGTGCCTATCGAGATAGTCGAGGATATTTTGCAGTGCCTGTGCCGGAGGAATAGGATCGGTTTCTTCATAAGGCTCCCACTGCTTCACGCCCAGCTCCTGAGAAGTAGCATCGGGGTGAACATGCAGCTTCTTTCCGATATAGTACAAGCTCTCCACCGTACGCAGCGAAGTGGTTCCCACCACAATGAGCTTGCTTTTATTGAGAAGCATCTTCTCCACCGTCTCCCGTGAAATAGAGATAAACTCGGTATGCATGACATGACCGGCAATGGTATCTGATTTCACCGGCAGGAATGTACCTGCACCTACATGCAGCGTCACCTCGGTGGTATCCATACCTCTTTCACGAAGTTGCTCCATTACGAGGGGCGTGAAATGAAGTCCGGCCGTGGGTGCAGCAACAGAACCCTCAACACGTGAATAAACGGTTTGGTAGGTTTCATCGTCGCGAGCTTCGGAAGGGCGATTGAGGTAAGGAGGGATGGGTAGCTTTCCGGCATGTTCAAGCAACTCGGAGAAAGTCACGTCGGCGTGATCCCAGGAAAAGCTGACAACACTCTCCCCACACCGGGTATCTTTTTTGACAGCTTGTAGGGTGATGACCGCTCCTTCGTACGGTATTTCCATATACAAAGGTTCTTCTTTCCATCGCTTGGCATTGCCAATCATGCAATTCCAGGCACATTGCTTCCGTTGTTGAAAGTTCACGGCGTAATCGGCTGGCTCATGGGGTGAAAGACAAAAGACCTCGATCTGTGCACCGGTTTCCTTGCGAAACAATAAACGGGCATGAATCACCCGGGTGTTGTTGAAAAGAAGGAGGCTCTCATGTGGTAGCAAATCCGGTAAATCGTTGAACATAAAAGAAGTGAGTTGCGCATCGTGATAGTGCAACAGCTTCGAATTGTCTCTTTGAGGCAGAGGATATTTGGCAATCTTTTCGTCGGGAAGATGATAATTGAAACGGGATATCCGCAACGCTCCGATGTCGTCCTTTTTCATTTTTTACAACCGAAAAAACTATTTTTCGTAATTATTAATGAATTTATTCCGCAAAATTAGTCAACTTTGCAACAGGTAACAAAATAAAATGGCTGTAAGCAGCCCAAGAGCATGAAGAAATTGGAAACAGGCGACAAAGTGCGTTTTCTGAACACCGTGGGAGGTGGGGTTGTAAAAGGCTTCATCAGCAAGCAACTGGTGATTGTTGAGGATGAGCATGGATTCGATCTGCCCATACTCGTTTCGGAATGTGTGCCTGTGGAAACGGCTGATGAAAAGAAACCTGTACCCACACCCCCAAAGCAAACACCTCCACCACCCGAAGTAAAAGTTGATCGTAGCAAAACAGCTGAAGAGACAGCAGAGGGGGAACAAATCACAGCCTGTCTGGCCTTTTTGCCTACCGATGTGAAGCAGCTCTCGAACTCATCTTATGAATGTTATTTTGTGAACGATAGCAACTACCATCTTTTTTTCAACTACATGTGTCGTGAGAACAACACCTGGAAGAGTCGCTACAACGGTTCCATAGAACCCAACACCAAGATCTTTCTGGAGGAGTTCGATAAAACGGTTCTCAATGAAATTGAAAAAGTATCTGTGCAGTTCATCGCCTTCAAGCATGAAAAAGCGTACCGGTTCAAGAATCCCTGTTCGGTGGAATTGCGCATTGACACTGTGAAATTTTACAAACTTCACAGTTTCAGGGAAAACGATTACTTCGAGGATGACGCCTTGCTCTATTATATCATGCAGCAGGATGTACCCGAGCGGGAGTTACTGGTTTCTGCGGGCGACCTGGAGCGTGCGATCAAAGAAAAGGAAGTTGCGGAGAGAAGGCCACGCATTCAACGGATCGAAAAAAAAGAAAAAAATAAACCAATTGAAATTGACCTGCATGCCGACGCATTGCTCGACACCACTGCGGGAATGAACAATGCCGATCTGTTGGAATACCAGCTACAGAAATTTCATGAGGTGATGAAGGAAGAAATTCAACACAAAGGCCAAAAAATTGTGTTTATTCATGGCAAGGGTGATGGCATACTGAAAAATGCCCTCCTCAAAGAATTGAAAACAAAATATCCCACCTGTTATTACCAGGATGCCTCCTTTCAGGAATATGGCTATGGAGCGACCATGGTAACCATCAAGTAATATCATATGATGAAGAAAAATTTCACAATTCTCTTTGCGGCTCTCCTTCTTACAGGTTGCGGCATCATAGACCAGATTGGGGGCGCCATACAGCTCTCACAGAGTGAGTACAAGTATCATTCGCTGACCAACATTCAGCTGGCCGGGATAAACCTGGGCAACGCATCGAGCATCTCTGTTTCCAACCTGGCTTCCATTGCCACAGTGCTGGCCGGCGGCTCCTCGATGCAAACCATACCCTTTAGCATGACGCTCAACATGAATGTCACCAATCCGAACAGCTCTGCCGCCTTCCTCGACGCACTGGATTACACCATACAAGTGAATGACATGGAGTTCGTACAGGGAAAGATGGATATCCCCATCCGCATTGAACCGGGTGAAACCAAGGTGGTGGGCATTCCTGTAAGCGTAGATTTGAAAAGTTTGATGAACCGCTACTCCCAGGAAAGATTAGCTAGCGAGATGAGTGCATTCCTGGGAATCACACCCAAGGAAACATCGGTTTCTGTAAAGTTATGGCCAAAATTAACGGTCGGCGGCACAGTGGTAAAGGTACCCGCTGCCATTCCCGTTGTTTTCAACTTTGGTGGTAAATAAGGGAAATTCCTCTTTTATACCTCTTCAAAGAGGATGCGCGCCCGACAAACGTCGCCTTTTTCTTTTGTTACAATCAGAAAAGCATAATCACCAGGAGCATTCATATGGCGATGCACCTCGCCTGAATCACCAAAAGTGAGTTCTTTCAGAAAATTAATCTCAAACCGGCGGATATGGTGCTTCCGGTAAAAATCGGGCGTAAAGCAGTCGGATAGCCATGCTACATAATGCAGGCTGTTGGCATGGTTGTTCACATCGATGTCACTGTACTTCACCCGGAAGCTGTTTGCCACCTCTCCTGACTGGCTGGGTATGCGCCCGGGCTCACCGATGGGCGTGCTCTCCTGCACGATGTATTGTTGCATCGCAGGAAGTGTATTGAGCGACACGCTGCGCCGCGTTTGCATGTCCATAACCGCCCACGAAGAGGAAGCGTGCCCAATGAGGTTATTTGCCCCATCGAAAATCCGGAAATTTCGGGTGGTAAAGGCGGTCCCAATTTTCTCAATCCAGGTCTCAATAGAAAGTGAATCGCTCTCTGTGGGCATTCTTTTCATGTCGATCACCAAACGTGAGAGCACCCAGGTGAAATTGTCACTCTGCAACTCCAACAGGCCAAAGCCATTTTCATCGGCATTCTTGCCGGCAGTGATCAGCACAAAATCGGTCAGTGAGCTCAGTGAAACCCGCCTGCGAAAATCAATATCCTGTGCCTCTATGTTGTAACTGTATGTTTTCTTTGTACCCATTGTTTCGATTCGTGAACCGCAAAAGTACAAAATAAATGGCTTTTACAGGATTGAATTTTTGACTATCTTTGTTTATGCAATCCATCAAAGAACTTTTCCGCATTGGCAACGGACCCTCGAGCAGTCACACCATGGGTCCCAAAAAGGCAGCGTCTCTTTTTGCCGGAGCACACAACGATGCCGATAGATTCGTGGTCACCCTCTACGGTAGCCTTGCTGCCACTGGGAAGGGGCACCTCACCGATCAAGCCATCCTGGGTTCAATGGAGCCAGTAGCACCCACCACCATTGTATGGCAACCCAAAACATTCCTTCCTTTTCATCCCAATGCATTGATGCTGGAAGCATTCCGCGGCGAGACATGCTACGACGCACAGACGGTTTACAGTGTGGGCGGAGGTGCTCTCTCGGACGGAAAGAAGATCATAGCCCTCTCAGAGAATGAAGGCCGCGACATCTACCCGATGACCACCCTCACCGGGATCATGGAATGGTGTGAGGCCACAGGAAAGAGCTACTGGGAATATGTGGAGGAGTGTGAAGATGCAGATATATGGGACTACCTGGGAGAGGTATGGAACGTGATGAAGGATGCAGTGAAGCGGGGACTCGACAACGAAGGGGTGCTCCCCGGACCGCTCAGCCTCCACCGCAAGGCAGTGAGCTACTTCATCAAAGCAAAGGGATACAAGGCCTCGCTCCAGTCACGCGGACTGGTATTCGCCTATGCATTGGCTGTATCGGAGGAGAATGCTGCGGGGGGAAAAATTGTGACGGCCCCCACCTGCGGCTCTTGTGGCGTGGTACCCTCGGTGCTCTATCATCTGGAGGATATCCGTGGATTCAGCACCAACAGGATGCTGCGTGCCCTGGCCACTGCCGGCCTTTTCGGCAATATCGTGAAGGAAAACGCCTCCATTTCGGGTGCCGAAGTGGGATGCCAGGGTGAGGTGGGTGTAGCTTGTGCCATGGCAGCAGCAGCGGCCAACCAACTCTTCGGAGGCAGTCCGGCACAGATTGAATATGCTGCCGAGATGGGACTGGAACACCATCTGGGAATGACCTGTGATCCGGTATGCGGGCTGGTACAGATTCCCTGTATCGAACGCAACGCCTATGCCGCCGCACGTGCCCTGGATGCCAATCTCTACGCCTCATTTACAGACGGGATCCATCGGGTATCGTTTGATCGTGTGGTGAATGTAATGAAAGAGACGGGACACGACCTTCCCTCACTGTACAAGGAAACAAGTGAAGGGGGACTGGCCAAAGGACACAAATTTGCATAACAAAATACTTTTCTACGTTTTTCACCGTTATATGTTCGGTATTACGTAATCAAACCCTGCCATTTTCCAAATTAAGAAGAACAGAAACCTGAAAATGGTGTAATTGAATGCATCGGATATGATAGACTATATTAAGGGTGAAGTGGTCGAACTGACGCCCACAAACGTCACCATTGAATGCGGAGGCATCGGGTATCAGCTGAATATCTCACTCAACACCTACGGTGCCCTCAACAACAAGCCTGCAGCAAAACTCTACGTGCATGAAGTAATCCGCGATGATGCACATGTTTTATTCGGATTTATGGATAAACATGAGCGGGAACTCTTCCTGCTCCTGATCAGTGTGTCGGGAGTGGGTCCGGGTACTGCACGGGTGATCCTGTCCTCTCTCAGTGCCAAAGAACTGGAGAGCGTGATTACCACAGAAAATGCTGCCGTATTACAATCGGTGAAAGGTATCGGCGCAAAAACGGCACAACGCATCATCGTAGACCTCAAGGACAAGATCAAATTTACCGACGAGAGCGGAACCATACAGCTCCCTGCCAAAGCCGATCTTTCCGAAACAGGCCATGCCGCCGTCTCGGCGCTGGTGATGCTCGGTTTTGTGCAGACAGCCTCGCAAAAAGTGGTTTCAAAAATTATCAAAGAGTCGCCTTCTCTGCCAGTGGAGGGTGTCATCAAAGAAGCATTGAAGAGGTTATAGACAGCGGCTTGATTACGTAATACGTTTTTTTGGTAAAAAAATCGTATAGCTGTTGTTTCTCTGAAAAAATTCATTCACATATTCCTTCTCTTCCTCCTGTTTACCATGAATGGGATGTATCTGATTCATGCCCAGACCAGTTCGTCGGGCATACAAACAGAAGTGCATTATGATCCCCTCTCCGGCCTTTACATCTTCGAAAACAAAATAGCTGGCATCGTGGTGGGTACCCCCTACTCCATGACGTCGCGTGAGTATATGGAATACAGACTGCGCCAGGCACAGACCAACTATTTCAGGAAGCGTAACGCACTCCATGCCGACAGCCTGCAGCCATCTCTCCAGGCCCTATCAAAGCCTATTTATCCTGCCCAAATGCGAAAAAAGAAAGATCGGTCGGAAAACATCTTCGGCCTGGGCGGATTGCGGCTCACCACGCAAGGTTCGGTAGAGATATCAGCAGGCATGAACCGGGATGTCACCGACAACCCGACTCTCCCACAGCGCGCCCGCAAAAGGACCATGTTCGACTTTGACCAACAGATCCAGCTCAATGTGAATGCAAAGGTGGGCGATAAAATAGATTTCGACATCCATTATGACACCGAAGCCACCTTCGACTTTCAGAGCAAGCAGCTCAAACTTGCCTATCAGGGTGATGAGGATGAGATCATCCAGCATATTGAAGCGGGCAACGTGAGTATGCAAAGTAACAACCCACTCATTCAAGCAGGTGCAGCACTTTTCGGAATCAAGTCGGAGCTTCAGTTTGGGAAACTCCGCGTACGCAGCCTCTTTTCACAGCAACAATCGGAGTCGCAAACCATCAACACCCGCGGAGGGATACAGACAACACCTTATGAGTTCTCCGCCGACCAGTATGAAGAGAACAAACATTTCTTTTTGGGATATTGGTTTCGGGAAAAGTATGACGAAGCGCTGGAAAAGATGCCTTACATCCAGTCTGCAGTCTCCATCACCAGAATGGAAGTATGGGTCACCAACAAACGGGGTGATTATGCACAGGCGAGGAACATCGTTGCCTTTGCCGATTTGGGTGAACGGGATCACATACACCACAATGAATGGATGCCACAAGGGGCAGCAGAGGTGCCACACAATCAAGCCAACACGTTGTATGAGCAGCTCACCGGCATCTGGGCGGGAGCGAGAACACCTGGCGAGGCAGCACACGCACTCCCGGGCAGTGTCATCGATGGGGTGGATTATGAGAAGCTGGAGAATGCCCGTCTCCTTGCTCCATCGGAATACACTTTCCAACCTCAACTGGGATACCTCTCACTGAACATGCCACTGCAACCCGATGAGGTGCTCGCGGTAGCATATGAGTTTACGTATCGGGGTGAGGTATATCAAGTTGGGGAGTTTTCAGCAGATGTTGGCGGTGGCAGCACAGGCGCCGGCGGCAGCGAAGCACTTTTCCTGAAGCTGCTCAAGCCGGTGTCGCTATCGCCTAAAGCCCACACCTGGGATCTGATGATGAAGAACATCTACTCCATCGGTCACAGCGCCTACAATGTGCAACGCGATCGGTTCCGGTTACAGATTACCTGGCAAAGCGATACGGCAGGGGTGTATCTGAATTTTCTTCCCGAAAGCGGCCTGCGGGATCAGTTGCTGCTGCAACTGCTGCACCTCGACCGGTTAAACAGTCGGAATGACCCTTCCCCCGATGGCAACTTCGACTTTCTGGAAGGCTATACCGTGGATACCCAAAACGGACTGATTATCTTCCCTGTGGTGGAGCCGTTTGGTTCTTACCTGCGCGAAAAAATTGACAACGATCTCGTTGCAGATAAATATGTTTATCAGGAACTTTATGACTCCACACTGACAATGGCACAACAGCTTCCTGAGAAAAACAAATTCCGTATTAGTGGTGAATACAGGGGCTCCACGGGTTCTGAGATCAACCTCAATGCCATGAACGTTGCCCGGGGATCGGTACGGGTAACCGCCGCAGGGGTGCTACTCACCGAGGGGGTCGATTACACAGTAGACTATCTCTCCGGCACGGTGAACATCATCAATCAGGCCATCCTCTCAGCAGGGACACCCGTGAGTGTCACGCTCGAGAATCAGCAGCTGACACAGATGCAACGGAAAACGCTGATGGGTATCGACCTGCAGTACGATTTCTCTAAGCATCTCTCTCTGGGTACCACTCTGATGCACTATTCCGAAAAGCCGCTCACCATGAAAGCGGCTTTTGGTGATGAATCGGCCAAAAACACCTTGTGGGGGACCCACATGAACTACACAAAACAGTCGTTTCTCCTTACCAACCTCCTCGACAAGCTGCCTTTCGTGGAAGCCACAACACCCTCTCAGCTGACGGCTAATCTTGCTTTCGCACAAATGATTCCGGGTCATTACAAAAACAAATATACTGGCGGCTACTCTTATCTCGATGATTTTGAATCTTCCACCTCAGCCATCGACCTGCGTACACCATATGCCTGGTCGCTCGCGGCCACACCTTATAACAATACCTCCTCCGCTCTTTTCCCGGAGGCATCGCTCTCAAATCACATCGATTATGGAAAGAACAGGGCCCATTTGGCCTGGTTTTACATCGACGGAATCTTTACACGAAGGAACTCCAACCTTACGCCCGCGCACATCAGAAATGATGCCGACCAGCTTTCCGATCACAGGGTGAGAGAGGTCTACGAGCGGGAGATCTTTCCCAACCGGGATGCATTATATGGGCAGCCAGCCACATTGCCCGTATTGAATCTCTCCTTCTACCCGCACGAAAGAGGGCCCTATAACCTCGATACCGATGTCGACGGCAATGGCTTGCTCCACAATCCCCGCCAACGCTGGGGTGGCATCACCCGTCGCATGGAGACCCGCGATTTTGAAGCAGCCAACATCGAGTACATTGAATTCTGGCTGATGGATCCCTTCGTGAATGACACGCTGGGCACATCACAGGGTGGTGACCTCTATTTTAACCTCGGCGAGATATCGGAAGACATCCTCAAAGACGGGAAGAAGTTCTTTGAAAACGGATTACCTGTGAATGAGGATACCACAGCTGTAGGCCTTTCGGTGTGGGGAAAATATTCCAAAAGACAGTCCACCGTATATGGCTTCGACAACTCTCTGGGAATGGAATCACGCAAGTTGCAGGATGTGGGACTGAACGGCCTGAGCAGCGAAGAGGAGAAAACATTTCCCACCTACGCGACTTATCTCGATGAGCTGAAGCCTCGTCTTACGGGAGAAACATTGGCGCGGATGCAGGAGGATGCCCATTCACCGCTCAATGATCCGGCAGGCGACAGCTTCCGCCATTACCGCGGTGAAGAACAAGACAGGCAGCAGCTGGGCATCCTAGACCGCTACAAATATTACAACGGTACCGAGGGAAACTCGCTGGCACCGGAAGAGAATAACCCCTATCACAGTGCTTCACGCACCACCCCCGACGTAGAAGATATCGACAACGATCACACGATGAACGGAAATGAATCTTACTTCCAATACAAAGTATCTCTTCGTCATGGAGCCATGGAGGTAGGCTCCAATTTCATCACCGATAAAAGGGAGGTGAGTGTGAAGTTGCGCAATGGAACCGACAGCCCAGTAACATGGTATCAGTTCAGGATACCTCTTCGCGAATATCAGACAAGAATCGGCACCATACAGGGGTTTCACAACATCCGTTTTATGCGGATGTTTCTCACCGGTTTCGAAGAGCCACTGTTTCTACGTTTTGCCACGCTGGAACTGGTGCGCAGTGAATGGAGGAGCTATGACAACGATCTCCTCTCCGGCGGGGCACTCACAGGGAATGGCAGCCTGGAGATATCGGCAGTGAACATCGAAGAGAATGGCAGCAGGACACCGGTCAACTACCTCTTGCCTCCCGGCGTGACACGCATACTGGATCCAGGGCAACCACAACTGCGGCAGGAGAACGAGCAGTCGCTCTCACTGAAGGTGAACCGACTTGACCCGGGCGATTCCCGCACAGTGTACAAAAACAGCCTACACGATCTGCGTCGCTATAAAAGAATGCAGATGTTCGTGCATGCCGAAGCATTGCAGGACGACACAAACACACTGCAGGACGGCGATTTCTCCATCTTCCTGCGAGTGGGGTCGGACTACCGGAACAACTTTTACGAATACGAGATTCCCCTTCGCCTCACCCCCCAAGGGCAATATAGCGCCCACACCTCTTCGGGACAGTTGGCTGTGTGGCCTCTGGAAAACATGTTCGACTTTCCCCTGGAGCTGTTCACCGATCTGAAAATCAGTCGCAATACCGATCAGGCTCACGGGAGCGGAATCGATTATTTCATCCCCTACACGCAGTTTGATCCCGACAAACCGGACAACCGGATAAGCATCGTGGGCAATCCTTCTTTGGCGGAGGTGAAAGTGATGATGATCGGTATCCGGAATAACAGCCGGGAAGAGCGATCGGGAGAGATCTGGGTGAACGAAATGAGGCTGAGTGAGTTTGACGAAAAAGGAGGCTGGGCAGCACAGGGAGATGTGAACCTGGCGCTCTCCGATTTGGGAATGGTTCACTTCTCGGGACGCAAAGAAACTGTCGGATTCGGAGCTCTTGACCAGCGTTTGCAACAACGACGCAACGATGATTATAGCGCACAACATCTCACCATAAACCTGGAACTGGGACGATTTCTTCCCAAGGGAGCAAAGATTACAGCCCCTCTTCATTACGTATGGTCCAGTGAAACTTCGGCCCCACTCTATGATCCATTCAACCAGGATATCTTGTTAAAGGAAACATTGCACAATGCCGGAAATCGAGCCATACGCGATTCATTGAAAAGTGTATCGCTTACCCGCAGCAGCATGCAGAGTCTGAGTCTCCACAATGTGAAGGTAGATCTGAAAAGTAAAAATCCCATGCCTTATGATCCGGCAAACTTCGGCTTCGGCTTTTCAAGGAATGAAGAAAACCACCGCAGACCCGATACCGAATACGCATCGGCAAAAGATTTCTCTTTGCAGGCACATTACAACTACAGCCCAAATGTGAAACCATGGGGAGCTCTCCATTTCAATTACCTGCCCAATAATATCCGGATAAGTAATCTTGTCACACGTCACTATCAGGAAACAAAGCTGCGCGACTTACATACATACCTCTCGTTTAGCAGCGACTTCTATTGGGACCGAAATTTCTCACTTACCTGGGATCTGACGAGAAACCTGCACGCTTCATTTCGTTCTGGCACTGTGGCTGAGATTGAGGAGCCCTACCTGCAGGTCAACAAGGAAATCAATCGAAGTGATTATGAGGCATGGAAAGATTCGGTGATGCAAAGTATCCGTGAATTGGGTAAGCCTCTCCGTTACACGCAAATGACCGACATCACATACTCCCTGCCCTTCGCACAGATAGCCGCCCTGGATTGGATCAGCTCCAGCGCGGCTTACAACGCAGGATACCGATGGGAACGTGGCGCCCTGATTGAGGATGAGAATATGGGCAATTACCTGCAAAACGACCTCTCCTTCACCCTTCAGAGTCGGTTTAATTTGCAATCACTCTATAACAAAATTGCTTTTCTGCGACAGGCAAACAACCTTTCTGACAGAGAATTGCGAGACAATAACCAGACGAACGGATTTGTTGTACACGATGTGACACAATCGCTCGCTCGCGTAATGACGATGGTGCGACAGATAAATGTCAATATCGGTTACAAGACCAGAACCGATCTCCCGGCGTATAATTCCGCTATCGGTGATTTCTTCGGGCAGCAGAAAAGTGCAACCGGTCTTATTCCAGGACTGGGTTTTGCCTTTGGACTGGAAGGCGGAGAAAAGTTTGTCCGGAAAAGTTTGGCCCAAAACCGACTAGTGATCAACGAAGAAAACCTCAGACCGGCCTTCTTCAACCGAACCCAGAATATCCGAGTCGATGCAACTATCGACCCACTGCCGGGTCTCAGCATCAATCTGCATGCATTGCATGAAAAGAACCAACGCACAGAAATGCAATACATGTTTGAAGGAATGCCCTCTACAGGTGGCGGCAGTTTTGCCATGAGCATCATCTCTTTCTCGTCTGCATTTGAACATGCCACCGCAAGCAACAATTACCATTCCGCGGCTTTTACGCATCTCCAGACATACCGGGAGGAAATAGCCAACCGGGTGCGCACACAATATACAGCGACCCATTATCCATCCAGAGGATTTCTCTCGGAAACCAGCCTCAGCGGAGAGCCCTTTAATCCCACGGTGGGTGATGTACAGCGCAATGCGGCTGATGTGCTCATTCCTTCCTTTCTGGCTGCATACACGGGTAAGGATCCGGCTAAGATCGGTCTTGGCGCCTTTCCCAATGTCTCTTCCATGTTGCCGAACTGGCATGTTACCTACAACATGGCCACTGCGTTTCCTGCACTGCAAACGTACCTCAGATCGCTTACCTTCCACCACCAGTATCTATCACAATACAGAATAGGATCATTTGGCTCCTTTCTGAGCTGGATAGCTGCCGACGACGACAATGAGCTGGGGTTTATTCGCGATGCCGTCTCGGGGGTTCCGCTCCCCTCCTCGCCCTTTGATATTTCTTCTGTAAGCATTGTGGAAAGCTTCAATCCCCTCATCGAGATGAGGAGTGTTTTCCTCAATGACTTGAATCTTGGCTTGCGTCTGAATCGCACACGTACGGTAAATCTGAATCTTTCCTCGGTGCAGATTGTGGAGACAAGCGACAACGACTTGGTTGTGGGACTTGGTTATCGCATCGCTCACTTCGATCACATCATCGGCATCGGTTCACAGAGCAACACAGGGACACGACGCCTTAGTTCATCCGTGCAAGGCGCACAACGTCCTGAGGCAGACAACTCCGCTTCACAATTCAATAACGACCTAAATATCAAACTGGATATATCGCATAAACTTACCCGTACGTTGATTAGAAAAATTGAAAGCGGATTCACACAGGCTATCGGTGGAATACAAACCACATCCATTCGTTTTGCTGCCGATTATGCCTTGAGCAGCACAACAACCCTGCGCGCCTTCTACGACAAGGTCCTCAACAAGCCTCTGGTCTCCTCCGGCACCTACGCTACCGCCAACACAAGTGCAGGAATAAGCCTGCGGTTCAACCTGAACCAATAAATACGTAATCGGAAAGACCGAACAATGAAAATAAGCGAAACAACAACAGGTTTTATTTTAAACAATACTAAAAACAAGCAATTAAGGCTGAATTTATCTTAATATTTGTGATATATGTTGATTTTTTACGCTTTTTTTTAATTTTAAGAGGATATGTTAAACAAAAAAGTCGTTTATTTGTTAAATTAAAAGCAACAAACGATCTTTGAAATACAAAATTGAAAGTAAAAAGGAGTAAGTAAGATGAAAAAATCGACAATTTGGTTGCTTGCCCTGGTGATGTTTTCTGCGTTTCTCGCCCTATTGTTCCTGCAGGTCAGATACATGCGAACGAGCATGACCATCCGTTCACAACAGTTCGATGAACAGGTAACTAGGAGTCTTTATAACGTAATGAGAGACCTCGAGCAGGATCAGACACGTGATTATCTGGAACAGGACATGATTGAATCGGAGAACAGGTATTCGCAGTACAACCAACCTCAGGGTACACAAATTACCCGTGAGCAAACAACTGCTACCATAACCAATCCCGATGGGAGTGAATCAAGAATTGCTCTGGATATCACGCAGCAGTCCATAAACCCGCGAGCGCAACGTGACAGGGTGTTTATGTCGCCCAACCGGGGTGCCAGCACAATTTCCAAAACGCAGTATGATATGCAGCAATCCCTGTCGAAAAGATATCTGCACGAACGAGTACTGCTTGATGAGGTTATTTTTAAAATTCTGAACCGGGCAAGTAACGAGCCAATAGAGGAGCGGATTGATTTTAGCAGGGTGGAGCAGTATATTCGTTATGAGCTCTCATACAACGGATTGAATGAACCGTTCAGCTTTCAGATAGTGGATTTTAACAACAAGGTGATTTATTCATCCCCTGGATTTTCCACAAAATACCAGGATGCGGTATATACCCAGATACTTTTTCCCAACGATCCACCGGCAAAATTAAACAGGTTAAGAGCTTATTTTCCGACTAAAAGAAATTATGTTTATAGTGAACTTTCCTTTTTCATACCTTCGCTTTTATTCACGTTTATCCTGCTGATAACGTTTATATTTACGGTGGTATCTCTATTCAGACAAAAGCGTTTGTCGGAGATGAAGAATGATTTTATCAACAACATGACACACGAGCTGAAGACACCCGTTTCCACCATCTCACTCGCTTCTCAGATGCTCAAGGATGAGTCCATCCTGAAATCGCCCGATGTATTTAAACATGTCACTGGCGTAATCCATGATGAGACAAAGCGATTGAGTTTTCAAGTGGAGAAGGTATTGCAGATGTCGCTCTTCGATAAACAGAAGACCACGTTGAAGATGAGAGAGATGGATGTAAACGATTTGGTCGTGAGTGTGGCGAACACCCATGTGCTCAAGGTCGAAAAACTGGATGGCACCCTCGATGTAGATTTACAAGCCGAACATTCCACCATAAAGGTGGATGAGATGCATTTCACCAATGTCCTTTTCAACATTCTCGATAATGCATTGAAATATCGGAAAAGGGATGTAGCACCTGAATTAATGATTCGAACCCGGAATGAAGGCAATAAGATCATTATTTCTATCGAAGACAATGGCATCGGTATGAAGAAGGAAGATGCAAAAAAAGTATTTGAACGGTTTTACCGTGTTCATACCGGTAACCGTCATGATGTGAAAGGCTTCGGGCTGGGACTGGCATACGTAAAGAAAATCGTAACCGACGTAAACGGCACCATTCGTGCCGAAAGTGAATTAGGTAAAGGAACAAAATTTATAATTAGTTTACCCGTAATAACAGAAAAATGATATGGAAGAGAAATTAAAAATTTTTTTATGCGAAGATGATGAAAATCTTGGCATGTTGCTGCGAGAATATCTCCAGGCAAAGGGTTTTGATACCGATCTGTTTCCCGATGGAGAGGCCGGTTTCAAAGGATTTGTAAAAACAAAATACGACTTGTGCATTGTCGATGTGATGATGCCCAAGAAAGACGGCGTAACGCTGGTGAAAGAGATCAGAACCATCAATACGGAGATCCCGGTGATCTTCCTCACTGCCAAAAATATGAAAGAGGATGTACTGGAAGGCTTCAAAGCTGGAGCAGACGACTACATCACCAAACCTTTCAGCATGGAAGAACTGGTGCTGCGTATTGAAGCAATCATCCGTCGGGTGAAAGGTAAAAAGAGCAAAGAACAACAAGTGTACAATTTTGGCACAATGACCTTCGACACGCAGAAACAGATTCTGATCATTGGTGATACGCAAACAAAGCTTACTACCAAGGAATCTGAACTGTTATCGCTCCTTTGTTCTCACGCAAATGACATCCTTGAACGCAACCACGCGTTGAAACAGATATGGGAAGAGGATACTTATTTCAATGCACGCAGCATGGACGTGTACATCACCAAACTGCGTAAACTGCTGAAACCCGAACCCAACATCGAGATCATCAACATCCATGGAAAAGGATACAAGCTGATTGTACCCACTGAGGATGAGAATGTAGAAAAATAAGAGAGTCTAACTCAATCTTATAAAAAGCCGTCTCGTAGAGGACGGCTTTTTATTTTTTCAAGAAATAGATGGACCCATTTTTTTGGAAACAAATTTGTAACATGACAATTTAATCCTTACTTTTGCCATGTTAAGATGATTCACAAAAAGAACCCCGGTGATGAAAAATAGTAAAAGAAGCATGGCGAAGTCGCTCAGGCTCATCGCCACAGACAGGCAAAGAACCAACATTCTTCGCGAGTGGGAACAGAAAAGCATTGCATATCTGGTACAAAAAATACCCTCGTGGATAAGTTCTGACGGGCTCACGGCCATTGGTCTTTTCGGCAACCTGATGGTGGCATCCAGTTTTGTGCTGGGGGCTTACTTTGGTCGCTACTGGCTGTTGTTGTCCCTACTAGGCTTCATCATCAACTGGTTCGGTGACTCACTCGACGGCCGTTTAGCTTACTACCGCAATAAACCCCGTAAGTGGTACGGCTTCTCGCTCGACGTCACGGTAGACTGGATTGGAACCATTCTCATTGGTCTGGGATTCACCATTTTTGTGCCCGGCCTGTGGAAATATGCTGGGTTCATGTTCGTGGTGCTATACGGATGGGAGATGATCACTGCGCAGCTCCGTTACAAAATAGGCGGACAGTATTCCATTGACTCGGGCATATTCGGCCCCACAGAAGTGCGCCTGCTTTTAGGTACCATCATCACCATCGAGGTCTTTGTTCCGGGTTCCCTCAAATTTCTTGCCACAGCAGCCTGTCTCTTCCTGCTTGTATCGAATCTTGTGGAAAGCAGGCGGCTCCTCCGATTGGCCGACGAACAGGATAAAGCAGCCCGGGCATTGAAGGAGAAAGAGCACGAATCCCTGCGCAAAGAAAATGCTTGAACCCGTTTTCTGATTATTTGGCAACGGCACTGTTGAAGTTTCGATGCCAAAACATACCTGTTTCAGCCAAAAATGCTACCTTTGTGCAAAACAAAAAAAATGGCATTATCCATGACGGGATACGGCAAAGCGGTAGCTGAGCTCCCCAATAAAAAAGTCACAATTGAAATAAAAACTCTGAACAGCAAGCAATTTGATCTGTTCACCCGTCTTCCACTTATTTACCGAGAGAAGGAAATAGCGTTACGCAACACACTTGCTGGCCGACTGGAACGAGGCAAAGTTGATCTCTCCTTGAATGTGGAGGTGATCTCCAAAGATGTGTCTTCGAAAATTGACCATCAGGTAGTGGCTCAATATCATCGTGAAATCAGCGATATGGCTGCAGAACTCAATATAGCTCCCCCACAGGAGTGGTTCTCGTTGTTGCTGCGTTTGCCTGAAGTGATGAAACAGGAGGCCGACGCATTGGATGAGGGAGAATGGGATACCATTGAAAAGGCAATCATCCAGGCTGTGGATGAAGTGATTGCTTTCCGTAAACAAGAAGGGGAGATGTTAACCCGGGTGTTGACAGAGAAAATACAGCTTATCCGTACACTATTGATAGAAGTGGAACCTTTTGAGACGGAACGCATAGAGACCATCAAAAACCGCATTTATGATGGTTTGCACAACTTGGAGGGAATAGAATACGACAAAAACCGTTTCGAGCAGGAGATGATTTATTATATTGAGAAGCTCGATGTGAACGAGGAGAAGACACGCCTGGCCCATCACCTCGATTACTTTACAGAAACGCTTGCCGACAGTCATTCCCAGGGAAAGAAACTGGGATTTATCGCACAAGAGATCGGGCGTGAAATCAACACACTCGGTTCAAAGTCCAACCAATCGGGCATGCAACGTATCGTGGTACAAATGAAGGATGAGCTGGAGCAGATCAAAGAACAAATTTTAAATATTCTGTAGCAACAGTTTATCAACAAGGGTTTGCTACCTGAACAATTTCATGTATGGCGAAACTAATTATATTTTCAGCTCCCTCCGGTGCGGGTAAGTCCACACTCGTCAGATATCTGCTGGCACAGGGATTGGATCTTCGGTTTTCCATTTCGGCAACCAGCCGTCTACCCCGTGGTGACGAAAAAAATGGGGTAGAATATTTTTTCCTTACACCAGCGGAATTTCGCAAGCGCATCGCCAACAATGAGTTTCTCGAATATGAAGAGGTTTATACCGACAAGTTTTATGGTACACTGAAGAGCGAAGTTGACCGCATTCTCGAAAAAGGCAGCAATGTGGTCTTCGACGTGGATTGCATCGGAGGGTTGAACATCAAGAAATACTACGGCAGACAGGCACTGAGCATCTTCGTGATGCCACCCTCGGTGGAGGTATTGCGTGAGCGGCTTGAGAAAAGGGGTACCGACACGCCGCAGGTGATTGAAAACCGTCTTGCTAAAGCAGAGTATGAAATGAGTTTTGCACCTCAGTTCGATGTGGTGGTGTGTAATGACGATTTCGACCGTGCGAAGGAAGAAACAGTGAAACTGGTCACCCAATTTATTCAATCGTAAGATATGTTACTCAAGAGGGTTTTTATAGGTATTGCAGCACTACTCTTGCCCATTGTGCTGCTTGCGGGAACGTTGCAGAAAGAAACTCGCGTTTATAAAGAGGTGGAGGGCATCCAGTTACAACTCGACTTATACAAAACCGACTCTGCAACCATCCTGCCTCAACCTTGTCTTCTGTTTGTATTTGGCGGGGGATTCAAGGAGGGTAAGCGCGATGCCGCATATTATCTTCCCTATTTTCAATATTTTGCCAACAAAGGTTTTACCGTAGCCTCGATTGATTACCGGTTGGGTATGAAAGGAAAAGAGGCTCCGGGTCTTTTAAATTTTAAACCGCTCCAGCAGGCCATTGAATTGGCTGTGACCGATTTATATGCTGCAACGAATTATCTGCTGAAACATGCCGATGCACTACATATCGACCCTTCACTTATCATCATCAGCGGTTCGAGTGCAGGTGCCATCACGGTACTACAAGCCGATTATATGAAACGCAATAACCATCCTGTGTCGGAGGTGCTACCCGATGACTTCCGGTATGCAGGTGTCATCTCCTTTGCAGGCGGCATATTCAGTACGGAGGGACTCCCTTCTTACGCACAACCACCTGCTCCCACCTTGTTTTTTCACGGCAGTGCCGACAAACTGGTACCCTACGACAATACCCGTTTATTTAAACTGGGCATGTTTGGATCCAAATCACTCACTAAACGATTCAGAAATGAGCGATATCCCCATGTTTTTTATATCATGGAAGGTATTGGCCACGAAGTATCGGAATATCCCATGAGAGAGTTTCTTCCTGAGATAGAAAAATTTATCACCGACTTCGTATTCGACCGCAAACAATGGATGCTGGATGTCCGTTTCAAAGACATGCTCCGCTCATCGGAACCATCCTCTACGCCTGCGAACTATTACAATTGATATGCAGAAATATATCGAGAAATATCTGCTCCCCGTCGCAATGATCCTGGGGATCACTTTTCACAAACAGCTTGCTATTTTTTCACCGGTTATACCCTACCTGCTCTCTCTCATGCTCTTTATTACCTATTGTCGGGTAAGCTGGAGTGACATTAGACTAAACAAATTTCATTTTATCCTCCTAGCCATACAATATTTGGGAAGTGCACTGGTATATCTGGTGCTGAGACCATTTAACGAAATACTGGCTCAGGCCGCCATGATCTGCGTGCTGACAGCTACAGCTACTTCGGCTCCTGTGGTGGCAGGGATCCTTGGGGGAAGCATCTCTGTGACAGCCGCCTACTCCATCATCAGCAATCTTTCCGTGGCATTCATTGCTCCCTTGTTTTTATCAGTCGTGGGGGAAAGCAGCGTGGAGGTCTCCTTTGCCTCTTCCTTTTGGCATATATTGCTGAAGGTGATGCCCATTCTCGTTGTACCCTTCCTGCTGTCTTTCATTTTACAGAAAACCGCTCCCCAAGTCCACAAAAAGATCCGGTCTGCACAAATTATCTCCTTCTACCTTTGGGCAGTCGCGCTCACCGTGGTGATCGGTAATGTGACCCAATATGTTCGTTTGCAGGACGACGGCAACTACACGCTGGAGGTGATCATTGCTGTCTCCTCTCTGCTGATCTGTCTCCTCCAGTTCTTTTTTGGCAGAAAAATTGGCACCCGCTTTGGGTGGACTGTCGCTGGTGGCCAGGGATTAGGGCAAAAAAATACAGTACTGGCTATCTGGCTCACTCAAACATATCTGAATCCATTGGCTACACTCGGACCGGGAGCCTATGTCTTATGGCAAAACCTGGTCAACTCATGGCAGATATGGCGGTATGCGAAGGGAAAAGATAGAAAATTATCCTAAAATTTCATCCATTATACAATTTGTACGTAGTGCCGTTGCACCTGTGCTAACCGGTAGCTCGCCCCGACCATTCAGGTAATTTACGATTTGTTGAATCAGGTAATACTGAATATTTTCTGGATTTGCTTCACTAAACTCTTGAATTCCACTGGCGGACTCCAAAAGGATGGTCGAGAAATCGAATGTGGAAAAGGAAAGTTTTCCCTTTGTACCCACCACATCAATCCGGTCGGTCCGGGTATCTTGCGGAGCAACGAAACTCCAGCTTCCACTTCCCACAATACCAGAATGGAATCTGAAAGCAGCCGCAACGGTATCTTCTACATCATATAAACCTGCCCTATTATCCGAAAAACCTTCTGTCTGCGCAATCTCTCCAAACAGAAAATCAAGCAGATCGAACTGATGGGATGCAAGGTCATAAAAATAACCGGCTCCAGCAATCTCTTTTTTCACCCTCCAGGAAAGATTTTCCCGATCATAATCGGTCGCGTAAGGTGGAATGGCAAAACGTATCTGCACGGTGGAGATTTCACCCAACAAGCCATCGTCAATCAACTGCTTCACTCTGAGAAAATAAGGCAGCGTGCGACGATAATATGCGACAAAGCAAGGAATACCGGTCTCTGCAGAAACCTGGTTCATCCGGCAGCACTCCTCATAAGAGGCCGCCATTGGTTTCTCAACATAGACTGGCTTACCGGCCCTCATGGCAGCAATGGCATGTTCCGCATGGGAACCGGGAGGAGTAGCCACATAAACGGCATTCACCTGCGGATCATTGATCAGATCCGCGGCGTTGTCGTACCATTTCCCGACACCATGTCGACGAGCATAATCTTTCGCTTTGTCTATGTCACGCCGCATCACCGCAACAACATCCGAACCTTCCACCTTGCTGAAGGCTGGTCCGCTTTTCTTTTCCGTCACGTTTCCGCAACCAATAAAGCCCCAGTGTATCATATCTTTGCTACGCGTTATTTGTTCCCTCCGTTCACATTATTCGTGCTGCGCACATTATTCACTCACTTTGTGTGTGTTGCTTGTTCGCTACGCTCACTTTATTTGGCTGACGCTCTTATTTGCTCTGTAAGAAACGCCACCCAATATACCCAATGCCACGAAAGCAGCTGCAATATACAAAAAAACAGCAGCGTTACTATTGGTTTGCCCATAAGAGTGCATCCCACTCAGGAAATAATTCACTCCAAGGAAAGTCATCAGCACGGCAGAGAAAGCAAAGACCGACAGCAGATTGAACCGCCATTCACTCTGCCACTTTTTCACCAGATGGAGGTGGGTGACAATGGAATAGACCACGATGGTAATCAATGCCCAGGTCTCCTTGGGATCCCATCCCCAATAGCGGCCCCATGACTCGTTTGCCCAAATAGCCCCCAGAAAGGTGCCGATGGTCATCAAGGCAAGTCCCACCAACAACGACAGGTTATTGATGATGGTCAGTTCCCTGATACGAATCGACAGAGAGAGATTCTTTTTTGAAAAAGCCATCAGGGAGAGGTTGGTAATCCCGAGTAAAAAGCTGATTCCAAAGAATCCGTATGCCGCCACAATCACCGCCACATGAAACATGAGCCAGGGCGATTTCAATACCGGCACAAGGGTGTTGATTTGTGGATCCATCCAATTGAGGCCGGAGACAAAGAGAATAACTCCTCCGAAAAGAGTCGCCAAAGCCAAGGTGAGGCTATTTTTACGACCAAAGATGAATCCCGCGAGTACCGTAGCCCAAGCTACATAAACCATGGTTTCATAAGAGTTACTCCAGGGTGCATAACCCGAAATATACCACCGTAGGGCCATGCCCGCGGTATGATAAATGAAGAGAGACACGATAAAAACAACCGCTGAAAATATCGCGCTACGCAGCCAATCGCGTCTCTGCCACATTTGCAAGAACGCAAGAATTAAAAGAATCCCACCGAAAATGAAATAACCTGTTCTGGTGCGGCTAAAGATATTCATCTGGTTGTAGCGTACTTCGGCGTCGATCTTTTTGGGTTGTATGAGTGAAGCTTTGTCGTTTTGTTGCTGATAACGAGCAATGTCATCCAGTCGTTCATTGGCTTTGCTCCAGTCGCCATGCTGCAGTGCCAGTCGCACTTCCGACAGATATTGGTTAAAAATACCGGCAATAAACAGTGAGTCCTGGGGATGAAAATCGGAGAGATCATCACCGGGTGCATACCAAGTGTGGGAGGGATCGCCCGGATTTGGGAAAATGCCCGGCATGGCATAATGGATCAGCTGATAGACGATGTGGATGCGCTCATCGAGTTGAATCAAATCCTTCTCTGCTGCTGTTCGTTCGGAAGCTGGCCGATGATAGATTTGCTGCAGTTGTGGCAGCAAACGATAATTCCCTTCCTGATCGAAAAAATGGTAATAGGGAGCAACGTCTTTCGGAAGATTATATTGCATGCTGATCTGTTCATTCGGAAGTGCGATAAAAGGCACCTCCATCCACTTCTGCGGTATGGAGAGCAGTCCGAGCAGAAACTGATCGGAAGAGAGAGTGCCGAAAGTCTGTTCTTTGTATATTTTTCGCAGGATCTCGGAGGAGAAGGTATTCATGGGCATGACCCGTCCGTGGAATTGTACCGGCAATGCACCGAACCGGGCTGCATGATCTTCGGGAATTGTAATTTGGTGAAGTGAATCGTCTGGTTCTCCAAAGGCGATGAGCGGAACAAGCAACATGGCAGCAATGAGAGTCAGCTTGCCGGCCTCCTCTCGTGCTTCTCTGAGTTGTCGCCCCAACTTCCTAAAACGGGAATTCGGCATAAAGAACATCAGCAGAAAGCCGAACAATAACAACGCATAACCGCTGTACGTGATGGTACGACCCGCCACATCTTTATTCACCGAAAGAATGGTTCCCAGCTCATCCTCATCATAGGAAGCCTGAAAGAAACGATATCCTTTCAGATCCAGCACATTGTTCATGAATATCTTTGTTTTGCGCACGTCCCCATCGATATGCACCTGCAGATCGCTCTCATAGGAAGAGGGACTCTGAGATCCGGGATAGCGGTGCAGCCTGAAATCGATAAGTTCCAGCACAAAAGGCATTTTTTCTGTTTTGACTCCCCTCGAGGTGTGCATCACCATTTCATCGGTACGCTCTCCTTCACGGATGTGTACTTGTCCTTCCTTGCCAAACAGAAATGTGGTGAGCGCTCCACCCATTATCACAATGAGGGCAAGATGCACCACAATCATTGCCCACTTCCTGCGTTTGATATAGTTGTAGCGGACGAACACCAGGAGGAAATTGATCACCAGCAGAAACTGCAAGAGGATAAACAGCGGTGAGTAATATACCAGCATTTTTGCTGCCTCAGTATTCATCTGTTTCTCCACAAGTGTTGCTGTTGCCAATCCGGTTGCGTACAGAAGCAATAGTACGATGCTGGTCTTGTAGGAGGAGAGGGCATTTATTAACTTATCCATCAGTCGATTTATATTCTCAGTTTTGCCTTTTTTATGGACTAAAATGAGCGAAAGAAATTCATCCTTCGCTCATTTTACGATATAAAGTTCAGTAGGAATAAAGTGTTCAAGCTTCTTCCCATTGTTTGCGAAGCAGTTCCAGGGCAGCGGGCACTACGACGGCGCGTTCGCCCTGACAGCCGCACTCAAAGCTGACATACTTGTCGTACCCCAGCATCTTAAGGCCTTTGAATCCATTTACGTAATTGTCGGCTTCACCATCTTCTCCGGGCATGCTGCGACGCTTGCGGCTCGCTACATGCACATGCTGCAGATGTTCACCTGCGGAGATAAATGCCCCCTTGTCGGAGTTTTCCTCCCAGGTCATGTGCCAAAAATCGCCCATGCATTTCACACCCGGATTGTTGATGTCCCGACAGATGGAAGCTGCATCGCCCACCTGTCGAAGGTAGAAAGCTTCCTTGCGATTCAGCGGCTCCAGGATAACAGTCGTGCCATGCTTTTGTGCCAGCGTTCCCATCTCATTGAACTGCTCACAAAGGAAGTCGCGTGTTGCCTGCGTGTGTGGCATCACCGGCACCTGGTTGTTAAAGGCAGGAACAATGATCACGCCTGTAGAACCAAATTCACCGGCGGCAATGATTAACTCGGCCATCGAATCGCGACACTGCTTACGAATAGCAGGATCGGTGGAAAGAATAAATCCGTCGAATCCGGCACACACAGCACTCACTTTGATGTTTCGTCCTTTGAGGGCATCTTTGAATTCCTGTTTCCGTTCGAGTAAAGGCTTTCCATGCGGTTCAAAGCCTACCACACCATGTGCTTCCATAAAATCGAACTTCTCCTTCAGGCTGGCACCGGGAGCGGTGCCTTCCTGAAAAGAGATGTTTAATTTCACCTTACCGGGAGCTTTTTCCTTCTTCGGACTGGCAGAAGCCACAGAATTACTACCTCCAATTGCGAGGGCAGCAGTACCGGCGAGAGTGGTCTGAATAAATTTTCTTCTGTCGATTGTCATAACGAGGTTGTTATTTGGCGCTTCCCGGTACAGGAACCGTAAATCCGGACATATCCATTTTGCCGATATTCATGTCGGCCGGGGTATAATCCAACGGTGAGGCGGTCACTGCGTCCCAGGTAGTTTCTTGTCCTGTGTAGGCCGACTCACGGCCCATGATGGCTGCCATATTGGAAACCGCTGTTTCTGAAGCCTGTTCAATGGGTTTGTTGCTACGGATGCAGTTAACCAGATTCACATGTTCCAGTGTATATGGATCGGTCTGCTGGAAACTGGTTTTCTCTGCTTCACCATCATATTGCCAGATCACGTTGCCAGCCAGATCCTTGATGACATGTCCGCCATTGCTCGACCAAGAACCTTTGGTGCCTTGGATGAACTCGCTCACATTGTTGGCGCAGCCATCAATCTGACGACACATGCTGTGCAGGTGGATGCCGTTCTCCATGGTGAAGTCGATGCTGAAATTATCATACTGATCTCCGGTCACACGACGTTGGCGTGAACCGAATCCCACGGCGCTCACCGGCTTCAGGCCCGAGAACCAGGTGAAGACATCGATGTTGTGTACATGCTGTTCTACAATATGATCGCCAGAGAGCCATTTCCAGTTCACCCAGTCGCGTACCATAAATTCAAAATCACTCCACTGTGGTTGACGTTCGCGATACCAGAGCATACTTTGGTTCCAGTATACTACTCCGCCTGTGATCTCGCCTATGGCACCGTTCATGATTTGCTTATAAGACTCTACATAACTGCGTTGGTGGTGGCGCTGTGTACCGGTAACTACGCAGAGGTTTTTTGCCTGAGCTTGTTTGGCCGCTGCCACGATTGTACGGTATCCGGCTGCATCCACACAAATAGGTTTTTCCAAAAAGCAGTGTTTGTTCTTTTCAACTGCATATTTGAAATGTTCGGCACGGAAGAAAGGAGGAGTGGCACAGATAAGAATATCAATATCACTATCGATCACCTGTTTGTATGCATCCAGACCCACGAAACGTTTCTCAGCGGGAATATCTATATTTTTGTCCGCTTTCAGTTTATCGGCCAGTCCATCGACCTTGTCCTGGAATACGTCTCCCAGCGCTACGATGGTGACACCATTGGCAGAATTCAGAAAGTTGATGGCAGCACCCGATCCACGTCCGCCACAGCCTACCACACCTGCTTTCAGTTCTTTGCCGTCCGCAGCCAAATCAGGAAGTTCGGGAATGTAATAGCTTCCCGGCTCTTTCAAGGGGGTGTTGGCACTTTTACCCTTTTCTGATCCGCTACAGGAGGTCAACAATCCTGCAGAGCCTGTTCCGATAACTCCTACTGCCCCGGCTACAGCTGAGGCTTTCAGAAACGATCTTCTGGTTACATTGTTTTCTTTTTTCATCTTTCTTTGTTTTAGGATATTGTATATGATTAAAAGTTGTATTGTCAATAAATCCGCTTTCGCAGTCAACCGTCATTTGTTGGTTTTATATCCAGCACCTTATCGATTAACGTGCTATCAGCGAGTCACCCGGCTCGCATACCACACGAAAACCGATCCCTTTGATATCGGAATACCACCAGATGCTCTTGGGCTGCTGCGGGTCGGTCTTGAGCCACGCCTCGTGATGTGTATGCGCCCGGGCAGCACTCCGCACTTCGGAAGCATCGGAAACATAACTACCGCCACGGACCACCCACTCGTCGCCTTGTGTAACCACCGGATCGCGGGTAACTCCCGACCGCTTGCCGTATGCCTTGGGGTCATATTTATCGGCCGTATACTCCATCACATTTCCCAATATATTCTTCAACCCGTAGGGATTGGCTAAAACAACAGAAGGCGGTTGTGTGCGGCTGTCGCTATTAACATCGTAGACAACATAGGCACTGATGCTGTCGGTTTTGGGTTTGAAGATATTTCGCATGAATCCGTGTGCAGAAAAATCTTTTGGGCTGCCCGGAAAGAAATAGGCTGTCTGCTTGCCACCACGTGCAGCATATTCCCACTCAGCCTCGGTAGGCAAACGATATTTCTTTCCTGTTTTTGCCGATAACCACTGACAGTATGTCTCTGCGGCATAGTGTGTCATCGTGATGGCTGGGCGGTCGCCCTGCCCCCATCCCTGATCGGGATAACCGAAAGGAGGTGTGGGTCCTGAAATGGCATCCACGCCAAGTGCGGTAAGGTTATTCTCATAAACTGTCTCCGGGGGCGTACGTCCCTCGCTCATTGTCTCGGCATAAAACGACCAATACTGATCCCAGGTTGTTTCGAGTTCTGCCATAAAGAAAGAGGTGACTTCCACCTCATGCTGCGGCGATTCATCTGTGTTGCGGAAAGGTTCCTTTTCCGGACTTCCCATGCTGAAGGTTCCTCCAGGTATTGCCCTCATCAGGAATGATACGGCTGTGCCGGGCACCTGTTCCCGGTAGTCGGCAAAAGCAGTGACGACAGTGGGTTCTTTAAAATAGAGACTGGTATCCACAGCGTACGACCCGCCCATTCCCGGAATACCCGCCATCTGGCCGTGGGCATAATTGGGATTGTAGTGTCCCACATCGAGATGGCAGCTGATGCACTGCAGATCAAGTTTTTCGGCATTCTCTTCGTAATAGAGGTGTGCGGTGATGCCATCGTCGGTAACCCCCTCGGGAAAAAGATTCTGGTGACATTTTACACAGGATTTATTGGGGATGTATTTCACCGCATTTTCCAGTTCCGATTTTTTATCCCAGTTGAAATCGGTACTATCTTTGGTGAGATATCCCCATACATCACGTGCACCCAATGCCATCTTGGCTGTGTAATGTTCCCAGGTATTGTCTTTGGGAGGAAGGTGACAGTCCACACAATTAACCATTACGCCGCTACCGTTATTCACATGAGTGGAAAGTTTCCAGCTCTCTTCCGCGTGAGGATGAACATGACACATCATACACGATTCGTTGGAGGAGAAATAGACGGAAGTCTGGTACAAAGCTGCCACAAGCACAATTCCTATGATGATTCCTGACAACAGAATAAGGCCTCTTCGTCCGTGTTTTTTTTTGTCTGGCCTCCTGTTTCTTTTTGAAAATCTAGACATTCTTTTTTCTGATAAGAGAAATTTAACTATAGTTTTTATCTATGCCACAAGGTGTTTTGCCTATAAAAGTACGAAATTTTGTTATAAATAAAAAGATATAGCCATAAAATGCGTTTTCGCGATCTCATTCTTATTCGATAGCATCATGCCAGAGAAGCTCCATTCACCACTTCACGGTCATCCTATAAATAAACTGCCCTGAAGCAGGTCGATTCAGATGAAAGCAACCCGCTCCAGGGCAGTACATCATCTACTGCATGTCAATCCATACCTGGATTTTGAACCAGGTTGGGATTACGTCGAATCTCATCCTGGTGAATGGGAGCAAAGTACATCTTATCCAGCCACTTTCTGTTTTCACGACTGGAGAGATCATTTACATAATAGTAATAATCATATTTATCCTCGTTGTGAATGTAGGGTTTCATCGATGTTTGTCCCGGTTTTAGGATACCCTCTACCACAATCCCGGTTAAAGGTTTATTGCCACATTCCGGCCCAATCATCCAACGACGGATATCGAAGTATCGGTGCTGTTCATATGCAAATTCAACTCGTCTTTGCTGCCGTACGAACTCCCGCATGTCGGCCTGGTTAAATTGTTTACCCCTTGCAATCAACGCAGTTCTGGTATCCTTCAGGTCGATACGTCCGCGCAGGATGTCCAGCCATTCTGCCGCTTCTTCCAACTCATTGAGTTCCACACATGCCTCTGCCGCAATCAGGTACATCTCTGCCAAACGCATGTAGACGTGGGGTACGGTTTGTCTGAAGTACTGGGCGTCGACCGAGGTGTCAATCAGTTTCTTCTCATAATAACCTGTCCACGATCCGTTCCAGTCCTCAATAGGACCCTGACGTGTGTCTACTCCCCACATGGAGCGACGTTTCACACCATCGCGGTATTCAATCTCCACGTCTCCGTTGGTAACTTCATATTTTCCAGCCTGTAGGCGCCCCAGTGGAGTGGGATCCAGTGTAACGGCATCTGCTGGGCGAGGCCGTCCCCAAGTATTCCCGTCGGTAGCCACGGTAGCATAAAAACGCGGTTCACGTCCATTATAGGGATTTCCCTTCTGGAACTCACCCGGCTTGGTCATTCCTATGGGCATCGATCCGTCTTCAAACTCAAAAGCCATTACCAGGTCCTGTGTTGGTGTCGTTCCCGCCCAGTTATGATAACCATTGGGACCGTGCCACAAACCCATTCTGTTCTCAGCGCCGATGGAGGTGTGATAATTCCGGACAAACATCTGTTCGCTATTCCGGGTATCGGTCATGATAGCTTTGAATTTTTCGGCTCTATCGGTATTACTGCCTCCCTTGCAATCGATCAGCTCGAAGGGACCTTCTTCAATCACTTTAATTGCTGCATCTTTTGCAGCGCGATAGGTAGCCATGCGGTCACCGTCGAACTGATTCACATCGAGGGTATTGATCGTGCGATCTGCGTAGAGTGGACTGGCAACGTGCAGCAAGATACGGGCTTTCAATCCAGTAGCAACATATTTGGTTACACGACCCCATTCTGATGCACCCACTGTAGCAGGCAGGTATTGTTCTGCTTTCTCCAGATCGCTTACGATAAACTCCAGACATTCACGCATGTTGCTGCGCGGTTTTTTCATTTCCTCCATCTGATCGAGTGAAAAGTCTTCAGTTATAATGGGCACTCCACCAAAACCGCGAACAAGTTCATGGTACATGTGTGCACGCATATAATAGGCTTCACCAGTCATTCGCTCAAGATTATATCCGATTTTCTCGGGTACATTCTCAATGTTATTGATGATGATATTTGCAAAGCGGATGCCGCTGTATCTTTTTTGCCACTTAAACGGATTGTTGTCGTTGTTATACCATTGAAGGTTCGTCTCTGAAATAGAGACCGCTTCCACTACATCTTTTTGACCGTAGTTATGGGTAAAATAGGCATCGTCGGTCAATCCGTCGAGAGAATGTTCCTTTGCTCCCGGATGAATGTTATTGTACAAATCGTTGACGAAAGCCTGTGTCAGGGCAGCATCGGTAAAGACCATCTCTTCAGTATAAGAAGTAGAGGGAACAATATCCATGAAATCGGAGCAGGCATACAGGAGGATAGCAAACCCCAATACGATAATTATTGTCAGTTGTTTTATTTTTCTCATAATCATATTTTATTTAGAAAGTGATAGAAACACCGGCATTCCAGATACGACGCTGCGGATATTCACGACCGGTGTCATTGGCTTCCGGGTCTTGTACTTTTACATTGTCTAACGTAAACAGGTTGGTTCCGTTTACATACAAGCGCAGGTTCTGGATACCCACATTGCGGATTGCCGGGAAATTAAAGGTGTAACCTAACTCCATATTTTTCAAGCGCAGATAATCGGTCTTAAACTGATAGTAGGTGTTCTTCTGATCCGTTCCCTGCTTTGCCCAATATTCATTTTCACGGTTATAGGCACGCGGATGTTCTACCATCGGGTTTTCCTCTGTCCAGCGGTTATCGTACATAAACTTGTAGTAGTTTCCAGCTTCTCCAGCTCTTTCACGCCAGATATAAGTGATACCGCCTGTAGCTCCCTGAAACAAGGTTCTCAAATCGAAGTTATTCCAACGGACTCCCAAGGTAAGACCAAAGACAAATGTAGGTTCTGAATTCTTATCGGAACGAACTCGGTCATTGGCATCGATAATTTTGTCACCGTTTGTATCGATAAACTTGATATCACCGGTTCTGGCATTGGCCCAATGTGGGTAGCTATTTAATTCCTCCTGTGTGTTGAACACACCATCGGCAATATACCACAACTCCGTATTAACCGGTTTTCCGGTTCTTTTCTGATATTCGGGTATTCCCGGCGTTTCATCCCAGAAAAGCAACTTGTTTTTTGAGTAGGTCATGTTTAAAGAAGCATCATATTCCACCTTTCCAGCTTTGTCGTTCCAGGTAATCAAACCCTCAATTCCTCTATTTGACATTTCACCGATATTCTCCCTTGGAAGGGTAATTCCCGAGATCTGTGGCAATGAGGCATTCCTGTAAATCAACATGTTGGTACGTTTCTGATAGAACAGGTCGGTTTCTACGCCTAAGCGGTTGTCGAGAAATTTAAATTCGAATCCCATATCATAGGTTGTTCCTACCTCCCAGGTAATGTTTGGGTTAGGAGTACGTGTGGGGTACAGGGTCTTCTGGAATGAAGTTCCAAACAAGTACTCGGTACCGAACCCGTAGGTGTTGAGGTATTGAATACTTCTGTCGAGATTTCCACCGGTATCGAGCAAATAATCACTTCCCGTCTGGGAAATTGATCCACGTAGTTTGAAATAATTGATAAAGGAAAGATTCTCCTTCCAGAACTCCTCTTCCGAAGCACGCCAGGCAGCAGATACGCCCGGGAAGAATCCGTAACGTTTATCTTTTGGGAAACGGTAAGAACCGTCGTACCGATATACAAACTCGAGCAGGTACTTTTCGAGATAGTTGTAATTTGCACGTCCGAAATAGTTGATACGACTCTCGGTCCAGGAGTATCCTTCTGTTTCCATATCGGTTACCGATCCGTTGTTTATTTCATCCAACGCATCAGATATGAAGTACTTACGGGTAGCCCTTACCATGCGCCACTGGTTTTTCTGTGCTTCCACACCTGCAGTGATACCAAAGTTATGATTACCAAAAGCACGATCGTAGGAAGCCACAAGGTTGGTCATCCAGTCGGTTTGTTCTTCTCTTCTTTCCTCAAGTTGAGGCTGAGATACACCCTTGAGAGAAGGTGTGAGCGTATGTTCCTTATTACCATCCCATGTATAAAGGGTGAATGGTGTTTCAAAACGACGCCGGTTATTGAAATATTGGTCATATGATGCAGTTCCCGTCAGGATCAACCCTTCCACACCCGGCACTTTGAAAGTAGCCCGCAGCGTATTCTGGATATAATAAGCTTTATAGAGATCTTTTCCGGTTGCTGGAGTAGCACGAACAACAGGGTTATCACCGTATTCAATATCTGGTCCCGGCTCTCCGCTGGGCCAATAGGCAGGAAGGATAGGCTTACTGCGAACCATTGAGCTGAAGATATCCGTGGCACCACGTGCCGGATAATTTGTAACTTGCAGACGATTGACATTTCCGTACGACATATCGAGATAGTCGTTTACTTTCATATCCAGATTCACCCGCGAACTGAATTGGTCATATCGGTTTGCTGAATTTTTATAAATACCATCTTCTCCATTGGCGGCTAGGCTGACAAAAAACTTGTACCGGTCGCTTCCACCTGTTATGCTGACATCGTGACGATAGGTGGGTGAAATATCCTTGATGGTCTCTTTATACCAGTTCGTATTTGGATGTCCCCATGGATCGGAACCATCCTGGTATTGCCTAAGGTCTTCCTCGGAATAACGGGGATCCCGACCGGAATATTTATCAATTTCATTCACCATTGTAGCATATTCAAAAGCATTGGCAAGCTCTGGGATGCGGGTAGGTTGTGAGAACCCCATATTTCCCGTATAGGTAATGGTGGGTTTCCCTTCTTTACCCCGTTTGGTGGTAATCAGGATTACACCATTGGCTGCACGCGAACCATAAATAGCTGCTGCAGCGTCTTTTAATACCGACATCGACTCAATTTCATTGGGGTTGATGCGATTCAGACCGCCGGCACGTCCCGGCACGCCATCAATTACTACCAACGGGTCTTTAAATCCGAGTGAGTTCGTTCCACGAATACGAATGGTTGTTCCACCACCTCCTGGCTCATCAGAACGTTGAAATCCAATTACACCCGGCATACGACCCACGATGGCATTCGACAGGTTGGTGGTGGGCGATGCTTTCAGATCTTCGCCAGCCACGCTTGCCACAGAGCCCGTGACGGTCACTTTCTTCTGAACGCCGTAACCTACCACAACCAATTCATCCATCATTTGTGTCTCTTCTGTTAATATCTGATCAATGACAGTTTGTGCTCCCACAACAACTTCTACAGTGTTGTAGCCGATGTAGGAATATACCAGGATGGAGTTATCTCCCGGCACCTTCAATGAATAGGACCCGTCCGCATCTGTTACGGTTCCAATGGCTGTGGCAGCATCTTTCACTACAACATTCACGCCAATCAACGGTTCTCCGTTTACATCACTTACGGTCCCTTTTACTATTTTTTGTGCTGATACGGTTGCCGTACACAACACAAAAAACAGCAGCACCCATAATTTGGATGCATGTTGTTTCCGACTTGCTTTCATTTTTTTAAATGTTTCATTCATGCTTCAATGATTTAAATAATTTTTACTAAACACAACGCGAATTTTCGCTTCTTCCTGTAACAAAAAAATGTTATTAATTATTCAGTGTTATAAAAAAACATAACACATCATGCTGCCAATTTATTCTTTTTCTCTTTGAACAAGACAATGAATCCAAGGAGTATGACCAACGTCATCACAAAAGGCACCGTCCATACAGAGACCCAGTTGTAAGCACCCTGAACCGTACTGTATTGATCCACCACATTTCCGGCTATCAGCGAACCAAGATATTTACCCACACCGTAGGTGGCAAATGCAATCAGCCCCTGCGCCGAGTTGCGCAACGACGAGGGCGCCTTTTCATCCACAAACAATTGTCCGGAAACAAAGAAAAAGGTAAAACAGAATCCATGGAGCGGCAGCACGGCATAAATGAACCCCACTTCTCCGGTACGCGCTCCGAGAGCAAAAAATCCATACATCAGCAACCACGCCACAATAGCCGCCACAATACTTCCCTTATAACGTAGTTTCAGGAAGATGAGGGGAAATGCGAAAAGGAAGACAACTTCAGCCACCTGCCCCATGCTCATAGCTGCAGCCGCATTACTGACGCCGACATTCACAATAAATAGATTGGTAAAAGAGTCATAGAAAGCGAGCGGGATGCAGGTCATCGCCGAGAACACCAACAACACCAGAAACGACCGCTCCTTAGTCAGCTTAAAAGCGTCAAATCCAAGAATCTGCCCCACTGTCGCCTTTTCAACTCTTTTTTCAGGCGCCTTGTAAGGAAGGGTAAAAGCATACAAACCCGAGAGGAAAGATATGCCAGCGGCAATGAGAAAAGGGGTTGAGAGCTTCTCTAAATTCATCGAACTAATCAGCAAACCCGCTATGATCCAACCAAATGAACCAAACAAACGAATACGGGAGAACTCCTTAGCGGTATCAGTCAGGTTATCAAAAGAAATGGCGTTGCACAACGACATGGTAGGCATAAAACAGATGGTGTACATCAGCAACACCGGAAAAAACAACGCAAACTGGTCAATTTGAGTCAACCAAACCAGCAGAAAGGCTCCCGTGATATTTAAAAATGCCAACACCCTGTTGGCTGAGAAAAACCGGTCGGCAATCATTCCCACTATCACAGGAGAAACAATGGCAGCAATAGCCGCCGTACTATACGCCAAGCCAATCTCCACCCCTGAAAAACGAAGGGTATTTCCCAAATAAGTCCCCATGGTAACATACCACGATCCTTGAATAAAAAACTGAAGAAACATCATCAGAGACAATCGTGTCTTCTTGTTTCGCTTTCCCATCACTGCATTCATTGTATCATCATTTCAGATTCGACTATTCACCCAACACTCTCCGGCTTGTGGATATTTTGCCCACAACAAAATCCGCTCGTAGCTACTACACCGGGACACGCTCTGATATACTTACAAAAAGGCTCTAACAACCCTTTTACTGTCGGTCAACTTTGTTCACAACACACACCACTTCTCCTCTTTCATGCTTTCATCTGGATCCATTGAATAAATCTTTCCGAAATGGCGGTCTTTTATTTATTTTTCCAGAATAGAAAGAAACACTTATTATGCAAAGTAAATAAAATTTGATTAATAATTAAAAATATATAGAAACAAACAATGAAAAGACTGAGAATATAAGTGTAGATAATACGATAATTGTTGTATCCGATGAAAAATATCTATTTAATTCGCATCAAGTGTCAATAAATAGTGCTATTTTTGTGACTATAGGGAACATACACGTTGTTTAATCATTTAATAAAAATTATGCACATGAAATTACTGTTTACATTGTTATGCGCCATGCTGTTCACGATGAATCCAATCTTTGGACAGGAAACTCCGCCGGAATGGGAAAACCCGGAAATATTCGCAATCAATCTTGAAAAGACACGAGCCACGGCAATACCTTATGCCGATGAACAGACCGCCCAGCAGGACAACTATGCCAAATCGCCTTATTTTCAGTCACTGAATGGAAAATGGAAATTCCACTGGGTTCCGAGGGTGGCAGAAGTACCAGCAGGATTTTTCAGCAAGGACTTTAATGACAAGGAGTGGGTCGACATGCCGGTCCCGGGGAACTGGGAATTTAATGGTTATGGAAGCCCGATGTATGTGAATATCGGATTTGGCTTTTCGGCACGCCCACCCCACATCGACCGGAATAATTCACCGGTGGGTAGCTACCGCCACACTTTCACCATTCCTGAAAACTGGGATGGTAGGCGCATCTTCCTTCATTTTGAGGGGGGCACCAACTTCATGGTTGTCTATGTAAACGGTCAGAAGGTCGGCCTCAACAAGAACGACAAGAGCCCTGCCGAGTTTGATATCACTCCCTATATCCGCACCGGTGAGAATCTGCTAGCGTGTCAGGTTCATAAGTTCAGTGACGGCTCCTACCTGGAGGATCAGGACAAGTGGCGTCTGGGTGGAATCAACAGGAATGTTTACCTCTACAGTACTGCCGATACCCGCATCAGGGACTTCTTTGCTCATCCAGGTCTGGATAAGAACTACCGCCACGGGGTCTTCAGCATGGAAGTGATGCTAAAAAACTACAGTGACCAACCCAAAAGCAGGGTATTGGATGTTTCCATTCTGGATAACCAGGGAAAAGCGGTTTTCAAAAAATCACAACGTGCTCAAATTGCCGCTTCACAGGAAGAGGAGATCACGCTTTCAGGCAAAGTTACCAATCCTGCGAAATGGACTGCCGAAACACCTAATCTCTATACTCTGTTGCTGACACTGAAAGATGAACGTGGTAAAGTAATCGAGTCTACCTCGTCCAAAATTGGTTTCCGTAACATAGAGATCACCGACGGGCAACTCATGGTGAACGGGAAAAAAGTGATGATCAAGGGGGTAAACCTTCATGAGTTTAACACAAATACCGGTAATGTGGTGAATGAAGAGATCATGATGCGCAACATAAAACTGATGAAAGAACTCAATATCAACGCAGTGCGCACATCCCATTATCCGCAGCAAACCTTGTGGTATAAGCTATGCGACCAATATGGAATCTACCTGGTAGATGAGGCAAACCTGGAATCACACGGATTGGGTTATGGTCCCGAAAATGTGTCGAACTTTCCCGAATGGAAAGCACAACATATGGACAGAATGATCCGACTGGTTGAAAGAGATAAAAATCACCCTTCGGTAATCACATGGTCTCTAGGCAATGAGGCCAGCAACGGGAAAGCATTTTTCGCAATGTATGATTGGGCAAAAGAACGCGATCCAAGTCGCCCCGTACAGTATGAACAGGCCCATCAGCGCGACAGGAATACCGACATCATTGCCCCCATGTATCCCTCCTGGGAGAGCATGAAGCGGGATGCAGCCAAAGACCTGGGACGTCCCTTTATCATGTGCGAATATGCACACGCCATGGGTAACAGCATGGGTAATTTCCAGGAATACTGGGATCTGATGCGGAGCAGCAAAAACATGCAGGGTGGCTTTATCTGGGAATGGTACAACCACGGCTACCCCTCCCACGATGAGCAGGGACGCTTTTACTGGGCTTATGGTGGCGACCTCAAAGGATACAATCTGCCCAACGACGGCAACTTCTGCATGGATGGCATCATCACGCCAGATCAGCAATATATGCCACACACCTACATTGTAAAGAAGGTGTATCAAAACATCCTTTTTGAAGCAAAAGACCTGAATAAAGGCCTTGTCACGGTCATCAATGACTATAAATTCATTCCTTTAACCCGTGATTCACATGACTACAAATGGATTCTGTTGAAAAACGGGGAGAAGTTCTCGGAAGGCAGTTTCAGCGTGGAAGTAGCAGCTGACTCCCGCAAAGATGTTCAGCTTGATCTGCCAGCACTGAAAGCAGAAGCAGGTACCGAATATTATCTCCAGCTGTTTGCCTACGACAAAAAAGGCAACCAGTTTATTGAACCGGGCTTTGAAGTGGCCAAAGAGGAGTTCCCGCTGGAGATCAACCAATATTTCACGGCAGGAAGCAGCCAGGGATCACTCAATAAAAATATCCAGGCAGAGATGGCCACCATCACTTCGGGGAATATAGAATATGTTTTCTCATTGAAGGATGGCCGTTCATTGTTGAGTATCAAATCAGCCGGCAGGAATGTTTTCAGGGAACTGCCCCGCCTCAATTTCTGGAGGGCACCGGTGGACAATGATTTCGGTTCAGGAGAACAATACCTCCTGCGTTTATGGGATGCAGCCGGACACAACGTGATTTATACCTATCGGGGAACAGAAGAGAAAGAGAATGGTATCTCCTTCGCTTATCGTGCGAAGCTCAGAGGAATTGAGGCCTTCGTGGATATACTCTACACGGTGAACAATGACGGCAGCCTGACTACCGATCTGCATTATCAGGCCCAGAGTGATGAACTCCCAGAGATGATGCGATTTGGCATGCTGATGGTTTTACCCAAACAACTCAATCAGTTCAGTTGGTACGGACGGGGACCACGTGAAAACTATATTGACCGGCACGACGATACCTTCATGGGTGTCTGGAAAGGGCTTGTGGAAGAGCAGGCTTATACGTATTACCGTCCACAGGAGACCGGCAACAAAACTGATGTACGCTGGCTCACACTGACCAACGAGGAGGGAAAAGGCATCCGTGTGGATGGTGCGCAGCCGTTATCGGTCAGTGCGACAAACCTCCGCCCCGAGGATCTGGATCCCGGCATGACCAAGAAACAGCAGCACTGGTCGGATATCATTCCCCGCAACGAGACCGTACTCTGCGTGGATCTGTTCCAGCGAGGCGTGGCAGGTTTAAACTCATGGGGAGCCAAACCCCTTGATCAGTACAGATTTTCAGAAAAAGAATACCGCTATAGCTTCACCATCAGCGCGATGGGTAAATAACCACACACGATATTATGCGCAAGAGACTGCCTCAATTATGGGGCAGTCTCTTTTTTTACAATATTGAAAAACAAGATATTCACCTTTCTATCAACGGAAAATGGCCTTTATGCATAAAGGTTATTCACTTGTAGACACCCCATTTTTGATTTTTGAATGATTCTTTGAGTTGTTTTATTCGCGTTGTTTTCTTCGCTTGGTATAGATCTCTTTTCGGAACATGACTGGTAAAATGCAGTTTATTGTATTCCTTTGATCCACTTTCGTGCTTCCTCAATCATGGTGTCTTTGTTTTTTTCCTTGTCGACATCTTTCATACTGACGTAGATATCGGGTTCCACCCCGAACTCAATGTGTTCTTTCTCGGCATTGAACATGGGAGATGCGGAGAAACGAATGGACCACCCGTTGGGCAATTCCGAAGTAAAAGGCAATCCGCTGCCACCACCCGTTTTATCGCCCATCACCAGCACGTTGGGAGCATACTTCATGATACTGACAAACTCGTTGGTGGCACTGTAGCATCCCCGGTTGGTGAGCACGACCACCGGCTTCTGGTAGCGCACACGATCGGAGCTTTCCACATACTTGGGAAATAATGGAGAAAAATCGTCGTGCCCCGGTCCTACTTTATGGGAGATATAACCAATAAGAGTGCGCTCATTGAAAAAACGGCTGGTGATGCGTTCCACGTTGGTCAGATTCCCCCCACCGTTGTTTCTTACGTCGATGATGAGGCCATGACAGATGGCCATCCTGCTTAAGATCTGATCGAGGCTACTCTCTCCCACATCGTTTGAAAAGCTGCCATAATAAAGATAACCCACATTATCTTCCTGAATCTTGTATCGCATACTGGATGCAATACCGAAATCCTTTCCCAGATAATATTTCTGAATGGTTGGATCGAAGTTCACCGGGTAGTCGTCCTGCCATTGCCAGTAACGGGTAATATCGTGTGCTGCGGCCAGATTCACATGTCCGTCTTTCAGCTCCGCAAGCATTTCTCCCATCAGTTTAAAGAGAGCGTCGCTGCTCATATCCGACGTGATACGGGCACTGTATTCCGCATAAACTGCATCCCAGTCGATCTCTTTATAGTCGAAGAAACAATAATTCCGATCAAGAATCGTCCACAGGGCATCAAAATTGCCCCGTGGATGATTATCAAATTGCATCTCCGTCAACTCGCAAGCAGGCAAGAAGAGAAATAGCAACAAAAGCAGACCGGATCGTTTCTTCCACTTCATGAGATCAATAAATTTCATCTCCCTTGTAATATAAAGAGGAGATGGGGTTACTCACGACGAAATATCACGTTAAACGCATGGGATCTTGTCGACTCTCCTCTGGTGTCGTCCCCCTTCAAAGGAGGTATTCAGGAAAGTAACAAGGATCTCATAAATCTCTTCATCGTTGAGAAAACGACCTGGAAGAGAGAGGATGTTGGCATCGTTGTGTGCCCGTGCGTAATATGCAATTTCCGGATTCCAGCACAATGCACCCCGTATTCCCTGGTGCTTGTTCACCGTCATGTTGATGCCATTTCCGGAACCGCATATGGCGATTCCGGGATAGCATTCGCCGCTTTCAACAGCCGCAGCAAGGGGGTGTGCATAGTCGGGATAATCGGTACTTTCCAAAGAATAGGTTCCAAAATCCTTATAAGGAATACCTTGCTCTTCGAGTTTTTTGATGATCATCTGTTTTTTGTCAAAACCGGCATGATCAGATCCAATCCCGATGGGTTTTTCTGAATGGTCGAATAGCGACATATCAATCGTTTTTTTGATTACAATATTTTTTTTACCTGTTCATATACATTTTTAGCAGTATATCCCAGTTTTTCGTCGAGTACCTGGTAAGGTGCAGAGAAACCAAAGGAGTTCAAGCCCCACACCGAGCCGTCGGCGCCAACAAGTCCTTCTAGCGTAACGGGCAAACCTGCGGTCATACCAAATTTCTTTTTGCCTTTTGGCAGTACCGATTGCTGGTATTCGGCCGATTGAGCCCGGAACAGTCCTTCGGAGGGAACAGAGACGATGCGTACTTTCACTCCGTCGGCACGCAGCAGGGCAGCGCCCTCCACCAGTGTGGCGACTTCCGATCCCGAAGCCAATAGAATTACATCGTAGTTGTCTTCATCCTCCACAACATAGGCACCCTTATTGGCCTGTAGTGCTTCCTGGAAGCGTGATTCTGCGGCAGGAAGATCTTTGATATTCTGACGGGATAGAATCAGTCCGGTGGGAGTATGTTTGTTTTCGAGAGCCATTTTCCAGGCGACTGTCGTTTCGTTTGCATCGGCAGGGCGAAGAACCAGCATGGAGTTTTGTCCATGGTGATTTTGCAATTTCTCCAGCAGTCTGATCTGTGCTTCCTGCTCTACAGGTTGGTGTGTAGGGCCATCCTCACCTACGCGGAATGCATCGTGTGTCCAGATAAAAATAACCGGCGTTTCCATCAGTGCAGCCACGCGAATCGAGGGTTTCATATAATCGGAGAAGGCGAAGAAAGTACCACAAGCCGGTATCACACCACCATGAAGGCTCATTCCAATGCAGAGACACGACATGGTAAATTCGGAAACACCTGCCTGCAGGAAGGAACCGGAGAAGTCTCCCTTTTTGAATGCCTTGGTATGTTTCAAAAAGCCGTCCGTCTTGTCGGAGTTGGAGAGGTCGGCAGAAGCTACCACCATATTCTCTACCTGCTGCGCCAGTACACCCAACACAGTGGCAGAAGCAGCACGTGTGGCACTGCCCGATTTCTGCTGTATGGCTGCCCAGTCGATCTCGGGCAGTTCACGCGAGAACCATTTTTGTCTCTTTACGGCCAATTCGGGATTTTGTTTTTCCCATTCCATTTCTTTTGCCCTCTTTTTGGCTGCAATTTCCTTCAGTTCCTGCATTCTTTTTTCATAAAGTTGCTTTGCTTCTGGGAAGATTACAAAAGGATCTGCAGGATCGCCGCCCAGATTTTTGATTGTCTGAGCGAAATCGGCTCCGGCAGCGCTGAGTGGTTGCCCGTGCGTAGACACCTGGCATTCAAACGAAGTGCAGTCCGCAGCCAGTGCACCGCGTCCCATAATGGTTTTGCCAATAATGAGGGTAGGTTTCTCTTTTTCAGCTTTGGCTTCTGTGAGTGCCTTGCGAATTTCCTCTACGTTGTTACCGTCTATGGTAATTACTTTCCAGTTCCAGGCCTGATATTTTTTCGCAACGTCTTCACTGGTCACTTCGGAGGTGGTAGTGGAGAGTTGTATGGAATTGGAGTCGTAAAACATAATCAGATTGCTCAAGCCAAGGTGTCCGGCAATGCGCCCCACGCCCTGTGATATCTCTTCCTGAATACCTCCATCGGAAATAAAGGTGTAGATGGTATGGTTCACCACCTCTCCGAGTCTTGCCTGCAGGAATCTGGCTGCCAAAGCAGCACCGGTTGCAAAGGCATGTCCCTGCCCCAGGGGTCCGGAAGTATTCTCTATACCCCGGTTCAAATCTATTTCAGGATGTCCTGGTGTGGGACTGCCCCACTGCCGGAATTCCTTCAGTTCGTCCAACGAAAATTTACCACTTAAACAAAGCACTGAATAGAGCATGGGCGACATGTGTCCCGGATCGAGGAAAAACCTGTCCCGTGATTCCCATGTAGGATCTTCGGGATCGTACTCCAAAAATTCTGAGAACAGGACATTGATGAAATCTGCTCCCCCCATGGCACCTCCGGGATGTCCCGATTTAGCCTTTTCTACCATCGACGCCGAAAGTATTCTGATGTTATCGGCCACTTTGTCCATAATTGCTTTTTCGTTCATAAGTTATTGGAAATATACCTTTTATATTGTTATAAATTAAATTTTATCCACAATTAACGCTCAAACTAATTATTACAAAGATAACGATTTTTTGAAACTATCAACCTTACAAGAATGATATGTTTGTTCTATTTTATGACATAATTATGTCATGCTTTATTCAATTTCTTTGTTCAGTACTCTTTTTACACAGAATGTTGCGATTAAATTGTTACTTTTACACTCCAGAAACAAGCAGAAAATAGATGCAAGACTAAAACCGGAGGCAGTCACTAAAAGCCGAACCACTGACGGAAATAACATTCATTTAAAAATCGGATAGCAGAACGCTGATTGCGATATTAAAAAACCCATGAGTTTAAGCAACAACAAAATAAAACAGATTCGGTCGCTCAAAGAGAAGAAATTTCGTGATGAACGCGGAACCTTCATCGCCGAAGGAGCAAAGCTTGTTTTCGATTTGCTGAATACCTGCCGCTGTCAGCTTATTGCGGCACTACCGGAGGTATTGTCTGCACATCCCGGTATAAGAGCAGAAGAAGTGGTGGAGGCAAGCGAGACGGAACTCAGGAAGGCAACGCTGCTGGCAACAGCCCCTCAGATCATCGGTGTTTTTTATCAACCCGAAAACAATCTCGAAGAAATTCAACCCGAGAGAAAGTTATATCTTGCGCTCGACGGCATTCAGGACCCGGGGAATATGGGTACCATCGTCCGTATTGCCGACTGGTTTGGCATCGATCACCTTGTCTGTTCACCCGACACCGTCGATCTGTTTAACCCCAAAACGGTACAAGCTACCATGGGCGCTATCGCCCGTGTAAGAGTCAGCTACACCGACATCGTCTCTTTTTTACGGAAACATCAACACCTGCCCCTGTATGGCACTTTCCTGGATGGAGAAAATATCTATGCCGATCAGCTTTCGACACATGGCATCATCGTGATGGGCAGCGAGGGCAAAGGCATCAGACCCGACACCGCGGCAGAAATTAACCGGCGACTGCTTATTCCCAATTTCCCTTTGAACCGCACGACTTCCGAATCATTGAATGTTGCCGCTGCCACGGCTATTGTCTGCGCGGAGTTCCGTCGGCGAATGCATGGAATCTAAAAAAAAGGACAAAAAAAAATCACCTATTTATAAAACAGGTGATTACCTAAAACAAATCTAAAGAGAATAAAAAACCTCATTATCATGAGATCAGGGTGGAAAACGGGGCTCGAACCCGCGACCTTCGGAACCACAATCCGACGCTCTAACCAACTGAGCTACAACCACCGTATTGTAATCGGGTGCAAAGATAG